>CAZXQZ010000042.1:0-25149 GCA_964642445.1 uncultured Anaerolineae bacterium
GCCCAGGCGCAGATACCACTGGTCGAAGTGGAACGGCGCAAACAGGACGATCGACAGGGCAACCACGATGAACAGGAAGCTCGTGCCGCAGCGCGGATGCTGCACGCTGAAGCGTCGCACTTCCGAGGCCACCATGCGTGCGCCCCCTTCGTAGGCATTGATCGTCTTGTGTTCTGCACCGTGGTACATGAAGACACGCCGGATATCGGGCATGAAACCGATCAGCCACAGGTAGATGATGAACAGGGTCAGGCGGACGACGCCCTCGATGAAGGCGCTGGTGAGCTGGCCAGGTAACCAGCGTTCGGCAATCTGCGCGACCGCCGAAGGTAACAAGAAGAAGATGGCCACGGAGAGCAGCAGTGACGCCGCAACCGTCGTCCAGGCCAGGGGGCCGGTGAATTCGACCTTTTCTTCCTCGGTACTCATGGCCACGTTGGCCGACCACAGCAGTGCCCGCATGCCCAGGCCAAGAGTATCCCACAGCATACTGAGCCCGCGTACGAACGGCCACTGTCCCCAAGAACTGGTATAAATTTTGGCCTTCAAGGGTTCCTGGTGCACAACGATATCACCGTTGGGGTTACGCACCGCGACCGTCATCATGCGACGCCCACGCATCATGACCCCTTCGACAACAGCCTGGCCACCATAATAGAACTTGCTCAACGCGGCACTCCTCCTCCTGTCAGGTTACACATTGTCACCCTACTGTGCTCACACACCGGCGGAATCGGTGCATTTTCTCACCTGACCGGACACTCGCTTGCTGGATACGATAATCTTGGGCCGGATTTTACCCCAGAGGTAGGGTGTTGTCAATTGACTGACTGCGGTGGGGTGTGGTTCTGACCGGCGGCACGTGACGCGGCATCCCCATACCACGTGACAAAAAAGCTGTGCAGTTGGGTCGCGTTGTACACTTCCGCCAGGTCCCAGGTCAATTCGGGCTCGGCCAGGAAAAAGGCATAGTCCTGGGGCCCACCCAACCCACCATGGCTGGCCCGATGGTCTTCGAATCCAACCACCGAACCATCGGCATACCAGGTGCCCAGAATGACCAGGTCCCCGCTGTTGGGAAAACGCACAAGTCGTTCCATCTGTTGGATTTCGCGCTGCGGCTTCTGCAGCCGGGGCATGGCGCCTTGGTTAATCAAGTGCGACAGACGGCATACACCGTGTGCGGTCACGGCCACCGCCTGTCCCCGTTCGCGTCCCAACACCAGGCCAATGCCGGGGTGGGTCTGCAGGGCGTGTAGCAGTGCCGGGTACAGCAATACAATCTCGCTCACGTCCATTTGTTCGGGCGTGACGTTGAAATAGATATGGGCGAGGCTGCCCGCCGCGCGTACCACCACGTCACTGTGACGGGCCAGATCGTAACTGTGCTGCACCTCCGGATCGTGCGTCATGCCTTTGAGCATGGCCCGCCGCAGCATGCGCACCAGGGGTTGTGAGCGCGGTGACACGGTGTCCTCGGCAATCTGCAGCTCCTGCAAGAGACCCTGGTCCTGCAGCGCGCTCCAAGAGGTGGAACCGACATGGGCATCGACGACGGCGCGACCGGTGTGATCGCGTACGAATTCACCGAGGGTTTGGCCGTACGTTTCCTGAAACGGCCGGCAGCTGCTCATGCCGTGATCCGACAGGATGATCAAATCGTACGGCCGACGGTGACGGAACTGGCGACGTACGTGATCGATCTGCCGAATGCAGTCATCGATGGCACGCAGCGCACGCAGGGCCTCCGTCGAGAGGGGGCCGTGATGATGCGCCTGTTCGTCGTATCCGTAATAATCCGTATAGATGGCGGGCACGCCGCGGTAGATGTCCAGTCCTACGGCAAAGGTCTGGATTTCGCGAAAGATGATGCTCAGGGTCACTGCCGGCAGGGGTGCCAGCAGTGTGGTCAGCGGAGCCGACAGGGCCGCACGCACGCGCGACCAGGGGCTTGTGGGGGTGGTGCGCGGCGGCCCGGTGTGCAGCCGGCGCCAGAGGTCACGACCATACTCGGTCGCGGCCAGCCACAGGGTGCGCAGCGCTCGACGCGGGCTCAGCACGAACAGGAGGAAAAAGAATGAACCGCGCACATTCTCGAACAGGTGATGCCTCCCCAGGGCGGAGAGGGTCATAAACGACGTGCGCGCGCCGCCGTCGAAGAGATTGAAATAACTGGAACCACCGGTCAACAACCCATAACGCCCCACCTCGAGGCGCGCTTGCAGCCGCTCCAGCTGTGCCGGTACTTTGCAGACGATGGACTGTCCGCTGGTCTTGTCGTACCAGCGAAAGGACGGGATGTTCCAGTTGTTACCGAACATGATACCGGCCTGCACCGCCGGTGTGCTGCTGGGCAAACCACAGCGCCACGATTGCAGTCGAAATCCGTCGCGCTGCTGCAGCCGCTTCAAGGTGGGGGCAATCCCCATCTCCAACGCTGCCAGCAAATAGTCGTAGGCCAGGCCATCGATCTGGATGACCACGAAGCCACGGCGCCCATCACCTGGCACAACCCCGCCGCCCAGGCGCGAGGCCAGTGCCCCGTACTTGCGATGGTAGTACCAGGTCGCCAGAGCCGTCAGCCAATCGATCAGACGCTGCACCAGCCACGCAACAGCCACGATCTGCCTTCCTTGTGTCGAAACCTGCTGGTTATAGTTTACCACAACTGCAACAAACGCTACCATGAGGAAACATTTGCTGCTGCGTGGCAGCCATGTTATGATACGTTACGATCAACACGAGCCAGGGTCGGTGCAGGGAGCACACTTGCTGCACCGGCACCCGGTTGTTTTTCCACCCTCGTCTGCCCCGATGAGCCAATTCGAATGAACATGACCAGCGTAATGCACCAAGTATCCCGCGGGTTCAGGGCAAGACTAACGATATGACTATCCGCGTTGTTATCATCGATGACCATCCAGCGATACGAACGGGAATCCGCAGTGCACTGAGCAAGGCCGGTGACATCGAGGTCGTCGGTGAAGCGGCACGCGGTGACGATGCGCTGTATCTTATCGACCAGCTGCGCCCAGACGTCGCCTTGATGGACTGCCGCCTGCCCGGCATCGATGGCACCAAAGTTGCCCAAATGATCGGTGCGCATCACCTGGATACCCGCGTGCTGGCCCTCAGCGCTTATACCGATGAACACTACGTGCAAAGCATGCTGCAAGCAGGAGCGGCCGGTTACCTCTTGAAAGAGGAAGCCCTCGATACCGTCATCGATGCCATTCGCGCCGTGAATCGCGGTGAAGTGTGGTACAGCCGAGAAGTGATGTCCAAAGTCGCAGACCTGGCACGTGGGACATCCAGTGTTTCCGTCGGACAGGTCGGTTTGACAGACCGTGAAATGGGTGTGCTGCGCCTCCTCGCCCGTGGCTGGGACAACCAGCGCATCGCCAAGGATTTACACATCACCGAGGGCACCGTCAAGAACCACGTGACCAGTATCTACACCAAGTTGAACGTCCGTACGCGCGCCGAAGCGGTGGCCTGGGCCTGGCGCAACGGCGAAGCTGCTGAACACTAGACAGCCCCTTTGGAAACGGCAATTTGGTCCACGATGCCACCTGCACTATAATGCATATGGATAGAATACGGCATCGATTCAGAAATGGTTGCTGGCGCAAGAGAGATACGTTCAGTTCGGAACATGGAGGATGTTGTGAGAGAATTGGAGGCAGTGATGCTACGTTTGGCATCCGATTCGGATTTCCGCACGAAATTCGGAGGAGATCCCGATAGCGCGTTGGCTGCGTATGCCCTGACCGAGTCTGAGCGTCAGCTGTTAGTGCAATGTCGCCCCCTGCTGGCACTGACGCCACAGGCTTTGCGTGCGCGTTGGAACACCGATTCGGTACCAGGCGGTCCCCTATGGTGGGACTCCATGAGCGCACCAGACGCCTGCGGTGCATGACGCGCATGCACGACCGGCTTTGAACGCTGCCTACCCACACTGTTCCAGACCCGCTGCGAGGCACGACCTCCGGCAACTGCATGGATGACAGACCCTGGAGGTTCGCATGCAGTGCTGGTCAGCTGCCGGCTGATCGTGCGTAGACCGCGCGTGTGAGGGGGTACCCTGGTTGGTGTGCGCGATAGGATCAGGGATACCAGTACCCTCATTGCGTACCGGTCGCTCGGTACGATCATTCCTACCGTGGTTTTGCATCTATGAGTTCGACTCTGACAAACCTGAGCGGTTGGCTCAAGCGTGAGCGTATCACGTGGCCGGACAACGCCGTCAAGCTCTATTTGCCGCGCTTTGTCATTTCCATTGTCAGCCTGGTGCTGCTGGTTGAGGCCATGGTGGCCGTCAACTTGCCAACCTACGGGTTGACCTGGCGCCTGGTCGATGACCGGGTGGTGGTGGTTACGGTCGAAGAACCAGCCCTGAGCGCGGGCGTGCAGTCGGGTGACGTGGTGATGACCGTCGATGGCTCCCCTGTCAGCGGGCTGTCATACACCAACCGCATCGGCCAGAGTATCGAATTGCTCCTGCTGCGCAATGGGCAGAACGTAACGATCGATCTCGTGGCTGGCGCGCCGGATGCAGAAAACCGCATGTGGCGTTTCATTCCTGTCTTGACAGGATTCGCCTTTTGGCTGTCGGCCGTGGTAGTATTTGCCCTACGGCCGGCAACCCGCAGTCACGCGGCCTATTTTGCCCTGGCCCAGGCAGTCACGGTCATCCTGGCCACCGGTCACCTCTCCAGCCTGGGCATCGCGTGGGCCGGCCCCATATTCAACCTCCTTCTGCTCGCTGTGCCACTGCTGCTGCTCTCTTTTCAAGCCACCCAGAATCTGGTTAATTATGTCAAACCACGTCAGGCCCAGCTGGTTTTGTTGGTGATCAGCCTCATCCTGGCGGCATTTTACGTGGCCATCCGACTTGGCACACCGCCCAACAGCGACCTGCACAACGGCGTGCGCACGCTCATTCGCGTGTACGTGGCCATCGCCCTCTTCGGCTTCACCCTGGTCATGGCCCACACCTATTTCACCACGACTTCGGGCATGCTGCGCCGCCGGGTGCGCGGGTTGGTCATAAGCACTGCCCTGGGGTTTGCCCCTCTGCTGTTTCTCTCACTGCTGCCGGACATTCTGTGGGGGCCTGGCGCAGGTGTGCCCTACCAGATCAGCTTCCTGTTCCTAATGCTGGTACCCATCGTACATGCCTACGTCATCGTCAAACAGGACCTGTCACCCCTTGATCGATTTTTCAACCGCAGCCTGGTGACCTTCACCCTGGGTCTCATTTGGGCGGGCCTGTTCCTGGTAGGTACCGGCGTTGGCGTCACCCTCTTGCGGCCTCTATTCGTCAACCCCACAGCCCTCGAACCACTGATTGGGGCGCTGGTGACCATGATCCTGGCCGCCATGTTCATTCCCCTACGCGATGGTGTGCAAAACCTGGTGGATCGCCTCTTCTACGGGGGGTGGTATGATTACCGGACCGTCATTGCCCAGGTGAGCCGTGCCCTGGGTGGCGTGACCACGCGGCAGGCATTGGCCGAGCGCCTGGTGCCGCCAACCGTCGAAGGTCTCCACCTGCGCGGTGCCGCACTGTACCTGTATGCCCACGAAGGACACCTGGCCTTGGAGCGTGGGCTGGGCCTGGACATGCCCGCCTCACTGCCGCTCGACCTGGTACAGACGACCCTGGGAACCGTCACAACCTCCATCCCAGTTCGCCAATCCAACAAGCACAACCCACTCGATGCCGACGGCAGCATCGCATGGTACATTCCATTGGTGCGAGAAGGACAACTGGTGGGTCTGCTGGTCCTGGGGAAAAAACGCGATGACGACATTTTCGAGGCGGCCGACCTGGCCATCCTGTCGACCTTGGGCGAGCAAGCTGCCCTGGCCGCATCGAACGTCCTGCTCATGAGCAACCTGGAAGAAGCCCTACAAGCCCTGGAAACGGCCCAGCAGCGCTTGCTGACCGCACGCGAAGAAGAAAGACGCACGCTGGCCTGGGACTTGCACGACGGGCCGGTGCAGGACCTGTTGGCCCTCGGATATCAGATTTGTGAATGCCGCGACCAGGCGGCGAGCCTTGAACCAGACCTGGCGCAATCCCTGGAACGGGTGCGTAAAGAAACCAACCGCATCATGGCCGTGACACGCAGCATCTGCGGCACGCTGCGCTCAGACGTGTTGGACGTCATGGGCATCGATGCCGCCATGGCCCAGGTGATCTACAATATCATGCAAAAATCGGACGTGGTGGTTTACCTGGACGTGTCGCACCACGGCATGATGCTGGCCGACCCGGTAGGGATTACACTGTTCAAGGTGTTTCAGGAGTCACTCAACAACGCCCTCGTACATGCACAGGCCAAAGAGATTTGGGTCAGCCTGTTGCTCGACGGCGACACCTACGAACTCCAGGTGTGGGACGAGGGCCCTGGCTTCACCTTACCAGTACGCCTGGAAACACTGGCTCTCAAAGAACACTTCGGCCTGGTCACGATGCGCGAGCGCATGGCCGCCGTCCATGGCCAGCTCGAAGTCACCGCCGCCCCCGGACGCGGCACGCGCGTTCGCGCGTGGGGCCCCGTCCATCCACCCGCTCCCCTGGATACGATCTGAAGCCTGTTCTGCACCTTGGGGCTTGTAGAAGAATAACTCAATCCCAAGGGTGCATTTCATGTCTGCGGCACGACACAAGACCCTTCGGGTTTTTCACCATAATCGCCGATAGCTGGTACTTCATGGCAGTGCCTCCCGGTGCTGCATCCCGGCCGTTGACGAAAACCCGAAGGGTCTGCCACCCATCTTGGATACAACCATCACCCCAACCCGACATTGACAAACTGGCATCGTAGTTGTTATACTTGTATCGTTACAATTGCACACTGTCAGTCGTGGGGATTGGGTGAAGCACAGCCGCGATCTCCACAGTCCAATTTCGTGTAGGAGGAGGTTCGATCAGCGCCATGTCTCTACGAAACGTCGTCTTGTTTGTCTTGTGTGCACTCTGCCTGGTGGCTTTGTGGGGCTGTACCACAACCCCGGCTGCGGCGCCCACGCCAGCGGCAGCCGAACCGACGGTCGCGCCGACCGTAGCTGAGCCAGCCACGGCGAGCAAATTGATCCTCGCCACCACCACCAGCACGGATGACTCCGGCCTACTGGATGTCATCCTGCCTGACTTCGAGAAGGAATTCAACACGAACGTGGAAGTGGTTGCGGTCGGTACTGGCCAGGCCATCAAGCTGGGCGAAGATGGTAATGCCGACGTCCTGCTGGTGCACGATCGTGCAAAAGAGGACGCTTTCATGACTGCCGGCCACGGCGCACGGCGCGAAGACGTCATGTACAACGACTTCGTAATCGTGGGGCCAGAAAACGACCCGGCGGGCATCAAAGGCATGACCGATGCGGCCGCCGCACTGCAAAAGATCGCCGACAGCCAGGCTACTTTCATCTCGCGCGGTGATGAGTCGGGCACCCACAGCAAAGAAAAAGCCCTGTGGAAAGCTGCAGGCATCGAGCCGGCCGGTGATTGGTATGTGGCGGCCGGCCAGGGAATGGGTGCCGTGCTGACGATGACCGACGAGCGCCAGGCTTACACGCTGAGCGATCGTGCGACATACCTGGCGCGCACCCTGGAAGGGTTAGACCTGGCCGTGCTGGTCGAAGGCGATAAAATCCTGTTCAACCCGTATGGTGTCATTGCCATCAACCCGGACAAGGGCAGTCACATCAATGCCGCCCTGGCCAACAGCTTCGTCGACTGGATCATTTCCGTGCCGGTACAGGAAAAAATCGGCCAGTTCGGCCAGGATAAGTTCGGCCAATCCCTGTTCGTGCCCGATTCGACTCCCTGGCGGGATGCCCAATAACCCCGCTTGAATCCCCTCGGGCAATCTGCAGCTGCCTGCCCTGCCACCCATGGTGGAGCAGGCAGCACGACCATTTTCTGCCAGCCAGCGGCTGTGGTATCATTGTCCCACGGACCCAAACCCATGGACAAAACGCCGCTCTATCAACAGATTGCCGAATCGGTGCGCGAAGATATCCTGTACGGCCGCCTGCGGCCGGGTGATTCGCTGCCCACGATTCGCGACATGGCCCAGCGCTGGCACTGCACCCCCGGTACGGTACAGCAGGCCTATCGCGACCTGGCCCGTCAGCACCTGGTCGATGGCCGGCCTGGACAGGGAACGCGGGTGACGGCCACGCCGGTCGCCGCCGGGCTGCCACTGCTGCGACGGGCAACGCTCCTCCACCAGGTCGAGTCGTTTCTCCTCGAAGCCTTTGCGACCGGCTATGCACCCTCTGAAGTCGACGCCGCGGTGCGCGTCAGTCTCGATCGCTGGCGAACACTGGCCGCCAACCCAACAACGGAAACACCGCATGCTCTGCGCTTCGTAGGCAGCCACGATCCAGCCATCAGCTGGCTCGCTGCGCGTCTCAACGAGCTGGCAGACACGCCGCTCGATATCGTCTTTGCCGGCAGCCTGGGTGGCTTGATGAGCCTGGCCACGGACGAGGCCGACATCGCCGGTTGCCATTTGTGGGACGCCGAAACCGACACCTACAACCTGCCCTTCGTCAAACGTCTCCTGCCCGGTCGCGCCGTCACCCTGCTCACCCTGGCTCACCGCCACCTGGGACTGCTCGTGCAAACCGGCAATCCGCTGCACATCCAGGATGTATCCGACCTGGCGCGTCCTGGTATCCGTTTCATCAACCGGCAAACCGGTGCCGGCACGCGCGTCTGGCTGGACATCCAGTTGAGTCAACGTCGCATCAACCGCGACCACATCACCGGTTACACACACGAGGTGCCAACCCACACCGATGTCGGCCGGGCGCTGCTCGCCGATGAGGCGGACACAGGCATTGGTGTGGCCACCATTGCCCAGACGTGTGGACTCGACTTCATACCCCTCGCGGCCGAACGTTATGAACTGGTCATGTGCCGTGCAGTGTGGGAACGGCCAGCCGTCCAGGCCCTTGCCCAGTGGCTGGCGTCAGACGAAGCCAAGACGATGTTGGAGGCACTCGGTGGGTACGATACCCATGAGACGGGTCAGGTTCGCCTGGTAGAGACGTGAAGCATCGGCCTTCACGGTGAAGCCGGCGGCGCCAGGTGGGCCACCACGTAGACGCGGGCAGGGAAGGGGTAAAAGGCAGCGCCACTGCACGTCACAAGGGTCAGCTGTTCACGGTCCGAGGCACCCAGGTACTGTACGTGGCGCGCCCATTCAGCGTCCGATTTCTCACGCCAGGGGACCTCGTTGACACTGTCGACGCGGTACGTAAAGCGAGCACCACCCTGCGCGTCCACCACGATCTCATCCCCCGGCTGCAGACTTTCCAGGTTAAGGAAAACCCCTTTCCAGTTGTAGCGCCCCTGGTTGTAGTTATGCCCGGTCAGGATCACGTTGCCATTCTGCCCCGGGTTGGCCGAGCCAACGAGCTGGCCGACCAGGTCGGGGCGGCTGCGGTTGGCGAACAGGGCATCGGTATCCCACACCAGGCTGCCCGTTTTGTCCGGCCGCATGCCGATGGGAATGACGGCGCGGTCGACCTTCAGCCGGGGGATTTGCAGACGAACCACCGGTTCAGCGGCCGGCATCGTGGTCGCCGTTGGCTCGATTACCGGCAGCGGGGTGGCCGTCGGTGTCAACTGGGGGAGAGCCAGCGAGGCTTGCGGTGTGGTGGCCAGGTAACGTGCCTGGGCCAGACTCTGTTCCAGGAGGCGGTTCTGCAACCATACCCCCCCGGTCACGATGAGTATGATCGCCCCCGCGCCGATCAGAAGGGTACTCACCCCACGCCGCCATCCCCCCGAGGAACCGTTCACGCTTTTTCTCCCATTCCAAAAATCGTTGCCGGTTGGTATTATAGCCACTCACCGCCGCTCGTCAACATCGCACGCCATCCACCAGGGATCACCCCTCCACGCCCGTGCGATCGATCGATCGTGCCCTGGCTACCTACGCCACACGAACACCTTCCTCCACAAACCCAAATTTCGCGCAAATCAGCGTCGATTCGCGGTGGACAATCGATTCGCGGACAATCACCACCTGGAAACGGCTTGCACACCGGGGCAAAACATGGTATATTTTCAACAGCATACCAAAACCGTATTTGCGCGGACCCATGCCCATGCCTGACCCACAAACCACAGCCACCCTGACGCCTTCTCGCCCGTTGTGGCGCCGGTGGGGCTGGTTGGTGGCCGGTGTGATAGTGGTGATCCTGTTGGTGGCGTTGGCCACGCCGCTGCTGGTGGCGACCGGTGGACGGCTGATCGCCAACCAGGCCCTCGACGCGGGGCAGCCGGCACGGGCCGAGCCGTGGCTGCGCTTTGGCTTGCGGCTGCATGCCCGATCAGCGGACCTGCACGATAGTCTGGGTACCGTGTTGTTTGCTGAAGGACGTAGTGCAGAAGCACTGGCGCATTTCGAGCAAGCTGTCGGCCTGGATAGTTCCCTGGCATCTGCTCACAACAACCTGGGGGCCGCGTTACTACACCTGCGGCAGCCATCGGCGGCTATTCCATATCTGCAGACTGCGGTCACACTCAATCCGGGGCAGGCTACCGCCTTTACCAATCTTGGTAACGCCTATTATCGTGCTGGCCAGCTCGATGCCGCACTAACGGCCTACCAGCGTGCATTCGAGCTCGATCCCACCCAGCTGGACGCACGTGCCCAATGGGGCGCCATCCTCTTCGAGTGGGGCCAGTTGGAACAGGCTTCTACGGCCTGGCAGGCTGTGATCGCTGAAGATCCGCAGCACCTGCCGGCACGACGCGGGTTGGGTGCGGCTGCGGCACTGCAAAATCGATCGCTGGAGGCGGTGAGACTGCTGACACGGGTCATGCAAGAATCACCCACAGACCCTGTGGGCGCATTCTACCTGGGTCTGGCCTACCGTGACCTGGCGCGGCTCGACGATGCGGCTGCCGCATTCGAAAAGGCAGCCGCCAACAGTCAGGACACCAGGCTCACCCAAATGGCACGGGCCCAGCTTTTGGCCCTGTACGAACAATCCAGTTCCGATGAGCGCACCCAAGGAGGTGAATCCCGTGAGTCGAAACAACCGTAACGCAACCGTCACGCGGCTCGGCCGTGCGCTGGTTCTGGCCGTGGTCGTGGGCTTGTGCGCGCTGCCGCTGGCAGCTGCGGCAGACAACACCTACTTCTGCAATGCCAGCGTGAGCCAGGGCGGCAACGGATCGGCCACCGCGCCGTGGGCCTGCGCTGACGACGCGCAGCTGGACGCGGTACTCAATACGATCTGTACCAACGGTGGTGGGACCCTGTACCGCAGCCTGGGCGACAGTTTCGTAACCTACAACGTGGAGACAGTGGAGAACGCTGGCTGCACCGTGACGTCACAGATCAGTCCGGGGCAACCACCCACCGCCGGAGGTGATTCACCGCTGACCGTGCTGCTGGTGGGGGCTGGTCTCGTGGGCATGCTGGCGCTGGTCGCCGGAATCGTGCTGCGCATCCGCCCTACCCGTCCCTGACGACAGCCCGATTGGCCAGGCCAGGGGGTAATCCCCGTGGCCTGGGGCCGATGTGCCACAGCGCCGGACATCGTGCGCCGCGAGGAGAAGCGATTCATGAAACGCGTACCATTGCTGTTGTGCCTGCTCATCGCCGGTGTGCTGCTGGTCCCAGCTGCCAGCGCCACCGGAGAATTCTACTGCAGTGCCGATGTCCTGGTCGGCGGACAAGGTACCGCTGCCGAACCGTGGGCCTGCGTGACTATCGACCAGTTCAACGCGCACGTGGCAGAGGTGTGTCGCACAGGAGGTGGCACCCTCTATTTCCTGTTCAACGGCGGATACGTGAATTACACCGTGGGGTCCGACTGCTCCGTTGTCTCGGGTGCCCCCAACCCCGGCTCACCCAACGCCGGCACACCGAGTCCCACGACCCCGCCATCGGCCGGCGGTGATACGTCAAGCTGGCTCGTCACCCTGGCAATTCTGGCCGCCGGTGGGCTGATTGCGGCGGGAGTAGTACTGCGACGCGCAAGCCCACCCCCGGCGTGAGAAGAGGTGTGACGTTGGCCCACCGCCTGCGACTGCTTGCGTCGAGCCTGTTTCTGGCGGGTTTGTTGTTGGCTGCCCTGGCCGGTTGTACGCTGTTGGGCCGTGAGGCGCCCGACCCGTGGGCGGCGTATGGCCCTGCCCTGGCCGATAACACGCGCTTCGTATTGGATACTCGCCGCGATTGGACCCAGTACTTCATCGATGTCGAGGTCGACACGGCGACCCGCACCCTGCAGGGTCACCAGGTCGTGCGGGTGACCAACCCGAGTGATCAACTCTGGTACGATGTCTACTTTCGCCTGTTTCCCAATCTGCCTCAGCTCGCAGGCGATATCGAGGTGTCGGATGTCACCGTCAACGGTCAGGCGGCACCCTATACCTATGCGGCCGACCGCTCGGCGCTGCGTGTCAATCTCAGTGAACCTCTGGCGCCTGATGGCGCCGTACGTGTCGAGTTCGATTATGCCGTCGCCTATCCGGCACCCACGTCCGATTATGTTCTCTTCGGCGAAAAAGCCGGTATCGTCAACCTGCCGGTGGCCTATCCCCTGCTGGCCGTATTTGACAACAATGCAGTTGTGTCCCAGACATTACCACCCTGGAACCTGGACGCGCCAGCAGCGTTTGGCGACCTGGCATTTTCACAGGCCGCCCTGTACCAGGTCACTGCTACGATACCTGCGAGCTACACAGTGATCGCCACGGGCACGCCGCTCGATCGCCAAGACAACCAGGATGGCACCAACACCTGGCGCTGGGTAAGCGGTCCCATCCGCGAGTTCATGATGACCATGGGGACCGACTATCAGGTGCGTTCTACCCAGGCTTACAGCACGACGGTCAACTCCTACTTTTTGCCCGGTGACGAAGCGGCCGGCGAAAAAGCACTGGCCTATGCAGCGGCCGCCCTGCGCGTCTACCAGGATCTGTTTGGCCGCTATCCCTACCCGCACATGGACATCGTGGCGTCGCCCCTTGCGTATCGCGGCATGGAATACCCCGGCCTGCACCTGCTGGGCGTCGATCTCTACCGCGACCGCCAGCAGGACCTGGAGTTTCTGATTGCCCACGAAGTGGCTCACCAATGGTGGTACAACCTGGTGGGCAGCGATCCCGTGCGTTTGCCCTGGCTGGATGAAGGTTTGGCCGAATACTCGACGTATCTCTACGAAGAAGCTGTTCATGGCAAAGCCGCAGCCGATACGCTGCTGACCACCCGCTGGCAAACCCCGGTCGATTACGCCCGACGCAACGGGCTCGACGTGCCGCTAAACCAGCCGGCGAGTGAATTTGGGCCGGGTTCTTACGAAACCATGGTGTACGCCAAGGCGGCCTTGTTCTTTCACGCAGTGCGCCAGGTCGTTGGTGATGATGCCTTCTTCCGCATCCTGCGCGCCTACGTCGCCCGCTACCGCTTTGCTGAAGCCGATCCAGCCGCGTTCATCGGCCTGGCTGAGCAAATGAGCGGAAAATCGCTGCAAGATGTGTACCGGGAATGGGTGTTAACGGCCACGCCGGCCGGTCAATGAGGTCGAAAAACATGATCCCTGCCTGGAAATCTTTCACTACCCACAGCCAAATCTGGTCATTGACCGCGACCCTGGTCGTGATCCTCGTATTGGTCGCGTGTGTGCCGGCGGTACCCAGGCGCGAATCGACGCCAGTGCCGGCCACGCCGCCGACGGCCACCACCACGCCCGCGGCCGGGGGGACAACCCCCACAGAACAACCAGACTGGCAAGATTGGAGCGCCTATCGGGCTGCCCTGCGTCCCGACGCGGCGCGGGTCCTGGACACGCTGCCCAATCCAGTGCAGTACCGTATCGATGCAGCCTTCGATCCGGACACACAGCAGCTGACCGGCAAGCAGTGGATTCACTACACCCATCACGGTACCGAACCGTTGACCCAGCTGCCCCTACGTCTCTATCCCAACCTGCGCACCTCACCGCCCAATCTCAACGTGACCGCCGTCACCGTGGACGGTACAGCCGTGCCGACCCAACTTGCCGCGGACAACACAGCCCTCCTGGTCCCGTTGGACCCGGCGCTGGCATCCGGGGCAAGCACCGATCTCTACCTTGAGTTCACCGCACTGGTCCCAGCCGGCGCGGGTGGCAACTACGGCACCTACAGCTTCAACGAGAACGTCCTCGCCCTGGCCCAGTTCTACCCGACAGTGCCGGCCTATGGCTCTACGGGTTGGGATCTCGAGGTGCCATCCCCCATGGGCGATGTCACCACGACCGATGCCGGGCTGTACGAGGTTCTGTTTACTGCGCCATCGGACATGGTCGTAGCCAGTACCGGCAGCGTGCTCACCACTACGCCCAATGCCGACGGCACAACTACCTGGCACCTGGCTTCGGGTCCCGCGCGCGAGTTCAACATCGTGGCCAGCGCCGACTACGCCCAAACAAGCCAGCAGGTCAATGACGTGACCATCAACTCGTATTACCCGCCGGCAGTGGCCGAGGGTGGTGCCGATGCACTGGCCTGGTCGGTGGCGGCCCTGGAGACGTTCGAGACGCAGTTCGGTCCTTATCCCTACACCGAGCTCGACGTCGTCGCCACCCCCAACGAAGCGCTGGGCGTCGAGTACCCTGGACTGATTGCCATCGCCAGCCGCATCTACACCGATTCGGACACCTTCTTCGAATTTGCCACGGCGCACGAAGTGGCGCACCAGTGGTGGTATAACGAAGTGGGCAACGACCAGGTGGAAGAGCCGTGGCTGGATGAGGCGTTGGCCCAGTACAGCACCATGCTGTACTACGCCGACCAGTACGGCGAGCGCGGGCGCGCCGGTGCGCGCGAGTCGTTCGTCGAGCGCTGGGACCGCGTACGATCCGAGAACGACCAAGCCATCGACCTGCCGGTTGACGCCTACCCCGATCGCGCATACGGGGCGATCGTCTACGGCAAGGGTCCCCTCTTCCTCGATGCCCTGCGCGCCGAAATAGGCGACGAGGTTTTCTCTCAACTGCTCAAAGATTATCTCACCACCTACCGCTGGCGCGTCGCGCGCGGCGAAGATTTCCTGGCCCTGGCCGAAAGCGCCTGCAACTGCCAGCTCGACGCGCTGTACGCCGAGTGGATGTGAGACGTGCCGTGATCACGGCGCGCCACGCACGGTCCACCTCATTTCATGGAGTCACACCATGTCGCATACAACAGCGATTGTCATGAGCGGTGGAGGATCAAAAGGCGCCTTCCAGGTGGGTGTGCTCAAGCGGATGTACGAAGTTGGCATTCGCCCGCACATCATTTGCGGCACGTCGGTGGGTGCCCTCAACGGGGCCAAGCTGGCGGAGAATAGCGAGACCGTGATTCCGGAGCTCGAGGCGCTGTGGCTCTCGCTGCGCGGCAATGACGATGTACTGGCGCTGAGCCCTTCGGTGCAGACGCTCCTGCAAGCCGTGGGACGCCTGGCCGGCCAGGAGGTGACCAGTCTGGCCAATGTGGACAAGCTCCAGGCAGCGCTGGAGCGTTCGCTTCTGTGGCGGGGTATTGTGCTGGTGGCGAGTGGCCTGCTACCGGGGCCGATTGGCGCGGCGGTGCAGGTCCTGCAACTGCTGGGCCTGCGCCGGCAGGTGGTCGACGTCGTGGAGGGTGTCGGCGTGGCGTTGAACGGCGCTTCCCTCTTTGTGACCGATCCGCTGCGGGCGAAGATGGTGCAGCATCTCGATGTCAGCAAAGTGCGCACTTCTGGGGTGGCGCTGCGCGTCACTGCGGTCGATTTTCAAAACGGCGACCTGCTGCTCATGGATCAAAATCATCCCGACCTGCTGGAGGCGGTGCTGGCTTCAGCGGTGCAGCCGGTCTTCATGGAGCCGCGCCATCCGCTGGCACCAGCCCCCGGCCAGCTGCCACACCAGGTGTACGACGGCGGCGTGCGCGAAATCTCACCCCTACAGGCCGCCATCGACCTGGGCGCCGACCAGGTTTATATGATCCTGGCCGGCTCGTTGACCGTGCCACCCATCGGACCGCTGCAAGGTCTCTTCCCCACCATGAGCCGCACGATCGAGCTGTTCACCAATGAGATTGCACGCAACGACCTGCGTATCCAGCAGGAAGCCAACCGCCTGGCTGCCGTGGCACGTACTCTGCAGGACGCCATGCCGGCGACCCTGCTGCCGGACAGCCCTGCCAGCCTGGCGCTGCAAAGCCTGCAAGATCAGCCGCTGCTGGGGCGCCGTCCCGTCGATTTGACGGTGTTCGAGCCGACGTTCGATCCCTTCGATGGCTCGTTGGACTTCGACCCGGTGAAGATACGCCAGTCCATGGCGCATGGTTACGAACTGGCCTCACAGATTCTGCCGGGTTGAGCTCCACACGATCCGCCACGCTTCAAACGACCTCTTCTGCCGCCCGCCGCGGCGGGCGGCACTGCCCGCAGTAACCGGTCAACACGAGGTGGTGCACGTCGACGTCGAAGGCGTGCGCCTGAGCCAGTGTGGTAAAGAAGACCTTGACCAGGGCAGGATCGATCTCTTCGACACACCCGCAAACCTGGCAGACCAGGTGGTGGTGCGGTGCCGGTCCAGCAATCTCGTACACCGTGTGGCCGCCAATGTCGGCCGTCACGACGAGGCCGGCCTGCTGCAAGAAGTCCAGGGTGCGGTACACCGTTGCCAGGTTGATCGCCGGCGCGGCAGCCTGCACCCGCGCATAGATCTCAGGCAGTGTCGTATGACCACCGCCAGCGCAGACGGCGTCCAGGATGGTCTGGCGCTGCGGGGTGACGCGGAAGCCGCGCGCGCGTAAGGATGCAACATAATCAGTCTGGTGATGTGACATCGATGGTGCGGACCTCTACGGTCTTTCCAGCCCGTGGGCTTCGAGCAGTTCGCCGTTGGCCAGGATCTCAGCCGTCGGCCCATCGGCCACGATTTGCCCGTGGTCCATGATGACCATGCGCGGGAACAGCTCGCGTACCAGCAGCAGGTCGTGGGTGGATGCCAGGATCGTTTGCGGCAGCTCGTGCAGCAGGTGGATGAGGCCGCGACGGGCGCGTGGATCGAGGCCGGCCGACGGTTCATCCAGCACCAGGATTTCTGGATTCATCGACAAAACGGTGGCAATGGCAATGCGCTTCTTTTCGCCAACGCTGAGATGATGCGACACGCGCGCGGCATAATCGCTCATGTACACGGCTTCGAGCGCCTGGTTTACCCGGCGCCGCACTTCGGTCTCTTGCAGGCCCTGGTAAATGGGACCGAAGGCCACGTCGTCGAACACGGTGGGCGAAAACAGCTGATCGTCCGGGTTCTGGAATACGAGACCCACGGCAGCCCGTACGCGTCCCAGGTTGCCATCGCGCACGTCCAACCCCGCCACGCGCACCGTGCCGTGTCCGTGCAAAATGCCGTTGAGGTGCAGCATGAGGGTCGATTTGCCCGCTCCATTGGGGCCGACCAGGGCGACTTTTTCACCCGGGGCGATGATCAGCGAGATATCACTCAACGCCGGGTGTCCATCTGGGTAAGAAAACGACAAATGACTGATTTCGATCGTATGATGCATGGCACCTTTGACTTCTTGATGAACTGATCCAATGCCGCTACGCGGCCAGCAGCAGACCCAGCAGGTAGATCGACGCCAGCAGAGTCAAACCAACCGCCAGCACGATCCACTGAGCCTGGCGGACAGGCTGTAGCGGAAAGCCACGTACTTCGCCGTCATAACCACGTGCAATCATGGCTGCGTAGATATGATCGCCGCGCTCGATGGAGCGGATGAACAGGTTGCCAGCCATACCGCCGGCCACCTGCGCCCGCCAGCGGAGGCTGCCACCGGTCTTGAGGGTGGGATCGCTGCTGTGGCCACTGCGCGCTGCGCGGGCCCGCAGCAGCCGGCCCACCTCGTCGACCATCACGAACAGATAACGCCACATCAGACCAAAGACCGCCACCAGGATACGCGGCACTTTGAGTGCACGCATAGCCATGAGCAAATCGGGAAACGTCGTCGTCGATGCCAGGACGATCGCCATCTGCACCGCCAGCCAGGATCGAATGGCGATGCTGACGAAACGCTCCAAACCCTGCCAGGTCATGGTCAAGGTCCACGGCCCAACGGCAACCGCAAAAATCGGCGTTCCATCCACCGTAAACAACAGCGGCACGGCGGCCAGGATGAACGGTGCGGCCAGCACGGCGCGCTTGAGCACATAACCAACCCCCAGCTCCGAAGCCATCTCCACGCTGAGCATCACGGCCAACAGCAAGATGTAAATGGGCCAGGCACCCACCGGGGTCAGGGTAGTCACCACGATGAAAGCAACGGCCAGCACCAGTTTGATGCGTGCATCGAGTTGGTGAATGGGGCTGGGCTTTGGGCGGTATGGGTCAAGAAAATGGACGTGCATACGTGGTTGGTCGCCTAACTCGTCGCCGCACCGCGGCTGCGGCGTGCACGGGCAATCAAAAATGCCACGGCACCGACGACCAGGGCACCCACGATACCCGCCAGGATCGTGGCCAGGGCTTCGTTGGAAACGCCGGGCAGCAGATAGTCCGGTATCAGGTTGTACTGCGGTGCCTGTGCGGCCGCCAGGAAGCCCTGGTCCTCGGCGACCCGTTCGAGACCATCGGGATTGCTCGAAGCCAGCGGCGACAGGACAGCCAGGATGAGTGCAAGGCTGAGACCACCGATCCAGATGGCCTTGCCGCCGGTCGTTTTAGCCGTGCCGGCCACCAGCAGATCGGGACGTGCTGCGTACACGAAGCCCAGGGCACCCACGGTAATCAGCCCTTCACCGATGCCAATCAGGGCGTGCACGGCGGCCATGGCCGGAATGGCGATGTTGGCGGGTGATATACCAGAGATGGCCAGCTCCAGTGCCACACCGAGCGCGGCCACGAATACGGACAGCCAGGCCGCGCTGAAACCGCCGACAAAGATGCCCCACCGTGCACCGCGGGCGATCCGCATGACGGCGGTATAGGCCATGTAGGACACGGCAACACCGACGATGCCCATGTTGAAGATGTTAGCGCCCAGCACGACCAGCCCGCCATCCTGGAAGATCAAGGCCTGGATACTCACCACACAGGTCATGACGACAATTGCCGCCCAGGGCCCCAAGAGTATGGTGGCGATGGCGGCACCCATCAGGTGACCCGACGTGCCACCGGCGACAGTGAAGTTCAACATCTGCCCGGCGAAGATGGCGGCGGCCAAAACGCCCATCAAGGGAACTTGACGTTCGTTGAGGTCCTTGCCCACGCGCCGCAGCGCATACGCCACGACAATGATCGATACCACCCACAGCATGAGTGAAACAACGAGTGACAGAAAGCCATCAGGAATGTGCATTGCCGGCCTGGCCAGGAACATAGAGGTCTCCTTATCCAATGATCGCATGAATCAACTGCGTGGAATTCGCTGCTGCGAATTTTCGCAACAAGGTCGGGGCATTGTACCACGTGCGCGGGTGCGCGTCAAGTGGTTCACCGCACGCACGGCCTCCACCACACACCCATATTTCGCGCAAATTGGCGCCTATTTGCGGTGGACCATCGATTCGTGGGTAATCACCACTTGACAACCCTGGGAGTGATCGTTATACTGACGCATATTTTTGTAACACACATGAGAAAAAATCCTACCACTTCGGAGGTGCCGCGCCATGCGAGTCCTTTTTGTCGAAAAACAGATCGACTACGAACCCCAGGGCATCATGCAGCTGTCATCGATTCTGCGTGAGGCGGGCCACGACGTCGCCCTCGCAATTGCCGCCCAGGAGGACCCCGTCCAGGTGGCGCGTGAGTTTGGACCCGACATCCTGGGCTACAGCGTGATGACCGGTTCGCAGCGTTATTATTTCGACCTGAACCAACAGATTCGCAGCGCCCTCAACGGCAAACCGGTTTTTACGGCCTTTGGGGGACCCCACCCCACCTTCTTTCCCGACATGATCGAAGAACCGGGCGTGGATGGCATTTGCGTCGGCGAAGGCGAGGGACCGCTCGTAGACCTGGCCAATGCGTTGGGCAACGGTGGCCTGAAGCCAGACATTGCCAACTGGTGGTTCAAGATCGACGGGGAGATCATCAAAAACCCGGTGCGGCCGCTGACGCGCGACCTGGGCACCTTCCCCAGGCCCGATCGTGAGCTGGTGTACAGCAAGCACGTCTACTCGCGCAACGCTCCGATCAAACACTTCATGGGGTCGCGCGGCTGCCCATACCAGTGCACCTACTGCTTCAATCACGCCTACTACCAGATTTACAAGCGTGAGAAGCGTGGTTACCAACGCCCGGTCGACACGATCATCGACGAAGTCAACTGGGTGCGTTCGCAGTGGCCGCTGGAACACGTCGTCTTCATCGACGACCTCTTCATCATCTTCGATGACTGGCTGGAGGAGTTCGCCGATAAGTGGCCACAGCAAGTCGGGCTGCCCTTCTTCTGCAACGTGCGCGCCGACCTGATCGTGCGCGGGCCGCACAAAATTGCCTTGCTGAAACGTGCCGGCTGTGCCACGGTCAGCATGGGTGTCGAAGCGGCCAACGACCGCATCCGCACCGAGCTGCTCAAGCGGCACATGACGCAGGAGCACATCATCCAGGCGGGGCGTATGATCCGAGAAGGGGGCATCCACGTCACCTCGACCAACATCGCCGGCCTGCCGACCAGCACGATCGAGGACGACATTGCCACCATGCGGCTCAACGCCCAGGCCCGCATCTCCTACGCCCACGTCTTCCTCTTCCAGCCCTATCCCGGCACGGAGCTCGGCCAGTTCACGCAGGACAACGACTTCATGGTGGGATCGTTCGAGGACATCCCCACCATCGCCTGGGACTCGTCGATCCTGGTCTTCGACGATGCACAGCAGCAGAGCCAGCTGGCACACCTGCAGCGCTGGTTTGCGATTGGGGTCGAGTATCCGTGGATGGAGCCGGTGATTCGGCGGCTGATCAAACTGCCGCACAACTGGCTAATCGATCAGACCTTCTGGTTGATTCACAAGCTGTTCAAGGGTTACGCCATCAACCGGCGCGTGCATCCCACGCGCTTCAGCGTACGCAACCTGTTCAACGCCGCGGCGCACTTTTTTAGGATCGATGGGTAGGGTGTCAGGGGTGATGAGTCGCGCACGTCAAACTTTGTATCGAGCGTTCGTAATTTGGCCCGGTGCGCATCGGTTTTTGCTGTGAGCGTCGGTGTTCTCAATCTCCACTTTCCGAACGAGACTCGCGCTTGAACCGCCTGATGCGGTTCTGAATATCAGACACAATATCTTTGATTTCCGCGAAATCTGATTTGCTGACGAAGTTCGAAATCTCCGCGAGCAACGTCGCGACATCTGGCTGATAGTAGTGAAGCAACGTGGCAATATCGTTTTCATAAATGCCAACCCTGGCAAAATTACCCTGCCGGTATAAGGAAGGCAACGCATACAGTTTGAGCAACAGCAGGCCCTCGACAGTTGCCAGGGGGATACTTCGGTCAAGAAACGCTCGCGTCGTTGCGTACTTCTTGTGAACCTTCTTGAAAAGCGGATTTTGGGTCATCAAAACGTCAATTTGTAATTCGCCATAATGGGCGCGGGCAAAATCGATGTCCTGGCTCGTGATGTTGAGTTCTGGCAGTTTTGCCAACGATGAAACTGCCATGAGCAAATCCAAATCCTGTGTGTTCCTTCCTTCGACGTAGTAAAGAAGAGCAATCCCCCCGACAAGGACATAATCGATTCTACGTGCCTCTAAAAGGGTGAAAAATTCTTGGACGGACTGCATCAAAGCATCAGCATTCATCGTACCACCTGGCCAGTTTCTGGCATTGAATACCACGGCATTACGAATCACATCGCCAATTTGAACACTGCTCTGGATAGTCATTGCATTTGGAGGCTTATATCAGCGTCTTCATCCGCAGCATCTTGTCGCCGAGGCCACGTAACGCCTCGGCGGCTTGATTTTTACCCTCACGCTGCAGCTGCTCGACCGAGAGGTTGAGCACGTGGAAAAAATTCCCGTCCAGATGCGGCAGATTTGTCGTCACTAACTTGGTCAGCTCCTCCTCATTGGGCGCCAGTAACATTTGGCGAATCAGGGCCAGGGCTTCTTGGTTGGTCATGGGTCACTCTCCAGGCATGAATCTGTGGCGGGATGATAACACGAAGTAAGCCGGATGCAAAGAAAGACCCCAGGGTATCCCCGCCGCTGTATCGTTGCCAGTTCAAAGGCAGCCCGTTGTCTGCTCATTCGCGCCAGATCACCCAGCCCAACCAACCGGCACACACGATTGCCAGCAGCGGCCCCACCACGTACCACGGCTCAGGCAGCACCAGTGCCGCCATCACCAATATCCCCACCAGCACACCAAACCCGTGCAAAACCCGGTTCCACACCCGGGCACGCAGCCCGGCCGCGCTGCTCAACACAATCAGCCAGGCAGCCAGCAGCAGTCCCGCCTGCTGCAGCGACTGCGTCACCACGCGGATCAGGATCGTCGCCCGTGCATCGGCCAGATTGGCCGGGTAGAACAGGTCCGCCTCCTCCAGAATGCGCAGACCGAGCACGCCACTTGCCACGAACAAGGTCACCGCACCACCGCCGGCCAGCACTGCCAGACCCATCGCCACGGGACTGCCCGTGGCCAGACGCGCCCGCAGCCCCACCGTCAACAGGGCCAGGCTGGCCGCATATCCGAACTTTAGCCAGTGACCCACCCGCAGGGTGTCGATGCCGCCCAGAATGACGGCCATATCGTCGCTGGGAAAACCGGCCTGCGGTCGCAAGATCAGTTCGTAGACGGCATAGCCGGTAATGCTCAGCGCCAGCAGCCTGGCAGCCCTTCGTACAACCCGGCACCCGACGTCAGCCGCACCTTCAACGTCATCCGTCTGAGCCGCCTGCGCCTGCCGTTGGTCGGCAAGAACTGGTAGTGTCGCCTGAAAAGCCGGCAGACCGGGACAAAGGTCACTCACACGCACGTGGTGCCGCGATGGTTTGGCGTTCGCCACGGGCTGCCGCTTCTCGCTGCAGTCCCCGACCACCTACCCAGCGCGCCGACAGAGCTGACGCGCTGGGTAGGTGATCGGAAATGGCGAGGATTTTGACAGGAGTCGCGGCCTCTGCTAGAGTGAACGCCGTGTATGGGGGGTCAACGTGTGAACCGTTCGGCTGTTTGGGGGCTGGGCTCGGCATGCCTGGTTCTGATTCTGGTGGGTCTCCTGTACCTGGCGACCCTCGACAACGGTCTGCGCCCCGGTGAGCTGACCGGCGGTGACCTGATCACCCACCAGTATGCGCAGGTGCTGGCGCGGCCGAGTAATGCGCCCGGCTACCCGCTGTACACGCTGGGCGGGTGGGCGTGGTTTCATGCGCTGCGAGCCGTCCTGCCGCAGGCGAACCCGATTTCCCTGCTGGGCAGCTATTCCACCCTGTGGGCCCTGTTGGCCCTGGCGGTGCTGTTCGTTCTCCTGGCGCAGATCACGCGGCGCAACTGGCTGTTGACCAGCCTGGTGACCCTGCTCTACGCCGTGACCTACTTCTTCTGGTATTACGCCGTCACCACCGAACAGTACACCTCCGCCGTCCTGCAAACCCTGCTCTTCGTCTGGCTGGCCTGGACGTGGGATACACGCCAGGCTGAACCGGCCACCATCCACCATCGCCTGACAAACGACCACCTGCTGCTGTTGATGGCCCTGCTGACCGGTATTGCCCTGGCGCACCTGGTGACGGTGCTGGCGATCCTGCCGCCGTTGGTTTGGTTCGTGCTCAGCCGCCAGCCGCGGCTTCTGCGCCAGCCGCGCCGGCTGCTGATCCTGCTGATAGTGACCCTGCTGCCGATCCTGAGTTATCTGTTCATCTACGTGCGCGGCGCCCAGCACCCCGAGTGGCGCGGCGCGGGCGAGTGGGCCAGTACCTGGGACTGGTTCTGGAGCTTCGTCAGCACGGGTCAGGGCCGCAGAGAGCTGACCTGGTCGCTGCGTCCGCTGTGGACCACCGAATGGCCGGCGCTGCTGTGGCGCGAGCTGACGGTGCTGGGTACGGTGGCCGGGGTGTTCGGCTGGGTCCGCCTGGGTCGTCGCGGTGCGCTGCTGGCACTGACCAGCCTCATCTACGTGGCGTTCAGTTTCATCGACCGCCTGGGTAACTGGTACCAGGTGGTGATGCCGGTGTATGCCCTGCTGGCGTTGGGTGTCGGCGCCGCGGCCGATGCGGTCTGGCGCTGGGCTGCGGCCGGCACATCGGGGAACACGCGTCGCCCGGCGCTCGTCCGTGGCCTGCTCGTCGTCACACTCACCGGGCTGATAGTTTTCCAACTGGCGCAAAACTTCCCGCGCGCCAACCAGTCGAACCGCCCGGACGACCGCGCGCTGCTGCCTGGCTGGGCGGTCCTGGCCAGCGATCCACCCGCCGGCGCGGCCATCCTGGCCACACAACCCGAGGCCGATGCCCTGCGCTACCTGGGAACCGTGGGGGGTGTGCGCCCCGACGTGCAGCCCATCACCACGGCACAAGCACGAACCCGCCTGACCGCGGGTCAGCCGGTCTACGTCACCCCGGACGCAGCACCGCTGGTCATACAAGAGGTGCTCAATTCCCCACACTGGCGTGCGGTGGGACCGGGGGTGCTGCAGGTGCTAGACACGCCAGATTTCGCTGATCCCAGCAGCCTGGCCCGCCCTGTGGGTGACAGGCTGGTGCTGCGCGACGCCCGTGTGCAGCCCGTGACCGTGCACGCATCCGCACCGTGGCAGCAGCCCGAATCTGCGCCCGCAGCCGAAACGGCTCTCGACGTTCACCTCACCTGGCAAGCACTCCAGGCGCCGCAGCACGATTGGTCGATCTCACTGCGTCCCACGTTCCAGGGTCAACCGGTAACGCGCGACGGCCAGCCGCTGCAGGTCGACGTGCAGCACCCGGTGTATGGGCATTACCCGACCAGCCGCTGGTCGGCCGGCGAGCGGGTCGATGAGGTGTACCGTGTCCCCCTGCCGGCGGGCACGCCAGTCGATGGTCTGATGTTGGTGGTGTACCGGGTGCTGGCCGACGGCTCGTTCGAGAACCTGGCGGAGTTTTTACCGGCTGCCCAGCGGCCGCAAGCCGAGATCTCGGAGCGCGCGAGGGCCCTCCACGCGTCGA
>CAZXQZ010000043.1:0-24648 GCA_964642445.1 uncultured Anaerolineae bacterium
ATGAGTAGGTGAAGGGAAATCGGTCATCGCCAGAGTGCCAATTGCAGACCATAAGTTATGCCCAAATCTATAAAAATCTAGGGGAATTTTAGCATTCCTTCAAAAAAAGTCAAACCTCACACGTCTACGAGACCTGTGAGGTTTTTGCTTCCAGCCACGCCACTTATCCACAGTTCTCCACGGTTATCCCCAGAAACTGCGGGTTCTATCCACAAAACCACGTAATGTAAACGCCTGTTAAGCGTCGCTTAATCCAGTGTTAACCGGACCCGTCACCTTTCACCGCACGACCACCGGCACGGGAATCGCCAGTTGGGTGCGCACGTCGTTGATCTCGGCGCGGACGCTGTCGTTGGTGTCGAGCGACTCGTTGACCTTTTCCACGCCGTACAGAACCGTCGTGTGATCGCGTCCGCCCAGCAGCTGCCCGATCTGCGGCAGCGACAGGTCGGTTTCGGTGCGCAGCAGGTACATCGCCACCTGTCGCGGCCAGGCGATCGGGCGGGCACGGTTGCTGCTCTTGAGCGCATCCATATCCACTTTGTAATAGCTGCAGATCGTGCGCAGGATGGCGGCTGGACTCTGGGGCGGGCGCACCGGTGCCAGTTCACCCAGAACTTCCTGGGTCAGGTCGATCGTAATGGGCCGATTGAGCAGCTGCGCCTGGGCCGTCACCCGTGTCAGGGCCCCTTCCAGCTCACGAATATTGGTCTGCACCCGCTGCGCAATCAGCATCAGAACCTCCAATGGCACCGAACCACCGGGTATGCTGGTCCTGGCCTGCAGGATCGCCACGCGCGTCTCCAGGTCGGGCGCCTGGATATCGGCGGTCAATCCACCCTCGAACCGGGAGCGCAGCCGGTCTTCCAACAGGGCAATCGAGCGCGGTGGCCGGTCGCTGGACAGCACCACCTGGCGGTTGGCGGCGTGCAGGGCATTGAATGTATGAAAGAACTCCTCCTGCGTACGCTCTTTGTCGGCGATGAACTGGATGTCATCGATCAGCAGCAGGTCGCAGGTGCGGTACTTCTCGCGAAATGCTTCGGTACTCTGCGTGCGCAGCGATTGGATCAGGTCGTTGGTAAACGCTTCCGAGGTGACGTACAGTACCCGGTAGCCACGGCGCCGCGTGGCATGGCCGATCGCCTGCAAGAGGTGCGTCTTGCCCAGGCCAACGTCGCCGTACAGGAACAGCGGATTGTACGCCTCACCCGGCCGTTCCGAGACCGCCAACGAGACGGCATGTGCCAGGCGGTTGCTGCTTCCCACGATGAACGTGTCGAATGTATAGCGCGGGTTGAGTGAGGCTGACACGACCTGGCGCTGCAGCAGCGGCTCCTCATAGCCGTGCCCCTGGGTTGCATCGTCGGCCGCCAGCAGGGGTGAACCCGCCGGCGGAACCGGCGCCTCACGCACCTCGCGCGGCCGCACGACAAACTTCAGACTGACCGAACGCCCGGCCACCTGGGCCAGGGTGCGCTTGACAGCGGCGTACAACCGGTTGTCAAGCCAGTCCTTGGCATACGCGTTGGGCACGCCAATGATGAATTCACCATCTTCACAACCCAACACACTGGTATCTTTGACCCACGTATCGAAGGTCGCGCGGGTCATTTGCAACTGCAGTTCGCCCAAGACTGCCTGCCACTGGGCTGTCGGATGTAGCGGGCCATCCACCCGGCCAGAGACGTTCATGATGACTCCCAACGACCACGATGATGAAGCATCCGTAGAAGAATGACTTTCCAACCTACCCGGCGTATTCCAGACGAAATGTCAGAAGTGCTTTGTGGCCGACGCCAGGTTCTTGGAACAACTGATCTACACCGCAGGGCCTGGCGCCAGGCAATACAAACCCAGGCCCAAACCGCCGCACCGCGACAGCAAGATGATCGCGCATACTTTCTTAATCATGTTATCGACCGTATCTGAGGAGGCGACAGCGGGTCTGGCAAGCGAAGATGAAGCTATCATTGTCGTTTAGTGGGCGCGCTACGGAGCGGAGACGAACGCCGCAGCAGGGTGCCGAAACCCCGATGAACGACCCAAACGCCTGTCTTACGGTCGCTGGTATTGTATCATGGCTCCCCCAAGGGCGCAATTGTCCAGTTTTGGGCAAACTGCGGCCCTTTTTTCGATCTTATGTTGACTTCAAACACAAGAACAGGTGTACGACACAAGATATGGGACCAGACTCTGAGTTGTACCCAAAATAAGGCCAATTTTCACAGCCTTGGGGCAAAATCGCGCATTCTGTCATGTTCGCAATTTTAAGGTTTGTTATTGAAGGGTCGAAACCTGCATGCCTCGTCCATGACAATTGAAGTTCCCTGCACGTTGTGGTATACTTCGGCCATTCCACACGTTCGCAAATCGCGGGAGGTTGGGCTGTGCGCGTCTCTTGTCTACAGGAAAATCTAGCCAAAGGTGTCTCTATCGTGGGCCGTGCGGTGTCGGCCCGCAGCACGTTGCCAGTTCTCAGCAACATTCTTCTGGCAACCGACCAGTCGCAGTTGCGGCTGTCGGCGACCAACCTGGAAATATCGATCAACTGCTGGATTGGAGCCCGGGTCGAAGAAGATGGCAATACGACCATTCCCGCGCGCCTGCTCAGCGAATTCGTTGCTTCGCTCCCCCCCGAGCGCATCGACCTTGAGCTGGCGGCACGTACCCAGCTGCTCCACCTCAAGTGCGCTCGTTATGAGGCCAACATCAAGGGCATCGATGCCGCCGAGTACCCGCTGATCCCCAGTTTTGCCAGCAGCCCAGCGTCCAGCGGCACGGGTGTCATCGAGCTGGCACCCGCCGTCCTGCGCCAGATGATCAACCAGGTGGCATTTGCGGCCAGCACCGACGACAGCCGCCCCACCCTGACGGGCGTCGAAGTGCGCTTCGATCACGACCGCCTGACGATGGCGGCCACCGATGGTTATCGCCTCGCGCGCCGCACCGGCGGCATCGGCCAGGCCCTCACCGAACGCGCCACCCTGATCGTGCCGGCCCGCTCACTCAGTGAAGTGGCGCGCATCAGCGCCGACGCCGATGACGAGCGCCCCGTCGAAGTAACCATCTCTCCCACGCGCAATCAGATCATCTTCCACATCTGGGGTCGTGGCGACGGCAAGGCTGGCTTCCACCAGGCCGACGTGATCAGCCAGCTGATCGATGCCAACTTCCCCGACTACAATGCCATCATTCCGCGTTCCTTCAAGACGCGCGCCGTGCTCGATACGGCGACTTTCGCCCGCATCGTACGCGTGGCCTTTCTCTTTGCACGCGATGCCGCCAACATCGTTCACCTGCGCATTACACCGGCCGAAGGGCTGCAGCCAGGCACCTTGACCTTGACCGCTACCTCGGCCAGCATGGGGGACAACGTCGGTGACATGGATGCCCTGGTGGAAGGGGAAGCCAACGAAATCGCCTTCAATGCACGCTATCTCATCGAGGCCCTGGCAGCTATCGACACACCGCAGGTATCCCTGGAGGTCACCAAAGCTGGCGCACCCGGCGTGATCCGCCCCGTCGGCACCGGTCCAGACGATTTCACCCAGGTGATCATGCCGATGCAGAGCCAGCGCTAGTGCGTGATGCCGTCCGCAAGCACCCGCCAGCTGGAACTGGCCAATTTGCCGGCGTGGGCCACGGAGGGCGACAAGGTCTTCCTGTCAGGTCCGGCTGGTGCCGGGAAAACGACCCTGGCCCTGGCACGTTTGCAGCACCTGCTGGTCAACCGCCGTGTGCCAGGACGGCGTATCCTGGTATTGACCCCCCAGCGCAGCCTGGGCGCACCCTACTGGAACTACCTGCGCCAGCCTGACCTGACGGCCGGCAGCCAGGTCGCCGTACAAACCGTCGGTGGCCTGGCGCGCACGATGGTGCACCTCTACTGGCCACTGCTGGCCGGGCCGGCCGGTTTTGCCCACCCCGACCGCGAGCCGGTATTTCTCACCCTCGAAACGGCCCAGTACTACATGGCCAGCCTCGTGCGCCCACTGGTGGCCAACGGCCGCTTCGACGCCGTACGCCTCTCCGATGCGCGCCTGATCAGCCAGGTACTGGACAACCTCAACAAGGCCGCAATCGTCGGTTTCCCCCACACCGACGTCGCCCGCCGTTTGAAGGAAGCCTGGCAGCGCGACCGGGTTCGCCCCCTGGTGTACGACGCAGCCCAGGAGCTGGTCAACGCCTTCCGCCAGCTGTGCCTGGATCACAACCTGCTCGACTTTTCCCTGCAAATCGAAGTCTTCAGCCGGACCTTGCTCGAGAACGACTGGTGCCGCACCCAGCTCTTCCGCACCTACGAGCACCTCATCGTCGACAACGTGGAAGAAGATACCCCGGTGGCCCACGATCTCCTCGTACGCTGGCTGCCGCACCTGCGCAGTGCCCTGGTCATCTACGATGAGGATGCCGGTTACCGGCTCTTCCTGGGTGCCGATCCCGATTCGGCGCGCCGCCTGGCGCCCCTGTGCACCCACCAGGTCCGCCTGGTCGAGGGTGAACTGATCGCTGCCGATGTTACCTGGGCACGTTCCGCCGCCATCCGCAGCCTGCAGGCCGCCGTGGGGCACATCCTCACCGGTGAGCCACCCGCGACACCCCTGCCGGCTTCGCCGCGCGCGGCGCTGGAGGACTTCCAGGCTAGCTTCTACCCGCAGATGCTCGATTGGGCGGCCGACCGCGTGGCCGAGCTCGTCTTCGATAACCAGGTGCCGCCCGGTGAGATCGTCGTGCTGGCGCCTTACGTCAGCGACTCGCTGCGTTTTTCGCTGATGGACCGCCTGACCCGGCGCGGCGTAGTGTCCCGCTCACACCGCCCCTCGCGCGAGCTGCAGGCCGAACCGGCCACGCGCGGACTGCTGACCCTGGCCGCGCTGGCGCACCCCGGCTGGCAGCGACCACCCCTCGCATCCGACGTGGCGCAGGCGCTCTACCTGGCCATCGACGGTCTCGACCCGGTGCGGGCCCACCTGCTGACACGCATCGTCTACCGCATGCGCGCCGCCGAACCACCGCAGCTGACCTCGTTCGACATCATCTCCGGCAAGACCCAGGACCGCATCACCTACCGCCTGGGCCAGGCGTACGAGCAGCTGCGGCGCTGGCTGGTCGCGTACCAGCAGGATACGCCGCTGCCGCTGGACGTATTTCTCAGCCGCCTGTTCGGTGAAGTGGTCAGCCAGCCCGGTTTCGGCTTCCACCACGACTACGATGCCGGCCGCGTCGCCGCCCAGCTGATCGAGTCGGCACGCAAGTTTCGCTGGGCCGTACGCGCGGCCGATACCGCGTCCTTCCTCGATATCGGCCGCGATTACCTGGACCTGGTGCAGAGCGGCCTCTTGGGCGCGCTCTACGTCGAAAGCTGGCACACCGCGCCGGCCGACGCCGTCCTGATTGCCCCGGCCTACACCTTTTTGATGCGCAACCGTGCCGTGGACCACCAGTTCTGGCTCGATGCCGGCGCCACGGCCTGGGCCGAGCGCCTCGACCAGCCGCTGACCCATCCCTACATTCTCAGCCGCAGCTGGCAGCCGGGTCAGCTGTGGACCGACGTCGATGAGCTGGTCAGCCGCCAGGAGAACTTGTACCGCCTGGTGACCGGGCTGCTGCGTCACTGCCGCACCCAGGTACACGTGGGTATCAGCCAGTGGGGTGAGCAGGGTTACGAGCAGCAGGGGCCGCTGCTGCACGTCCTACAGCGTGTGCTCAGCCGCCACAGCCCGGAGGTGGCGCATGGCTGAGCCAACGACCGGCCGCTTCGTGCCACGTCCGGCGCAGGCCCGCATCCTGGGTTACCAGCGTGGGCGCCTGGGCATCAGCGCCGTGCCCGGCAGCGGCAAGACACAGACCCTCAGCCACCTGGCGGCCCGCCTGGTGCGTGAGCTGGCGGAAACCGGCGGCCCGGCTACCGTCGGCAGCGGCGCACTCGAATCCCAGGAGGTGCTGGTCGTCACTTTCTCCAACTCCGCCGTGGAGAACTTCCGCAACCGTATTGGGCGCATTCTGCGCGACGAATACGACCTCCTGCCCGGTGTCGGGTATCGCGTGCGTACCCTGCACGCGCTGGCCAACGACATCGTGCGCATGCGCCCGGCCCTGGTTGGCCTGGATGACAGCTTCCAAATCGCCGATGAACGAACGGCCAGCCAGGTCCTGGATGAAGCCCTGCATCACCAGCTGGCCCTGGCCCCCGATGCGCTGAACCCCTATTTGAGCCCGGAGGTCGATGACAGGCGCATCCCCTGGATCAAACGCGAGCGCTGGCCCGAACTGGCGCGTGACCTGACGGCTACCTTCATCCGGCGGGCCAAGGACATGGAGCTGACCGCAGCTGATCTACGGGCACGCCTGGGAGCGCTCGACGGGCCGGCCAACACCCTGCTGCGCCTCAGCCTGGACGTTTTCGAGGCCTATCAGCGCGGCTTGCAGATGCGCAACATGGTCGATTTCGACGACCTGATCCGCCTGGCCCTGCTGGCCCTACGCCTGGATGCCGATTTTTTGCAGCGCCTGCGCCGGCGCTGGCCCTTCATCCTCGAGGACGAAGCACAGGACAGCAGCGAGCTGCAGGAGAAGATGCTGCGCCTGCTCACCCACACCGGTGAAGACCTGCCGCCAGCGCCCGACGGGAATGACGGCAACTGGGTACGCGTCGGTGATCCCAACCAGGCGATCAACACCACCTTCACCACGGCTGACCCGATGCACCTGCGCAAGTTCCTGAGCGAGCCCGGGTCGAGCCGGCATGACCTGCCCGATTCAGGGCGCTCGGCGCGACCCATCATCGACCTGGCCAACTACCTGGTCGATTGGACGGCGACAGCCCACCCGGAGCCATGGCTGCGCCAGCATGCCTTCCTGCGCCAGGCCATCCGGCCGACGCCCCCCGGCGATCCGCAGCCCAATCCCAGCCGCGCCTTCACCTACCTGGACGACCGTATGCACTCGCCCGATGAAGAGCTGAACACGGTGGTCGATTCGCTGGCGCGCTGGCTGCCCAACCACCGCGATCGTACGGTGGCTGTCCTGGTGCCAGAAAACGAGCGTGGCTACAAGCTGGCCGAAGTCCTGAAATCCCGCCAGATCGAGCACGAGCTGCTGCTGCGCAGCACAGCTGCGACACGCAATGTGGCCCGCCGGCTCGAGCTGGTGGTACGTTTCCTGGCGGCACCCGATCACCGCCCAGCCCTGGGCGACGTCTACGAGCACGTGTGGTGGCCACGTGGCCCCAACCAGCCGCCGGGCATGCGGCCAACCACCGACGCCGACGCGCCGTCGGTCAAAGAACCCGCCGCAGCCTACGAGCCAGCGGCTGTGGTCAGCGGTCCCCTGCCGCTGTCACCCTTGCCCTACAGCCTGGCCCAAGATGTCACGCGCGACCTGCGCCGGGTGCCCAACGTCGAGGATGTTTTGTATCCCGGCCCGGCTGTCGATTGGCTGGCCGATTACCGCCTGGCCGGCGAACAGCCCGCTGTAGCAGGCGATTTGCACAATTTTCGGGCAGCCGTGCGCCGCTGGCTCGAAGGCATCGTGCTGCCCATCGACCAGCTGATTCTGATCCTGGGCAACGAGCTGTTCAGCGAGGCGACCGACCTGGCCCTTACGCACAAGCTGGCCATCGTGCTCGCCGGCCTGGCCAGTGTCGACCGCAACCTGCGATTGGCCGAGCTGGCCGACGAACTGGCCAGAATCGCCAACAACGAGCGGCGTTTTCTCGGTTTCGACACCGCCGACCTGGGCTACGAGCCGCGGCCCGGGACGGTTACCGTGGCGACCATGCACGCCGCCAAGGGATTGGAGTGGGACCGCGTCTACCTGATGTCGCTCAACAACTACAGCTTCCCCTCCGGCCAGCCGCACGACAGCTATCGGGCCGAGCCCTGGTTTGTGCGCGATCATCTGAACCTCGAAGCCGAGACGTTAGCCCGGCTGGAGGCACTGCTTGTGGGTCAGCCGGCGCGCTACCAGGAAGGCGACGCCTCGCGGCTGGCCCGGCTGGCCTATGCAGCGGAGCGCCTGCGTCTCTTCTACGTGGCTATGACCCGGGCCCGCCAGGATTTGATCGTCACCTGGAACTACGGCCGGTTTGGTGACCAGGACAGCGCCCGGCGCAACGTGGCTGCCGCACCGCTGCTGGTTCTGCACGAGTACTGGCGTACTCGCTGGAAGGACAAGAACCAGAAATGACCACCGGTGCCTCACCATTTCAGACGACCTTCACCCCCCGGCTGTCCGCAGAACCGGCCGATCAGCACGTATTCAGCCAGGGCAGCCTGCAGGATTACAGCGACTGCCCGCGCCGTTTTCAGCTGCGTTACCTGCTCAGCCAGCCCTGGCCGGCATTGGAGTCGCAGCCCCAGCTCGATTTCGAACATTTCCAGGAGCTGGGACAGCAGTTTCACCGCATCATCCAACGCCATTATGCGGGCGTTCCGGTGGACCGTCTCAGCGCGGGCATCGAGGATGCGGTGCTGCGCCAGTGGTGGCAGGCGTTCCTGGTCTCGCCCCCGCACGGCCTGCCCGAGGACGTCGTCCTGGCCGAACAGGTTCTCTCGACGACGCTGGCCGGCCAGCGCCTGGTGGCCCGTTACGACCTGCTGGCGCTGGCCACCGAGGGTCCCGCCGTGATCGTCGACTGGAAGACCAGCCGCCGTCCTCTGTCGCGTGACCGGCTGGCTGCACGCCTGCAGAGCTGGGTCTATCCCTTCGTTCTGGTCGAAGCCGGCGCCGACCTGGGCGTGGGACCCATTGCGCCGGACCGGGTGCGCATGGTCTACTGGTTTGCCAACGATCCCCAGCAGCCCATCACCCTGACGTACAGCGCACGCCAGCATGACGCGCATCGGCGTTACCTGGCGGCCCTGCTGCAAGAAATCACCCAGCGTGCCGACGCGACGTGGCCCCTGACGACGAATACGCAGTTCTGCCGCTTCTGCACCTATCGCTCCCTGTGTGACCGGGGCGTCGAAGCGGGAGACTGGGCCACGTTCGACGAAGACCGCGAGCCCGACCTGGCATTTGGTCTGGAAGACGTACCGGAGATCGTTTTCTGATGAGCTGGTCGAGCTGGATCGAGCCGGGTCCCACGGTCGTTTCGGATGCCCTGCGCAGTGCCGTCGGTGGTCATCCCCTGGTCGCCGAAATCCTGGCACGCCGGGGGTATACCAGCCCGGAGGCCGCAGTTGCCTTTCTCGATCACACCCGCTACGTGCCGGCCCCGCCCGCCAGTCTGCCGGGCGTAACCGAGGCCGCGGCCCTGCTGGGGGAGGCGCTGCGCCAGGGTCAGCGAATTGCCGTCTGGGGTGACTTCGACGTCGACGGCCAGACCGCCACCAGCCTGCTGGTCGATGCTCTGCGTGACCTCGGCGGCAATCCATTCTATTACATCCCGCACCGCATCAGCGAAGGGCACGGCATCAAACTGCCCGGTTTGCAGACCCTGCTGACGGCCGGTATCGACGTGCTGCTCACCTGTGACACGGGGGTGAGCGAATACGAGGGCCTGGCTGCGGCACGCGCGCACGGCGTGCGCGTGATCGTGACCGACCACCACGATCTGCCGCCAGAACTGCCCCTGGTCGATGCGCTGGTGGAGCCCAAGCTGCTGCCGGTCGACCACCCCCTGCGTGAACTGCCCGGTGTCGGGGTCGCCTTCAAACTGGCGCAGGCCTTGTACGCCGCCACTGGCCGCGGCGCAGATGCCGACCGGCTGCTCGACCTGGTCGCGCTGGGAATTGTGGCCGACGTGGCGCGCCAGGTGGGTGATACGCGCTATCTCCTGCAGCGCGGTCTGCAGGTGCTGCGTTCATCGCCGCGGGCGGGCCTGCAGGCCTTGATGATCCAGGCCGAGCTCGATCCACGCCGCGTCGATGCCGAGACGATCGGCTTTCAGTTGGGGCCGCGCCTGAACGCCTTGGGGCGCCTGGCCAATGCCACGCAGGCCGTCGAGCTGCTCACCACGACCGACCAGACGACGGCGCGCCTGCTGGCGGCGCAGCTGGAAGGTTTGAACAACGAGCGCAAGCTGTTATGTGACCAGGTGGAAGCAGCCGCGCAGGAGCTGCTCGTACAGGAGCCGGCGCTTTTGGACAGCGCCCTCCTGCTGCTCATCCAGCCCAACTGGCATCCCGGTGTTTTGGGCATCGTCGCCAACCGCCTGGCCGAACAGTACCGGCGACCGGCGGCCCTGCTCACGATCACCCCCGAAGGGCTGGCGCGCGGCTCGATGCGTTCGGTGCCGGGGGTCGACCTGGGCGCAGCCCTGGCCGCGCATGCCGATCTGCTGGTACGTTACGGCGGGCATGCCGGCGCAGCCGGGCTCACCGTCGAGGTGGAGCGCATTCCTGAGCTGCGCCGCGTCCTGTCCAATACGATCACGGCGACCCGCACACCCGACGTCGACGCCGATGCCTTGCCCATCGATGCGGTCGTGCCCCTGGCTGACCTGTCGCTCGAACTTGCCGCACAGCTGAATCGTCTGGCGCCCTTTGGTGAAGGCAACCCACCGGTCACACTCGCCAGCTTCGGTGTCACCGTGCAAAGCAGCCGGCTGATCGGACGCAGCCGCCGTCACCGCAAGCTGGGCCTGGTCGACGCAACAGGCGCCCAATGTGACGCCGTGTGGTGGGGCGGCGCCGATACCGAACTGCCCGACGGTGTGCTCGCTGTGGCCTACACGTTGGGACAGAACGAATACCGGGGTGAGGTCTCGGTGCAGCTGGCGGTGCAGGCCGTGCGCCAGCAGTCCCCGGTGGCCGTGACCGCCGAGGCACCGTCGCCCATCACCGTCATCGACCTGCGCGCCGCTTCCGATCCCATGGCCGAAGTGCGCCACCTGCTGGCCAGTCCCGACTCATGGCAAGTGTGGGCCGAAGGTCAGGTGCCGCCGGACATCCCCACCCGCACCCGGCACACGATCGTCGCCCAGGTTGGATTGATCATCTGGAGTGCACCGCCAGGTCGCCATGAGTTGACACGGGCCATCCAGCGCGCCGCGCCGGCCCAGGTGGCGCTGGTCAACCAGGTCACCGCTTCCGACCAGCTGGACAGCTTCTTGCGCGAGTTGTTGGGCATGGTCAAATTTGCCCTGGCGCGGCGCAAGGGTGAGCTGCACATTCCCGCCATGGCGGCTGGCCTGGGGCAGCGTGAGGTCACGGTGCGGCGGGGGCTGTCCTGGCTGGAGGCCAACGGCCGCGTCCAGGTTGTTTCGTGGGTGACGGGCGACCGAGTGCTGGTCGCCGCCGGCCAGGCAGCGAATCACACGCCGGCTGACCTGGTGCTGGCGCAGGCCGAGCTGCAGGCCCTGCTGGCCGAAGCGGCCGCCTTTCGTGCCTTCTGCCATCGGGCACCGCCGGAGTCGCTGCTGGAGGAAGCCTGATGGCCGGTGCATTGGCAGACGGCCTGACCGTCACTCGCCTGATCCTGGCCTTCGTGCTGGTTGGCCTGGGCGTGTTGTACGGGTCAGCAGTCATCGTGCCGGCCGTGATCATCGTGATGCTGGCCTGGTTCACAGATAACCTGGACGGCTTCCTGGCCCGGCGCGATGCACAGCGCGTGCCGTCCTGGATTGGGCGGCATGAATTTGCCGTGGATGTCATTTTTACGTGGGCCACTCTGATTTATGTCACGTTAAGTGGGCTGCTGCCGGCCTGGCTGACGATTGCTTTCACCGCGGTGGCCGCGGTGGTCAGCCTGTGGATGCGGCGCAAGCCGGTCACCGTGCTGTTTCTCAGGATCATCGACGTGACGCTGGGCGTCGTGCTGCTGGTCTATTATCCAACGTTAGGCATCATCATGGCCGTTTACCTGGGAACGCTGGCAATCGTGAAATGGCAGCGCCTGGCGCAGGGTGTGCCGGCCTGGGCACGCAGCATGCGCGATATTCTACGTGGAAAGGGAGAGTAGGTTTATGGCGAAAGGAAAAGCACCCGCCCGCCCCATGGGTGACAGCTTCATTTCGTTTGGTCTTATTGCGGTCGCCATGATCGCCATCGTATTTCTATTATTGTGGCTGCTGACCGGCTGGCACTGGTATGTGGCCTGGCTGTCGGCCACCGGCTTGACCACCTTTGTGCTGTATGGCGTGGACAAACTGCAGGCCAAACGCGGCGGCTGGCGCTGCCCCGAGGTGCTGCTGCACACCCTGGCCCTGATCGGGGGCTTTATCGGGGGCTGGCTGGGCATGTTCCTGTTCCGCCACAAAACCCAGCACCCCGAATTCAAGCTCATCCTGGGGTTGGCCACCCTGATCTGGCTGGGCGTGGCGTATTTTGTCTTCATCCGTCAATAAGGGCATGCATCTACCGTATAGAATGCACAGCCCACACAAAAATAAGACGTCTTTGTGTGGGTTGTGCGTACTCTGTGGTAGGCATGGTGATCGTCCTTGAGTGAAGGGGCTGCAACGCCGCTGCCGCGCCTGGCCGCGCTGCATTATCGTGACTTTCGCCTGCTGTGGATGGGCCAGTTGATCTCACAGGTCGGCTCGCAGATGCAGCTGACGGCGGTGAACTGGCACGTCTTCTCACTGCTCCAGGGCAGCGAAGTGACCGTGACCCTGTTTGGACGTACGATCCCTTTGGGAGCGGAAGCGTTGGGTCTGGGTACCCTGGGCCTGGTACGTTTCATTCCGATCGTCTTTTTTGCCCTGGTCGGTGGTGTGTTGGCTGACACGCGCGACCGCCGGCGCCTGATGATCTGGACGCAGTCGGCGGCTGCCCTGTTTGCGGGTCTCCTGGCCTGGCAGACCGTCTCCGGTCGCGACAGTGTGCTGGCGATTTACCTGTTGACGTCGGCTGGGGCCGCAGCCGCCGCGTTCGACAACCCGGCGCGCCAGGCCCTGGTGCCCAACCTGGTGCCACGCGCTGCGCTGACCAACGCCATCAGTTTGAACACCTTGCTCTGGCAGATCGGCAGCGTCGTTGGCCCCACCGTGGCTGGCCTGATGGTCGCGCGGTTCAACCTGGGCCTGATCTATGCCGTGAACGCGGTGTCGTTCCTGGCCGTCGTGGTGGCGCTGCTGCTGATGCATTACCGCGGCCGGCCGGCGGCGACCGATACCGGCCTGGGCTGGCAGGCGATGCTGGAGGGACTGCGTTTCACCTACCGCTCGCGCATCATCTGGGGCACAATGCTGCTCGACTTTTTTGCCACCTTCTTCTCTTCGGCCCGCACGATGCTGCCCATCGTCGCCAGCGACATGCTGGGTGTGGGACCGGTCGGTTACGGCATCCTCTCGACGGCGCAGTCGGTGGGGGCGATCTTGGCCGGCGCCGTGGCCGCGCTGCGCACCGAGATTCGCCGCCAGGGCGCTGTGCTGCTGATCAGCGTGGCCATCTATGGCCTGGCCACGATGCTGTTTGGTGTAACAACCAGTTTTGCCCTCTCGTATTTCTTCTTTGCCGTAACCGGTGCGGCGGATACGATCTCGACCGTCATCCGTGGCACCATCCGCCAGGTGCTGACGCCCGACCATCTGCGCGGGCGCATGACGAGCATCAACATGATCTTTTTCATGGGCGGACCGCAGTTGGGTGAACTGGAAGCAGGGCTGGTGGGTGCGGCGTGGGGTGTGCCGTTTGCCATTTTCAGCGGCGGCCTGGCCACGATTGCGCTCACCGGCTGGGTGGCCTGGCGCTATCCGAAGCTGCGTACGTATGAGAGTGAACGGGCATAAAGAAGACGGCCCGGGCCGGCGGCACAACCCAAGCCCCTTCGGGTTTCTCAGCTGCCTTCGCCGGCCACGATCGTGCGCGTGTAATTGCGGTGCGTCTTGTAGAAGTCGATCCCCAGGTCGCGCATTTCGCGCTGCATGTTGTCGTTGCTGACACCAATTTGCACCAGGTCGGCGTGTTCGAAGCCACCTTCGACGATACTCTTCTGCATCTCGCTAAACAGAATGGCCGTCCCGCCCAGCCCGCGGTACTGCTCGATGATCGCCGCGCCGTTGACGTTGACCCATTTCGTGCGCCGCAGCTCCCACAACAGGTCGATCCAGCCGAACGGATAGATTCGCCCTTTCGTACGCTGTACGGCGGCCGAGATGTCGGGGTAGGCAAACAGATAACCGATCGGGTTGTCGTCCTTCATCACAATCTTGATCAGTTTAGGGTCGGCAAACAGCAGCATCTGGTTGGTGATGGTCCGGACTTCATCGTCGGTTAGGGGCACGTTGCCGGTGGTACCGGTCAGTGAGGCGTTGTACAACGTTCCCAGCCTGGGCGCCAGGGCGCGCAGGTCACGGCGGGTGCGAAAGCGGGCAATCCGCAGGCCCCGGCGTTTCTGTACCGCTTCCGAGAGGCGGTGGATGCGTTCGGGAAAGGGTGACTGTGCGCTGAGATAGCCCGACACAACATCCCCACTGCCGGTGAAGCCGGCCGCTTCGATCAGGGTCGGGTAGTACGGCGGGTTGTAAGGAATACCCAGTGCCGGCCGATGCTCGAACCCGGCCACCAGCAGGCCCATGCCGTCCAGCGCAGTAAACCCCTTCGGTCCCTGCATGCTGTCGAGTCCACGTCCACTGGCCCATACTGCGGCCGCCTCGAACAAAGCCAGCGCGGCCGCGCGATCATCTTCGCATTCAAAGAGATAGAAAAACGCTGTCTTCTCGTGGTTGAAGTCGTTGTAGTGACGGTTGTCGAGTACGGCAATGCGCCCGATGACGCGATCGTCTGTTTCAGCCAGGAAAAATGCCGCATCGGAATGCTGATAGAAGGGATGGCGTTGGCGATCCAGCATACGTGCCGCATCCGAGGCCAGCGGTGGCACCCACTGCGGGGTATTATGATAAATCTCGAACGGCAGGCCCAGGAATTTGTCGACCTGGTGGCGGTTGCGGGTGTCGATCTCGACGACGTGCATGGTTCACCTCTGGATCGATTTTAGCGCAGGTGTTGGCGGTGGGCAATTCCAGGGAACGGCCATTCGTTCGTTCGCTGCCCCCATCCGTTGACGGCCGCCCCTCATGCGGGGTGCACCATCGTGGTCGGTCTGCTCGTGCCGATGGCAGTACCGCTGATCGGCACGTTGATGTTGGGCAATCTTATGAAGGAGTCGGGTGTCGTCGAACGCCTGACCAAAGCCTCGGCCAACGAGATTGCCAACGTCGTGACGTTGTTCATGGGGCTGGCAATCGGGGCCACGATGCAGGCGGAGGCCTTCCTACGCTGGGATACCCTGGCTGTGCTGACCCTGGGGTGTGTGGCATTTGCGCTCGACACCGCCGCCGGCCTGGTGGTGGCCAGGGGCATGAAGGTCATGAGCCGCGGCCACTTCAACCCATTGATCGGCGCCGCCGGCATCAGCGCCCTGCCAATGGCGGCGCGCGTCGTGCAGAAGCTGGGACAGGAGGCCGACTTCGAGAACTATCTCCTCATGCACGCCATGGGCGCCAACACCGCCGGCCAGATCGGCAGCGTGGTCGCGGGCGGTGTGGTGCTGGCGATGCTCGGGGGATAGGGGTTGGGGGTCAGGGGTTGGGGATTAGGGAATGCGGATGGCGATGTGGCCGCAACAACGAGCCCCATCCCCCAACCCCCATCCCCTATCCCCTACTCCCCACCAACGCACGCACAGCCGCCGCGGACGTCTGCGACAGCGCGTCGAGCGCGAGGGCATGCGCGTCGGTGCGGTGCCAGGCGCGGATGATCTGTTTGGCGGTCGGAATGGCGGCGGTGTTCATGCTGAATTCGTCCAGGCCCAGGCCAAGCAGGATGGGGATCGCAGCCGGGTCGCCGGCCAGCTCACCGCAGACCCCCACCCAGCGCCCGTGCTGATGGGCGGCGGCGATCACGTCGGCAATCAAGTGCAGAATGGCTGGATGCAGGGCATCGGACAGGTGGGCCACGCGCGGGTTGCCCCGTTCGGCCGCCATCGTGTACTGCGTCAGGTCGTTGGTGCCGATGCTGAAGAAGTCGACCGTCTCCGCCAGCCGGTCGGCCAGCACGGCGGCCGCCGGGATCTCGATCATGATGCCCACTTGCAGGTCATCCGGGATCGCGATGTTGGCCCGGACCAGTTCGGCCTGGGTGTTGCGGACCAGTTCGCGGGCAAACTGGACTTCCTCGAGCGTCGCAATCATCGGGAACATGATACGCACGGCATGGCCGGCACCGGCATGCAGGATCGCGCGCAGCTGTGGTTCGATCAGGTCCGGGCGCTCGCGGTAGAGGCGGATGGCTCGTGCACCCAGGAAGGGGTTGTCTTCGTGCCCCAGGTTCACGTAGGCCAATTCTTTGTCACCACCAACATCGAGCGTACGCACGACCACGGGGTGTGATCCCATGGCCTCGAAAATGGGGGCCAGCAGCGCGACCTGCTCCTCCTCGGAGGGTGCCGTGCTGCGTTCGAGGAACAGGAACTCGGTACGCAGCAGTCCCACACCCTCCGCGCCGGCCTCCAGCGCACGTTTGGCGTCGGCCAGGCTGCCGATGTTGGCCACCACCTCCACGCGCGCGCCATCGGCCGTGTACGTCAGCGCCCGACTGGCGGCCAGTGCATCGGCGCGCGCCGCCAACCAGCGTGCGCGCCGGACGCTGAATTCATCCCACTGTTCGTCCGTCGGATCAGGCCACACCCGCCCATGGTCACCATCGACCACCACGCGGCTGTTGGCCGGCAAGGTCAGGATACGCGGCCCCAGGCCGACCACGGCTGGCAGACCCAGCGTGCGGGCCAGGATCGCGCTGTGGGACGTGGGGCCACCGAGGGCGGTGCAGACTGCGAGCACGTTGTGACGGTCGAGGTTGGCCGTGTCGCTGGGCGTCAAGTCCTCGGCAATCAGCACGGCGGGCGCGTCAAGCGTGAACGTGGTTGATGCCTGCCCGGAGAGTGCCAACAGAACCTGGCGTCCCACATCGCGCACGTCGGCCGCGCGTGCTCGGAAGTAGGGATCGTCCAGGGTTTCGTAGGTGTGCGCCATGCCGTCGATGGTGTCCTGCCAGGCCGCTTCGGCGTTGATGCGCTGCTCGCCAATCGCAGCCTGTACCGGATCGAGCAGGGCGGGGTCATCGAGAAATAGCAGGTGCGCATCAAAAATCGCCGCGGCGTAACCGGACTCACCCTGGGCCAGACGCTGCCGCGTCGTCGTAATGCGCGTGCGCGTGGCTTCGATGGCCTTATGCAGCCGGTTCCACTCGGCCACCGGATCCGTCACTGCCTGGCGGGTAACGGTCGGTGCGGGGGGTTTGAAGTGCTGCACAGGTCCCAACGCGACGCCGGGAGATGCTGCGATACCCTGGATGATGCGGTGCTTATCGTCAGCGCTGACGGCCGCCGGCACCACGGGCGGCATATCTGGGCGAGAGACTGGTGTGGGCACGATCGCGGCCAGTTCACTGTCATCGTCCCCAAAATTGGTCTCGGCCAGGGCCTGGATGGCGGCCAGCGCTTGTTCGGCATCCGCACCCTGGGCGATCAGTTCGATCTCGTTGTTCTGACGGATGGCCTGCGTGGCCACCAGGTTGATGCTGCGGGCGTTGACCGCGGGTCCACCGCGTGACAGGTTGCGCACGGTCACCGCTGATTGAAAACGCCCCACGGTTTGCACGAAGAGCGCTGCCGGCCGGGCGTGCAGTCCCAGGCGGTTGTGCACAGTCAGGCGCAGTGTAGCGGCTTCACTGGGCAGGGGCGCAGGTGGGGTCGCGACGGTGGGTGTTTCGCTGCTGGCCACCCCCAGCTGCGATGCTTTGGGCAGCAGTGCACTGCGTGCCTCCGCCGCGACGACCGCCAGCGGACTGCCCAAGCCCGCCTGCACCGCGGCGGCCAGTGTGCCCTCGACCAGGGGGGCCTCGCAAAGCTGCACGTGCGGGCGCATCTCCTCGTCCAGGAAATCGAGGGCCATCTCGGCGCTCAACACGGCACTCCCGAGGTCCATCAGCACCAGAACGCCAGCCGGATCGAACACCTGCTGGATGGCATCGAGAACCATCATTGCGTCGGTACCCAGGGCAAACTCACCGGGGCTTTCGCCGTGAATCCCGCCAGCTACGGCGATCTGCACCGTCGGCGGTGCCATCTGTTTTGCCAATTCCAACACACCCTGTGCCAGGGTATGGCTGTGTGAGACGATGACCAGGCCAACCATGCGGCCTCCCTACGTGAGCATTGGTGATCGGGTGGCAGTTCCCCGATGGCAGTGATGGTAAGAGACCGTTTAGGCAACACTCAAGGCGCTGACGAGCTCGCGGCAAAAATCAGGAATGTCAGGCACGACACGGCCCCACACCAGGTTACCGTCGCGAAATGCAGGTTCATCGACCCAGGTCGCACCGGCATTCACCAGGTCATCCTTGATGCCCAGGCTGCCGGTGGCACGGTGCCCATTGACAACGCCGGCCGAAATACCCACCAGGCCGGCATGGCAAATCATACCGATGATCTTGCCCTGTTCATCGAAACCGCGCACGAAAGCTTTGATGGCATCGTAGCGGCGTAGCTTGTCGGGCGCCCAACCACCGGGCACGATCAGGCCATCGAACGTGTCGGCGCGCACCTCACTCGCCGCGGCGTCGGCCCTGGCGGACAGACAGCCGGCTTTGCTGTGTACCGTTTTGCCCTTTTCCAACCCAACGACCGTTACCGTGGCACCCTCTTCCTGCATCCGCATCAAGGGCACCCAGAACTCCAGATCCTCGAATCCTTCTTCGACCAGGATCGCGATCCGTTTTCCTTGCAGTCGCATGATGTCTCCTCATGGCAGTGGAATTCATCGCAAAGAACACATAGAACACACAATGCCTTTGTTTTTCTCTGTGCTCTCAGGCATCGTAAGAGAATAACTTCCGGCATTATGGCTGGAATTCGCCGCATCGAAGGTGGTAGCGGTTGCACAGTTGCCATCTTTTTGGAAAGATGGCAACTGTGCAACCGCTACCACCAAACTCGATCAAAAAGCTTGGGAAGTCATTTTTTTACGAGCCCTTTGTGGTCAAACCCGCGAGCAGCACGGGCATGCAGTCACCTCGTGCTGCTGCCACAGCCGCTCGTCGGTCAGCAGCTCTGGCGCCAGGGGCTTGAAGCCGACGGCGCCGCAGCGACAGCCATACCACCCACCCGCCAGGTTTTCCCAGGCCATTGCTGACTCGAGATCGATTGCTTCGCAGCCGAAACCCCAGCGGGCATTGGTAATCAGGTAGTGGCAGCCAACGACACGCAGCCGTGCGATGTAGTCGCCGACACAGGTGCAGTGGCGCATGAGCAGGATCCCCACCGTCACATCACTCGGAAACGGCCAGGTTCGGGCATCGGCCTGGATGACGTGCAGATTGCTGGGAAGCCCCGCCAGGTCGACGTGGGCGAGCACATCTGCTTGGCGTTCGATGGCACATACGCGGCGCACGATCTGCGCCAGGCGGCGGGCCAGTCGTAGATCGCCCGCGCCAATATCGAGGACGACGTCCGTTGGCGCGACGTGGGTCAGCGCAAAACGGTACGTCGCTTCGTCATAGGGTGCCCAGGCATTTTCCCACCCGTCGCCGGTCGATACCGCGAGATGACCAGGTGCAGCTGCTGTCACGGAACACTCGAGATTCGGGGGGTCGGCCGGCCAGCAGGTCCCTGGCAGAAGGCCAACCCCCATCAGCGGTTCGATTGCTGTGTGCGATTGTGTTGAGCAAGCTACTCGTTCAGCGGCTTGCGTGTTTCCAGATCGTACAGGCCATAGGCCGCAGCCAGGATTTCGATCGGGTGGCGGCTGGGCAGATGGGTACCGTGCTCCAGCTGCCAGCGGCACGTTTCGGAATCGCAGGCCGTCATGCTGACTTCGCTGCCCTGGGCGCGCACGAAATTGAAGAGCTGCGCACCGACATCCATCGCAATCTGGTATTTTTCGACCTTGTAGCCGTAGGTACCGGCGATGCCGCAGCAGGGCGCCTCGCTGTCGCGCACGTCGAGCCCGGGGATCAGCTGCATGATCTCCATGGCGGGTTTGCCGACGCGGTGGGCGCGGTACTGGCACGGTGGATGGTACGGCAGCAGCATGTTCAGCGGCCGGAAGTCGGTCTTGAGTGCCCCCGTGTCGTGCAGCTCGCGCAGCCACTCGAAGATATCCCACGTACCCACGGTCAGGGCATGCGCGCGTTCATCGTGCATGTCCAGGAGCTCGGGCGCCTCTTCCTTGAGCGTCAGCGTACAGCTGGTGCTGGTGCCAACGATGGGCAGTCCTTGCCTGGCATAGTCGGCCAGGTAGTTGACGTTGCGATGATGATACTCGGCTGCGGTGTCGAATTCACCGTTGCTCAACAGCGGCAAACCGCAGCAGTTCTGCGGCGGCACGATCACTTCGAAACCGTTGTGTTCGAAGACCGCCACTGCGGCTTTGCCGATGAAGGGCTCGTAGTACATCGTGGCACAGCCGTGGTAGTACACCACCTTCTTGTCTGACTTGAGCCGGCTGCTCTGGGTGCGTTTGAACCAGTCACCGAAGGTGCCATCGGTACTCCAGTAGGGCAGCGGCGCCTCGCGGGCAATACCTATCACCTTTTCGGCAAAGAGACGGCTCAACGAGTTGTGCATGCCGAAATTGGCCAGCCCAGGCACATAACTCCCGATCTTGCCCAACATCTCGTTGCGTCCCAACAGGCGGTTGCGCAGCGGAATGCCGTTTTCGGCGGCGATGACTGCACGGGCGCGGGCATTCATCTCGGCAATCTTGACGCCCGATGGACACACCTCATTGCACACGCGGCAGCCAGAGCAGTAATCGACCGATAAGTCCGGTGATTTCTGCTGCCCGACCTCGCGGAAACGCTGTGCCTGCGGTCCAGAGTACTTGGGACCATGGAACTTATCGGTGACTGCCGAAACCGGGCAGTAACTGGTGCAGACATTGCACTTGATACATTCGTCGAGGGTGACACCTACGGATTCCCAGGAAATCGTGTGCATGGCTATACCCTTATCTGCTGCGCAGCGTTCACACCGGTGGCAATGGCGATGCCCTCCAGGCTGCGTTCGTTGATGGGATCGGCATCGGCCAACAAACCACCGGCGGCCCACAGGTTGCCGTACACGGGCTGGCCATCACTACCGATGGGCTGGAATTGACGGTTGACCGTCACGCCACCCTGGAACACAGGATGGCCAGACGGGTCCATGAACTGCGGCCGGAACCACTGGCTACGCCGCTGCGGTACGGTAATCGGCAGGTCGAACACCACTTCCCAAACCCGGCCCGTATGATCGGTATTGAAGCCAGCGCCCAGGATACCACCGGTCGCCAGTAAGAACGCTTTGGCCCGGTGCTTCAGGGGGCGTGCGCTGGCAGCGGTTTCGACCCAGGCAATGCGTCCGTTTTCGGCGCGGAAGGCGTTGGCATCCTGGTTGATCTCGATGCGGACACCCATCCTGGTCAGCTGGCGTGTCAGCGCTTTGTGCAGGCGCACCCCTGGCACGCTGGGCGGCAGCGTGGGGATCTCGAAGACCGGTGCCCCACTCTGTGCCCGCAGGTCTTCGACCACGCGGGTATGGTGTTCCATGCCCAGGATGGCTGGCAGCCCGATACGTTCGCCAGACTTGACGATTCCCTTCAGTTCGCGTCCAAGCCTGGCGGTGCGCAGAGAGTCATCCAGCGATTGGGCCAGCTGGATGGTATTGCGGTCGCTGCGGTCGCTCAGCAGCTCCAGGGGAAGGAACACGGCCCGCGCCGTATGCCCCTGTTTGGCCAGGTTGCTGGCGATGAGCTCCGGAAAGAAATCGCGCAGTCCGTGAAAACCGACGATCAGGAACGGTTCCTTGCGCTGCAGCTCGCCGGCGATTTGCGCACGCGGGGCCAGGAAGGTTGGGCGTGCCGCACCGACCGGCGACGGCAGCAGCAGGTTGTCGCCGCCGGTGCTGGCACCGACGTAGGCCAGGCCCGCTTCCTGCGTCCAGCCGGCAAAGGTCTCGAACGCGTTCGTGAGCAGGGCCGGTGTCAAAAAAGCATAGGGATGGCCAGGATGGGACTGGCTGAAGTCCGAGACAGCATCCAGCGGACGGGCGACCCGTTGGCGTTCGGTGCCGTTGCCGGCACCGCCGTCGACATAACCCAGCACATCCAGCGTACCGGCGTTCCAGTGGGTGGTTGCCAACCCCTTGGTGATGACGCGCACCTTCAGCCCGTTTTTGGCTGCGGTGTAGGCAGCCGACAATCCGGCTAAACCGGCACCGATGATCAGCAAATCATCCATGAGGTTTCTCCAAATTCTCGTTGGGCGTGGTGTCGGTCTGGTAGAACGTGGTCAGTGGACTCTGTTTGTTCCCAACCGGCAGGTGATCGGCGTTCATGAGGCTGAGGTAGATCAGCTCGTCCAGGCGTTCCTGTTTGAGCTGCTGGCCCCAAAGAATCGGCACCAACCCTTTCCAACGTTCCTGCAAGAAGTCGCGCAGCAGAAGGTTCGCCTGCTCGCCCGACATGCGGACCCGTGGCGCGGGCTGGTCGTGACCGTTGCTATTGTGCGCCGGCGACTGCAGGTACGCCACCTCCCACGCCGATCCTTCGGTGCTGACCTGCAGCTCGTACGCATCGGCATTGGCCGGCGCGGTCTGCACACCCATTTCGTGCAGGATGCCGGTGGCGCGATAGGTGCAGAAGCCACCCTGGCAGGGTCCCATGCCCAGGCGCACGTCGCGCCGCAGGTCGTCGAGTGTGACGAGCGGGTTACGCCGGGCGGCATTTTCGATCATGGCCCGGGTGACGAGCTCACACTCACACACCAGGTCGGCTTGCAGCTTGTTGTGTTCGACCTCGTGCAGGCGGTGACCCAGCCAATAAGTGCCCTGCTCCACACCCGGCACGACCGTCGTGGCCGTGATGCAGGGCTTGCGAATACCAACTTGTTCGGTGGCAGCGTCGACCACTTTCTCCGCCATGAGGCGGAACGTCGTCCATTTGCCACCCAAGATCGACAGGAAACCGGTCATCCCGTCACGCTCGTTGTGGCGCAGCAGGGTGAAAGCGCGCGTGGCTTCGCGGCTGGAGCCGGTGTAACTTTCCTGGTACAGCGGTCGTACCCCGGCCCAGGCGCGCACGACGCGCGCGTGGCTGATGCCCGGGATCAACTTCTCCCCTTCGCTCAACATGAGCTGAACTTCCCACGGTTCGATGCGCAGGTTCTCGGGGTCAGTCACGCGCTCGTCGGTGGTGCCGATTACGGCGACGGTGTGAATTGGCACGATGATGTCGCCATCGGATGGTTTTTTGCAGCGGTTGAGCACGGTGTTGTTGAGCCGGTGATTCATCGCCACCATCGTGCCCTTGCCCGGGATAACGTTGATGGTAATACCGGCCATTGCGCCAAGGCGGCCACTCCAGGCACCGGTGGCATTGATCGTCAACTGGGCGCGGATTTCCATTTCCTCACCTGTGGTGACGTTGCGCACGTGCGCACCCAGCATGCGCCGGTCACGATCGACCCCTTCGGTGATCAGGTCGATCACCTCGTGATAGACGAGGATTTTTGCACCGGCCAGACGTGCGGCCTGCGCGGTCGCATGGGTGGCCAGGAAACTGTCGGCTGAGCCATCGGGCAGCTCGAAGACGCGTACACTGCGCGGATTCAGAAGCGGCTCGCGACGCAGTGCTTCGGCGATGGAGATTTCGGTACAGGGTACGCCGGTGGCTGCGCAGCCTGCCTTGAACTTCTCTGGATAATCACCTTCGTCTTCCGGCGTGACGACGAAGAATCCGGAGGTATCCTCGATGCAGTGAGCATACGTGCGGCGCAGGATACGGTTTTCCTCGATACATTCGGTGGCACTGCCTGGATCTTTGACCACGTAGCGGCCACCGCTGTGCAGGAGTCCGTGGAAGCGACCGGTTGTGCCATGGGTGAGATCGCGCTTTTCGACCAGGATGACCTGGAAGCCACGCAGGGACGCGTCCCAGGCAATCGATGTGCCGGTGGCGCCACCACCGATGATCAAGATTTCGGTGTCTATTCTTTTCATCGACCACTCACTTTACCGGAGCCTGCACGGGCGGGCACCGATGACCAGAATTGTGGGGTGTGGCCAACGCGGTAGTATGCGTTGGCCTCACCCGTTGCCAGGACAATCTAACGAAAAAGGGCCGAAGAGGTCAGGTTACCTGTCCTTCGGCCCTTGAACTCTCCAAAAGCGACTACGCTCGGGGAGAAAGACTTCGGGAAGTCTTTGTTTAGCTAACCCAGTCGAAGGTGCGGGTCACGGCCTTCTTCCAGTCGGCATAGATGTTTGCCCGGTGATCGGCATCCATCTTGGGATCCCACTCTTTATCCTTGCCCCAGTTGGCGCGCAGGTCTTCGACCTGGGCCCAGAAGCCAACGGCCAGGCCGGCGGCGTAGGCTGCACCCAGCGCGGTAGTCTCGGCAACGGTGGGGCGGATGACCGGCACACCCAGGACGTCGGCCTGGAACTGCATGAGCAGCTCGTTGTAGACCATGCCACCATCGACCTTGAGGGCGGTCAGGGCCACGCCGGAGTCGGCGTTCATGGCATCGAGCACCTCACGCGTCTGGAAGGCGGTAGCCTCCAGGGCGGCGCGGGCGAAGTGACCCTTGTTGACGTAGCGGGTCATGCCGACGATTGCGCCGCGGGCGTCGCTGCGCCAGTACGGTGCGAAGAGGCCGGAGAAGGCGGGCACGAAGTAGATACCGCCGTTGTCTTCCACGGTGGCGGCCAGGGCTTCGACAT
>CAZXQZ010000044.1:0-1394 GCA_964642445.1 uncultured Anaerolineae bacterium
ATCTTTCCAAAAAGATGGCAACTGTGCAACCGCCACCGCCTTCGGAGCGGCGAATCCCAGCCATAATGCCGGAAGTTATTCTCTTACAAGCCCTTACGATTTTAAGAGGCCCGACAGCACAAGCACCCGAAGGGTAGGGCGTGCAGCTTTGCCGCACGCCCTACCCTCAGCCAGGCTTTTCTCTGCAAAAGCACAAGGGGCCGGGAAGGTGCGGAGCATCTACCCCTTGACCGAGCCGGCCATCATGCCGCGCACGAAGTAACGCTGCAGCGCAAAGAAGACGATCAGCGGCAGCAGCATCGAGATGAAGGCGCCGGCGGTCAGCAGGTGCCAGTCGTTGCCGCGCGAGCCAGCGATGTCGGCCAGGCGCATCGTCAGCACCTGGACGTCAGGCTTGGCGCCGATGAAGATCAGGGCGACCAGGTAGTCGTTCCAGGTCCACAGGAACTGGAAGATGGCGAAGGAGGCCAGCGCCGGCACCGACAACGGCAGAATCAGGCTGCGGAAGATCGTGAAGTGCGACGCGCCGTCGATGAAGGCCGACTCCAGGATCTCGCGCGGCAGCGTGCTGATGTAACTGTAGAGCAGATACGTCGCCAGGGGCAAACCAAAGCCCGTGTGGGCCAGCCAGACCCCCAGGAAGGTGCCGTTCAACTGTAATTTGGTATAGTCGGTCAAAATGGGCACGAAGGCGATCTGCAGGGGCACCACCAGCAGCGCCACCACCATGATGAAAAAGGCCCGCCGCCCCGGGAAGCGCATCCAGGCGAAGCCGTAGGCAGCGAACGCAGCGATCAAGATGGGGATCACCGTCGCCGGGATCGCCACGATCAGGCTGTTGAGGAAGGCGTTGACGAAGTTGTCTCCCCGTACCGTGATCGTCGTACCATCCGCCTGTTCGATCGTGAAGCTCTGTCCGCCCAAGACCTGTTTATAGTTGTCGAGGGTGAAGTCGGTATTCATGGTCCACTGCTGCTGCTGGACCTGGATCTCCCCGGTGCGCCGGTTGCCGACCCATACAAGTTGATAATCGCCGACCTGGACGCCTTCGCGGAACTGCTCGAATGTGCCCCGGCCGCCTTCGATCAACATCTCGCCTTCTCGGTTCGCGCCTTCCGGTACCGGGATCGTGCGCACCGTTACCCACTCCTGGTGTGGAAAGATCGTCCACCAGCCCGAGGTTTGGATATCGAAACGATCGCGGAACGAGGAGACCAGCAGTGCGAAGGTCGGAATTGTCCAGATGAGCACCAGCAGAATGAGGGTTCCATTGATGAACAGATCCGAAACCCAGCGGCGCTGTTTTTTAGGAGCGGGTGAAGTGGCTGCGGTTGTCATCAGAACGCCTCCTGCTCGCGGAACTGGCGCAGGTTGTAGATCATCACCGGCACGAC
>CAZXQZ010000044.1:1494-8618 GCA_964642445.1 uncultured Anaerolineae bacterium
CCCTTGATCGCCGCCGAAAACAGCACCATGCAGTAACCGGCCTGCAGCCAGATCATAATCACGATCAGGAAGAGGTTGTTCCACGGCTGCAGCTGCGCCGACGCCGTCCAGGCCACGGGGGCGTTGCCGGTGACGTTGGTGTAGATGGCGTTGAGCATACCGATGTTGGGATTGACGGCGTAGATCATCTTCCAGATGATCGCACCACCCACCATCGAGATGGCCATGGGCATGAAGATCAGCGATTTGGCGAACCGCTCGAAGCGGCTGCGGTCGGCCAGCACTGCGACGATCAAGCCTAAGGCCACAGCGCCCGTGGCACCAAAAATGATCCACAGGATGTTATTGAAGAAGGCCGTCTGCATGTTGCGGTCGGTGAAGACCGCCAGGTAGTTCTGCAGGCCTACAAACACGTTGCCCGAGGCGTTGAAGAAGCTGGCCCAGAGTGTGCGCACGGTGGGCAAGGCCAGGTACCAGATCAGGATGGCAACGGCGGGCCCGACAAATACGAACGGCTGCAGGCGGGCGCGCCATGGGTCACCCATACGCTCGACAAACCAGTTCGAGACCAGGTACAGCAGGGCTACCCCGCCCACGCCCCAGATGATCGCTACGATGGCAACGATCCCCTTGGGCGCATCGCTGTCGCGCAAGAACATGAAGCCGACGTAGAGCACGATAAAGGTGATAATCGGGACAAACAGTGACAGCAGGAGCCGGGCGATGAAGGTAAAGAATCGCGCCAGCACACCTGCGGGTTTTGCTGCAGCGGAGAAATCTTCGATCGGTGCCGTCGGTACGGTCATGAGTCCTTTCCTCCTTGACGTCAAGCTGCTCCGCCAGGGAACAGCCTGGCGTTCAGCCGTGTGACCAGTACGGACCGGGAGGGTTTCTTGCCGGGCGCCTGCCCGGACAAGAAGTGCAGGCCACAACCTGCCGCGATCCCGGTGCCAGTTGGTGTGCACCGGCCACTGGTGGGACCACGAGGGTCACCCCCAGGGATGAGCGGGGCAGCTCTCTTGTCAGGGCTACCCCGCTCGTCATTCACCAGTCCGCTGCGGTGGCTGAACAACTATCGCAGCGGGCTGATAGCTGATTACTGTGTCGGCCAGGCCGCATCGACTTCGGCCAGCACCGTATCCAGGTCAGCGGCGCCCGAGAAGTAATCGGTGAAGCCCTTCCACACGGCGCCCGAGCCCACCTGGCTCGGCATCAGGTCCGAGGCGTCGAAGCGCACGGCGGTCGCGTTCTTGACGATCTCGGCGATCTTCTTTTCGACCGGATCGCCGTACATCTCCAGCGTGCTGTCGTTGTGCGGTGACAGGGCACCACCCGAAGCCAGCCAGCCCTCGACACCGGCGGCGGTGGAGAACCACTGCATCACGGCGCAGACTTCCGGTCGATCGGCAAAGGCGGCCATGATGTCACCGGCCACCAGGAACGGTTTGCCGTAGGCATCGTCGATCGGCGGCAGGTAGAAGAAGTCGTAGTCTTCCAGCGGCTTGACGCCTTCGGGGAAGAAGGCCATGATGAAGTTGCCCTGGCGGTGCAGCCAGCACTTCGGCGGATCTTCGAACATCGGTGCCGGTGCATCACCAAACGCCGTGCTCACGATCTTGGCCGTGCCGCCGTAGACCATCTCGGGATCGTTCCAGATTTCGGCAAAGGTTTCGATGGCCTTCTTCACCTCGGGCGAGCTGAACTTCAGCTCACCGGCGACCCACTTGTCGTAGTTCTCCAGCGAGGTGGTGCGCAGCATCATGTCTTCGGTCCAGTCGGTGGCGGCCCAGCCGGTGGCGGCACCGGACTCGATGCCGATGCACCACGGGGTGTCACCGTCGGATACGATCTGGTCCTGCAGGGCCTCCAGCTCTTCCCAGGTGGTGGGAGCGGTGTAGCCGGCCTCGTCGAAGGCCTTCTTCGGGTACCACACCAGGCTCTTGCCGTTGAAGCGCTGCCAGACACCGTACATGGCATCGCTGCCATCAGCGCCGGGCATGGTCGCCATGTCGAGCCAGGACTGGATGTAGTTTTCCTTGAGCCAGGTTTCCGGTACCAGGTCGGTCACCGGTTTGACCTTGCCCTGCTTGGCCAGGTTGCCCAGCAGACCGGGCTGTGGGAAGTCGACGATGTCCGGGGCATCACCGGCCAGCACGCGCGCGGCGATGGTGGCCTCGAATTCTTTGGTGCCTTCGTACTGGATGTCGATGCCGGTCGCCTCTTCGAAGGCCTTGATGGAGTTCTCGAACTTGACGATGTCACCCGCGGTGAAGGGACCGGTCATGGTGACCTTGGTGCCCTGCATCTTGCCGTTGTAGGCATCGGCCAGGCAGTTGAGACCCTTGGCGGTGGCGGCGGTGGCCATCTCATTATCAGCATCACCAGGCGGTGCTTCGGTGGCATCGGCCGGCGGTGCTTCAGTGGTGGGGGCGGTGGTTGCCGGCGCCGTGCCGCCGCAGGCGGCCAGCAGCATCGACAGCACAACCAACAGAGAAAGGATCGTCCAACGCTTCATTTTCTTCTCCTTTGAAAAAAAGTGGTTCGTAACCGAAAACTAACACAGGCACCGGCGGCTTGTCGGCCCGGACCGGTGCACGTCCTGCGCGGGTTGTTTTACCTGTCGCGATGACTTGTCTTGCTTCCCCTCCTTCCACCGGCTGGCTCGGGGTAACCAGGCAGCGTTTGTACCCTACGATTCAGGCAACTGGATTAAGTATAACACAATTGTGTGAAAAATGTGAAGCCTTCACGTTTCACGCCTCTGCAGCGTCAGCGGCAGCATCACCCGCTGCACGGGCCGGGCGCGGTCGGCCAGGCGGTCCAGCAGGATGTTGGCGGCGATGCGGCCCGACTCGTCCAGCGGCTGGCGGATGGTGGTCAGGCCGATGTACTCGGCGACGTCGAGGTCGTCGAAGCCCACCACGGTCAGCTGCTGGGGAACCTGGATGTCCCGTTCGCGGGCCGCCCGCAGGACGCCCATGGCGTGCACGTCCGAGCTGCCGAACACGAACGTCGGCGGATCGGGCCGTGCCAACAGCTGCTGCGCCGCCTGGTAGGCATGCCTGGCATCAGGAAAGGCGCGTACCACCGCGGTTTCCGGCAGTGCCACGCCCGCTGCGTTCAGGACCTGGCAGTACCCCCGCAGGCGAGCGTCGGCCGGACGCAGCGAGTAGGGTGGCAGGTCACCATCACCCAAAAAGGCGCAGTGTCGATGTCCCCCGGTCAGCGCGAGTTCTCCCGCCAGGCGACCGCCCGCCGCATCGTCGATTTCGATGCTGCTCAGCGCCGGGTGGTGATATTCGATCAGTACCGTCTCCAGATTGTGTGCCAGCAAGCGTTGCACGGCGCTCTCTTCCACCGCCAGCGACATGATGATCAAACCGTCCAACCGTCGATGGAGCGGTAAACTCGCCAGGTAACCATCACGGCGCGCCAGCGAATCGACCGTATACACAACCAGCTCATAGGGGGAATTGGCAAGCACACCGGCCACACCGCGCAGGCGCTGTACGAACGAAGGGTAGGTGAAAAAGGGGGCCAGGACCCCAATGCGCTGCACAGTGCGCCGCGCCCGCGCCGTCGCTTCGGCGTTGGGCACAAAACCGAGCTCATCGATGGCGGCCAGCACGCGGCCACGCAGCGGTTCGTTCACCTGTTCGGGTGTGTTGAGCACTCGCGAAACCGAGGCAATACTCACGCCGGCTTTGTTGGCGACATCATAGATCGTGACACGGGCCATGGGCGTTGACCAGCGAAGCAGCGACTGTTCAGGTCTTGAAAACGCTTTTCTGTAAGAACTTTCAGGGTCAGTATAAGGCAGTTTTGGCCAATTGTCAAGAGGGATGCAAAAACCCAAACCGGTCTGATTTCATCCTATTTGACAAGGCAAGCCTGGGCTGTTATCATGCTACAGATTATGAATATTATAAACGTCGTAGCCGTGATCTTCGACCTGGACGGTGTCATCGCCGACACGTCCGAGTATCATTACCGTTCCTGGCAGCGCCTGGCGGACGAAGAGGGCCTGCCGTTCGACCGCCAGGTCAACGAGCAGCTGCGCGGCAGGTCACGCCGGGTTTCCCTGGAGATCATCCTGGCCGGACGCATGGTGGGTGAAGCGCAAGCGGCCGCATGGCTGGAACGCAAGAACGACTATTTCGAGGAGATTCTCGGCCAGCACGCGACCGACTGTCTCCTGCCTGGCGTTGTGCCTTTGATCGAGGAGCTGCGCGCGGCGGGCATCAAGGTGGGTGTGGGTTCTGCGAGTCGCAATGCCCGCTGGATACTCGATCAACTGGGTCTCGCCGGGCTGCTGGACGTGATCGTCGATGGTCTCGATATCCAGCGCAGCAAACCGGCCCCCGACGTGTTTCTGCACGCCGCCGCACGCCTGGCCGTGGCGCCGGCGCACTGTATCGTGATCGAGGACGCCGCAGCCGGTATCGAAGCGGCGTTGGCAGCTGGCATGTGGGCTGTGGGCGTCGGACCAGCGGCGCGCCTGCTGCACGCCCACGCCCGCTTCGACAGCCTGCAAGGCGTGACTTTGCCGGCTATCATCGCCGCGCTGGAGAATGCCCGTGATAGAGGAGACGTCCTCAGGAAGGCATCACAGATTAATGAGCCATTGCGTTAACGATGCCACCTGGTCTTCGCGGTTGAGGTTAGCCGCATTGGCCAACGATTCGCTTTCGAGCTGATTCCAGATCTCGGTTGCCATGCGGCGCTCGATGGCAGCACCGACGAAGAACGTGTGCGGCGTAAATCCTCGGTCAGCGAATGCAGCACGGATACGACTCAGTGCAGTGCTGGCTGTCTTCCAGTGTTCATCGGCGCCAGATGGGTCGATGCCCCCCTTGATCTCCCCAAATGCAGCGTATGATTCTGGTTCCTGGGCGCTTGTGGGGGTCCAGTCTGTGGGTGCCACGTCAAAAAGGCACACGTCGATATTGGATTTAACGATCGGTACGGTGAGGTTGTACAGAATGGTTCGTGGCCCGCGCCCGGACTGCCAGCTCATGCCCCGGACAGATGCTCCTTGCCGATCATCGTATGCGGTCACATCGCGCCACTGGCGAGTACCAGCATCAAGCAGTTAAAATGAGGCCCCGACACTTCGTAATGCCTGGATGATTGAACGTGTGAACTTCTGCTGGGCCAAGAAACCACCAATGTTGCGCATCGAGCCGCCCAGCGTATCGCCACGCGTCAACAAGAAGCGTGCAACGAGCTCTTCGACAAAATCGTCTCCGGCGGGTACCAGGAAATTCTCAACAAAATTCGATACGGCCTTAGTCTGATCGGCCGGCTGCAGATGAGTCAGCGACTTGTCGGACAGGCCGGCGGCGGTCAACAGCTCGGATCGGATTTCGTTCATCGTCAATAGGTCGGCGGGTAGCCTGGCCCTATTGGCAGCCAAGCGGAGGCGTTTTGCACGATCTACAAAAGGGGTTGCTTGGCGATTCTTCTCCACCGCCAGGGCGATGAAACCCGACCGCGTGTCTGCCGGCGTTGTAACCAGGTCTTCACTTGATCGCAGATGATAGCGGTGGGGTGGTATTGCCGTGTCGATCACTGCTTTCTCCAGACGTAAACGCATTTGCGCAGCGGCTCCCGGCCGTGTTCGCCCATTTGTTGGCTGCTGTTGCCTTTCACGCCGGGCAGGACCAGGATGTTTTCGACTTCAAAACCGAGTTTCTCGGCAAAATCTGACAGGATCATATCTACTGACACGCGCGCGCCGGCGTAACGAACGTTGTCGTTGACCATGAACAATGGCGCGTGTGGTTTCAGTACGCGGGCACATTCCTGGATGACGCAGGCCATTTCGTAGAAATATCCTCTCACCATCCGGGGGATGCCGTTATTATTCAAGAGGCCCTGGTTCTTCTGGTCGGCAAGGTACTCCAGAATCGACTGAAGTAGGGGTTGGTTGTCGGCCACGGCGATGGCTTCCTGCCAATCAGGATTAATCTGGAGCAAATCTTTTGCGCGATTCTCGACGGTGCAGCTGAGCATCTCTTGGCGCAAGGTGCTGATTCCTCGCTCATCGGTGCCAAGGAGAGCCAATTCCAGCGCATAGGTTCGGGTGTAGTCATAGCGGTTGCAGTAGGGCGGCGAAGTCATGATGCCGTCGTAGGCTGCTGCCGGCAGCGTCGGCATAAGTTCAAGACAAGAGCCGTCGTAGAGACGAATCATGCCTGGTCGGTCGTCGGATGCAAACAGTTCGGATTGGCGCGTGATTGGACGCAAATCGGCCGTGATGTCATCGATCTTGTCGCAAATGGCTTCGGAAAAACCGAGGATCGGTCCTTTGTCGAAAGGTTTGTTCCCTTGTGTGCGTCCCGATCGATGGTCCCAGCGCAGGTATTGTCCATCCTTGCGCGTATAGCTGATCGATTCCAGAACACACAGGAGCGCGAAACGCAGGACGGCCTGGACGCGTGGCGTCTCTTTTTGACAGGCCCCCAGGTACTGCTCGATCGCACAGCGGGTGCCGGCAGGATAAGCACCCTGCGTGATGCGTAGCTCGGGTAGGGGAACGTGCACGTCGCTGGTTTCCCAGATTCGGGCTGACGACCATAGCTTCAGCCGGTCAAAATCACCCAGCGTAAACTCGGAATCAAGCATTTGTTTCGTGGCGATGATTTGTTGGCCGATAGGCAGCAGCTCGATGCCGTCCGCATTGAGGCCCATGGCGCTCGCAGCAAACAGGGCTGTGCCGCTCCCCGCGAATGGATCGAGGATTCTGCCGGCTGTGAGCCCATATCGGCTGAACAAGTATTCCACCAGAGATGCCGAAAAGGCCTCTTTATATTTGTACCAGCGATAGACGGGCCGTACCTTGTTGGCCTGGAAGCTGACCAGCGAACGCGAGAGGGTGGATTGCACGATGAACCGGTTTTGAAAATGTGCATACAACTCGTGATCGAGATCATCGATGCGCGCGATCGTGGCTGGCATCATAGTGGTGGGAAAAGAAGCAAGGTTTGGCACGTTGTGGTTCCTGCGGAATTTGGTGACCAATGACGTTTCCTGGTCGATCGAAAGGTTGTTCTATTGTATCATTGAGTCCAACACGTGTCAATCAGTAATCAAGGCAGCAAAATATGCTTGGGAACAACTGG
>CAZXQZ010000044.1:8718-24480 GCA_964642445.1 uncultured Anaerolineae bacterium
CTACCGCGTGTGGGTGGTGGACAATGCCTCACCCGACGACAGCGTGGCCATGGTGCGCCGCGAGTATCCACAGGTGGCGCTGATTGCCAGCCAGATCAACGGCGGTTATCCCTACGCCAACAACGTCGGCCTGCGCGCCGCCGGCTTCAGTGACACGCCGGGTGCCGGCGCTGACACGCCGCGCTACGCGCTGCTGCTCAACCCCGACACGGTACTGCCCCCGACCGCTCTGCGTGATTCATTGGCCTTCATGGACACCCACCCCGACTGCGGCGTGATGGGCCCGCGCCTGGTGCGCCAGGATGGCAGCCTCGACCTGGCCTGCCGCCGCTCGTTCCCCGACCCGGAAATCTCGTTCTACCGCATCGTCGGTTTGAGCAAGCTCTTTCCCACCAGCCGGCGCTTCGGACGCTACAATTTGACCTACCTGAGCCCCGACGTGCAAACCGAGGTCGACTCGGTCGTCGGCGCCTACATGCTGGTGCGCGGCGCGGCGATCCAGCAGGTGGGGCTGCTGGACGAGACTTTCTTCATGTACGGGGAGGACCTGGATTGGGCCTTTCGGATCAAGGCGGCGGGCTGGCACGTCTGGTACGTGCCCGGTATTACCGTGCTTCATTATAAAGAAGCGGCCAGTCAGCACAGCGACAAAGCCCGCTACGAATTCTACCGCGCGATGGAAATCTTCTACCGCAAACACTACGCGGCCAGCACCGGCTGGCCGTTGCACTGGCTCATTTTGGGCGGCATCAAACTGCGCGGCGGCCTGGCCATGGCCGGGCGCCGCTGGAAAGCCTGGCGCCAGCGCCGGCCGGCGGTCCAGGCTTCGGGAGGAACTGCATGAAACGAGCCCACATGCTGCGCATCCTCGCGCTGATCATCTCCGACATCCTGGCTGTAACCCTGGCCTTCTTGCTGGCTTACCAGCTGCGTTACACTACGGCGGGCGATGGCATCGGTCCGCTGCGCAACTTCCTGCCCATCCTGCCGCTGCAGATCGGCAGTGTCGTGATTGTTTTCTTCTTTGCCAAACTCTACCGCCGCCGGCACACCCTCTCCTACCTGGACGAGCTCTACGTGCTGTTTGGTGCCGTATCGGTGGCCACCCTGCTGAGCATCGCCTTCACCTCGCTGCTGTACCGCGATTCGATCGACTACCACCGCTGGATGATGCTCTATTTGTGGGCCTTCACGATCATCTTTGTGGCCATGGGTCGCGTTTTCGTCACCTGGGCCACGCGCACCCTCCAGGCACGCGGCGCCGGCGAGGAGCGGGTGCTGATCATCGGTACGGGCGAGGTGGGGCGCACCATCCTGCACAAGCTGCTGCACATGCCATCCCTGGGTTACCGCGCCGTCGGCCTGGTCGACCCCAACCCCACGGTGCCATCGGTGCTGGGCATTCCTGTTCTCGGTACTGTAGCCGACCTGCCGCAGATCATCGAGGCACACGCGGTCGACGAGGTGATCATCGGTTTGCCCGAAGCCAGCCACCAGGAGATCGTGGGCATCATCTCGCTGTGCGAGCGCGAAAAAGTGGGGATTCGTGTCTTCCCCGACGTCTTCCAGATCATGGCGCGCGAGGTGAGCATCAGCGACTTTGGTGGGCTGCCGCTGCTGACCGTGCGCGACGTCGCGCTGCGCGGCTGGAAACTGGCGCTCAAGCGCACGGTCGACATCGCCGCGGCCAGCTTCTTCCTGCTCATCGGCTCACCCCTGATGATGCTGACCGCACTGCTGATCAAACTCGAATCGCCGGGACCGGTTTTTTACGTCCAGGAGCGCATGGGGCTCGACGCCAAACCGTTCCCGATGCTCAAGTTCCGCTCGATGCGCGCCGATGCCGAAAGCAGCGGGCCTGGCTGGACCACAGCCAACGACCCGCGCCGCACGCGCTTCGGCTCGATCCTGCGCAAGCTGTCGGTGGATGAGCTGCCGCAGCTGATCAACGTCCTGATTGGGGACATGAGCATGGTGGGGCCGCGACCCGAACGGCCGGTGTACGTCGAGCAGTTCCGCGAACGGATTCCCCGCTACATGGACCGCCACCGCGAAAAGGCCGGCCTGACCGGCTGGGCGCAGGTCAACGGCCTGCGCGGCGATACCTCGGTCGTCGAGCGTACCAAATACGACCTCTGGTACATCGAAAACTGGTCGCTGTTGCTCGATTTTAAGATCATGATTCGTACGCTGTTCAATCTGTTGTTTGGACGCGATCGGAACGCATACTAATAGCTGATGCCCATATGGAAAAAGATCGTCTACGGCGCAGGTGATTCGGGGTTTTCGCTGACGTCGACGGCCCTGGCGCTGCTCTACCTCGACTTCCTGGTCAACGTCGTGGGTCTCGACCCGCGGCTGGCGGGCCTGGCGATTGCCCTGGGCCGGATCTGGGACGCCCTCAACGACCTGTTCATCGGTAACCTGAGCGACCGTACACGCAGCCGCTGGGGACGGCGGCGCCCCTACCTGTTGTTTGGGGCCATTCCGTTTGGCGTGGCCTTCATTTTTATGTGGTTCGTGCCCGCCGTAGGGCAGGAGGCGCTGCTCCTGGCCTTCTACACCGGCATCTACATGCTGTTCGACACCCTCTTCACCCTGACCAACGTGCCCTACGTGGCCCTGACCCCCGAACTGGCCCCCACTTACGATGGCCGCACCTCCCTGCAGGCCTACCGTATGGCGTTTTCGATCGGCTTTGGCCTGGTCGGCGCCGTCGTGCCCCTGGCCCTGGTCGACCGCCTGGCCGGCCCCGACCCCAGCCAGGCCGCACTGCGCAGCGCCTACCTGGGCATGGCGGCGATCCTTGCCGTCGTGAGTGTCATCCCTATCCTGTTGACGTTTGCCACCGTGCGCGAGCGCCCGGAATTCCAAGAGCTGCCGCAGCCCAGTCTGCGCGACGCCTTTCACCTGCTGGCGACCAACAAAGCGTTCCTGATCGCCGCCGGGGTCTACCTGCTGACCTGGATGCCGATCGATCTCATTCAGTTCGTGCTCGTCTTTTTGATTCGCGACTATTTCGGGCTGGGCGGCAGCGAACGTGACCTAATTTTCCTGCTGCTGTTTGGCGTGGCGGTCCTCGCCCTACCGCTGTGGGTGCGCGCGGCGGCGCGCTGGGACAAAGTACGTGCCTACCAGGTCGGCATCGCCTTCCTGGCGGGGGTGCTCGTCCTGCTCAGTTTTACCCCACCGGGCCGCAGCACGGCGGTGTTCATCCTGGCTGCCCTGGCGGGCATCGGCCTCTCGGCGGCCCACGTCATCCCCCTGGCCATCCTGCCCGACTGCATGGACTGGGACGAGCTGCGGCGTAACGAGCGCAACGAAGGCGCGTATTACAGCGTCGTGACCCTGATTCAAAAAATGGTCGGTGCCCTGACGATTGCCCTGACCGGTACGCTGCTCACCGTGAGCGGCTACGTGGCCGCAACCGATGGTTCCGCCAGTCAGCCGGACAGCGCACTCAGCGCCATTCGTTGGCTGACCGGCCCCCTGCCGGCGGCGATCTTCGTGCTGGGCATCGTGCTCGTATCGTTCTACCCGCTCACGCGGCAGCGCCACGCGCGGATCCTGGCGGCCCTCGACAGGAAACGTGCCGTACGCCGGCGCGCCAGTGGCGATGCCACAGAAGTCATCGGCGCCGAGCCGTAACAGAGGGTTTGCACGGCACGTGGGCGTGCGGCACACCTCGGTGCTCGCGGGAGGTGTGGCATTCCTGGTGCATCGCATGTCAGGGACACGACACAAGACCCTTCGGGTTTTTCCCCATAATCGCCGACAGCTGGCACTCCACAGCAGTCTCCCGGAGCTGAATCCCGGCTAATGACGAAAACCCGAAGGGTCTACCCCCAATTTGCATGATACCCCGGAGTTCCTGGCCGTTGGCCTCACGCGTCGCCTTGTGCTAAAATATGCCAAGACCCAACCCCAATCACCTCGGAGGCCAGCATGTCACGCACCGTCTATGCACTTTTGGTCGGCATCGACAACTACCCACCACCCGTCCCGCAGCTGAGCGGCTGTGTCAACGATATCCGCCGCGTGCACGATTTGTTGGCGCAGCAGGTGGCGCAGATGGGCGATCTTTTTGCACCGCTGGTCCTGACCGATGCGCGGGCCACCCGCCACGCAGTGATCGATGGTTTCCAGACCCATCTCACCCAGGCACAGGCTGGCGACGTGGCCCTCTTCTACTACAGCGGGCACGGCTCGCAGGCGCGTTCGGCCCCGGAGTTCTGGGACATCGAACCCGATCGTCTCGACGAAACCCTGGTCTGTGTCGACAGCCGCCGGCCGGGCCACTGGGACCTGGCCGACAAAGAGCTCTCCCGCATGATTGCTGGCGTTTCCGCCAACGATCCACACATCGTCATCATCCTTGACTGCTGTCACTCCGGTACGGGCACACGCATGCTGGACGAGGAGGACAATGGAACGGTCCGCCGCGCGCCCACTGATGGACGTGTCCGACCGCTGGATGCCTACCTGGTGACGCCGCGTGAGGTCGCCGCCTTCGGCAGCACGGCCGGCACCGATACAACCGACTGGCTGAGCCTGCCGCACGGCCCGCACATCCTGCTGGCCGCGTGCCGCGCCGACGAAGAAGCCAAAGAGCTCGACCTGGGCGGAGAGGTGCGCGGCGCCTTTTCCTATTTTTTGCTCGACGCGCTCCAGCGCAGTGGCGGCAATGCCTCCTACCGCAGCCTGTACAACCAGGTCGCGGCCCAGGTGCAGGCACAGGTGTCACTGCAGACGCCGCAGCTCGAAGCCGTGGCCGGTGCCGACCTGGACCAGCCTTTCCTGGGCGGGGTGGCGCCGCGCCCGATGTACTTCACGGTCAGTTACCGCCGTGGTGCTGGCTGGATACTGAACGCCGGCACCGTACAGGGCATTCAACCCCCGCATGACCAGGAAACGACCTGCCTGGCCCTGTTTCCTGCGGGCGCGTCCGCCGAGGCACGCGCCAGCCTGGCCAGCGCCATCGGCGAAGCCCGTGTTACCACCGTGTCGGCGGGCGAAAGCACCGCGCGCCTGGCGCTGTTCGACGGCAACCGTCCGTCACGCGCGGCCACGTACCAGGCCGTCATCAGTGCACTACCCTTACCGCGCCTGGTCGTGGCCCTGGAAGGCAACCGGCGCGCCCTCACCCTGCTGCGCGCCGCATTACGCACGGCGGGGCCTGACGGCGGTCCTTCACGCCTGGTGCGCAGCGGCAGCCGGGCCAGTGCCGACCTGCGCGTGGCTGCGCAGGCCAACCGCTTCCGCATGCACCGCGCCGGTGATGCTTATCCGCTGGCCGTCGACGTGACCGGGTTCGATGCCAACAGTGCGGCCCTGGTCGTGAGCCGCCTTGAGCACATGGCACGCTGGCTCACCATCACCCGCCTGGCCAACGCTGCCAGCCAGGTGCCCGCCGACGCCGTGCGCCTCGATATCGTGTACCGTGATGCCACTGGGGCTGAAGTGACGGCGCTGCCGGGCACAGACCTGCGTCTCGATTACCAATTCACTGATGCTCAGTGGCTGGTACCCGGGACGAAGATCAGGATCACGAACACCACCCGCGACCAACGCCTCTACTGCATGCCGCTGATCCTGTCGGAAGCCTACGCCGCGCACAGCGACGTGATACGGGGCGCCGCGCCGGGATTCTGGCTGGACCCCGGTGAGACGCGTTGGGCTGCCGCCGGCGAGTGGCTGCCCATGACCCTGCCCGATGCGCTGTGGCAGCAGGGGCTGACCACCTTTCGCTACTGGATCAAACTGCTGGTCAGCACGCATGCGGCGGATGCCACACGCCTGGCGCAGGAATCGCTGCCAGTCACCTTTGCCCCGCCGGCGCTCGTGGGGGCGCGCCAGTTGGAATCGGACTTCGACAACACGCTCGACCGCCTGCTTGACCGCGTCAGCCACCGTGAGACACCGCCCGGTCCGGCGCGCGCCGAGGCGCTGACCGATTGGACCAGCAGCAATGTCAGCCTGACCGTGGTGCATGCCCAGGCGCAGGCACCGATTCCCCAGGTTGGGGCAGCCATCAGCCTGGGCGCGGGCGTTACCCTCCAGGGCCACCCGGCGCTGAAGGGGCACGCGCGCCTGGCCGCCCACGCCGTCGCCACCCGCGACCTGGGCAACCTGGCCCTGCCGGCCATTCTGCGCGACGATCCCGACGCGGTACCCTTCGAGTTTACCCGCGGCCACCGCGGCGAGCCAGGGCTCAGTGTGTTGGAGCTGAGTGAGGTCGAAGATACGGCCGTGGTGACGCCGGAGACCCCTCTGCTGATCACAACCACCCAGGTACTGGCCGAAGGGGAAACCGTTCTGCCGCTGGCCTATGATGGGGAATTCTTTGTGCCGTTGGGGCACATCCAACGAGCCAGTGCCGGTACGGTGATTCGTCTCGAACGGCTGACACCGCCGACCAGCGCGGGGGTCCGCGATGTCGTAGGCTCGATCAAGATCTTCTTCCAGAAGCTGGCCAACCGTCACCTGGGCATGGACTATCCCTACCCGCTACTGCGTACGGCCGACGTCGCTGCGGACGGTACCGTCACCTATTCAGCAACCGGTGACATGGCAGCGGTGCGAGCACGCGTCGCCGCGGCGCAGCGCATATTGATCTACATGCACGGTTTCGTCGGCGATAGCCGCGGCATGACCGCAAGCAGCCGCCCGGAGTGGCTCCAGCTGCCCAACCCGGTGCCCGCCCTGGGCGAGCGCTACGACCTGATCCTCACCGTCGACTACGAGAACATCAACACCCGCATCGACGAAAATGCGCGCGCCATCAAGCAGCGCCTGCATGATGCCGGCCTGACGCCGTCGCACGGCAAAACCGTGCACCTCGTGGCGCATTCGATGGGCGGCCTGGTGTCACGCTGGCTGATCGAAAAAGAAAAGGGGCATGCGATCATCCAGCATCTCGTGGTTTTGGGGACGCCGAGTAATGGCACACCCTGGGTCAAGATCCAGGACTGGGCCACGTTCGCAATTGGGGTGGGCCTCAACAGCCTGGCCACAGTTGCCTGGCCGGTGAAGGTGATCGGCAGCCTGGTTGGTTTTTTCGAGAAAATCGACGATCCACTTGACCAGATGCGGCCCAATTCCGAATTTCTGCGCACGCTGACCGAGAGCGACGATCCGCACATCCCGTACTCGGTGATTGCCGGCAATACGTCGCTCATCCCCAGCGCGCTGGCCGTTGATGCCAGCGACCCCGGCGGTCGCAGCCGGCTCGAACGTTTTCTGGCCAGCCTGAACATGCCACGGATCGTGCATGCCCTGACGAGCATTGGCTTCCTGGGCGCACCGAACGATATTGCGGTCAGCGTAGCCAGTATCAAGGCCGTGCCCGACAACCGCCAGCCGGCGCCGGTGGAGGTCGAAGTGGCATGTGATCACGTCAGCTATTTCAGCACGGAGGTTGGGCTGCGCGCGCTGGCCGATGCGCTGGCCAGGTAGTGCAGCCACGGACCTTAGCGGGAACCGTCATGTTTACAGAGGAGATACACATGCCGAATCGGCTCGACGAATTCCGTTTCTACCGCACCCGGATGAATGCACGCATCTCCGAGCTGGACCACCTGGGCATCAAACGTTTTTTCAACCTCGACACAGCGGCCTATCGCGACGGAGCCCTGGATGGCCGGACGAAGGAGCTGTTGGGCCTGGTCGCGTCGGCGGTGCTGCGCTGCAATGACTGCATCGACTACCACCTCATCCAGTGCGTCGAAGCGGGCTGGTCGGACGAGGAGCTGCTGGATGCATTGAACGTGGCATTGGTGGTGGGTGGCAGCATCGTCATTCCACACCTGCGCCATGCCGTCGAGACCATCGATTTGTTGCGCGCAGAGGACGGGACTGACAAATAAGCGGGGCACAGTGAACGTCGCCCCCGCCGGAGGAGTTCGCACCTGGGGGTGCGAACTCCTCCGGCGGGGGTACTTTTGTGGTAGCACAGCAAAGAACTATCCGTGCTCTCTGCGTTCTATGTGGTCAACCACGCGCCCCTACTGCGCAGCACTGCCCAGGGAGACGGCGAAGGTGCGGAGGCTGGCCGGTTCCAGCGCCTGGGCCAGGTCGGCGATGATGTCGGCGGGATGCTCGCCGCCGATACTCAGGCGGATCTGGTTGGGTGGAACGTCGGCCAGGGCGCGGCCGGCGTCACCCTGCTGCTGGTGCGTGGAAATGGCTGGGATCGTGGCGACACTCTTGATGCGCCCCAGGTCGGTGGCGCGCCAGATCATCTGCAGGCGGTCGAAGACCTGGCGTGCCGCCATGGCGCCCCCCTGCACGTCGAAGCTCAAGAGCGTGCCGTAGCGGTTGACGGCCTGCCCATAGTCGTCGGCGCCGTCGGCCAGCCAGAGGTAGCGCGTGGCGACGTCGTGACCCGTCGTGCCGGGCAGGCCTGGGTAGGCAACGCGTTCGACCGCCGGGTGTTCGTTGAGGAACTGCGCCACGGTGAGGGTCGCCTGGCTCTGGCGGTCCATGCGCAGCCGCAACGTACGCAGGTCGTTCATGGCCATCTGGGCGTTGAACGGGCTGAGCGCCGGGCCGTGGTCGCGGAAGGGCAGCAGTTTGACGTACAGCGCAAAGTTGCGGCGCAGCTCGTCGGGACCGACGCAGCTGGGGATGTCGTGGCGGGCGATGAGCACGCCGGCGATGGCGAAACCGCTGGTGGCGATGCTCTTGCTCACCGAGTGCACGACGATGTCGGCGCCGTGCTGCAAGGGGCGCATTAGCGCCGGGGTCGCCACGGTGGCGTCGATGATCAGCGGTACGCCGGCCTGGTGCGCCAGTTCGGCCACGGCGGCGATGTCGAACACGCCCAGGCTGGGGTTGGCGGGCATCTCGCCGTAGACGAAGCGGGTGTTGTTGTCGATCTGGCTGGCCCATTCGTCCAGGTCGAGCGGGTTACGCACCCAACGCACGTCGACGCCGCGCTCGTTGGCGTAACGCTGGCTGAAGAGCATGAAGGTGCCGCCGTAACATTTGGCGCTGGCGACGATGTTCATGCGCTGGCCGGGGCCGTGGCCGTTGCTGTGGAGGCCGGCGGGCGCCTGGGCCAGGAAGGGGTTGGTGGCCATGTGGATGGCCGCCATGCCCGACGCTGTCAGGCAGGCACTGACGTCACCGTCGTAGCCGTAACCTTCGAGCAGGGCCATGGTCTCTTCCAGGTAGTGGAAGGTCGGATTGGCGATGCGGCTGTAGGCCCAGGAGGGCATCAGGTAGGCCAGGGCCGCTTCCATGTGGTCGCTGTCGGCAAAGGCCTGCGCCGGGCTGAGGTAGGCCGGCTCGATGATGCTGCCCTGGTTGGCCAGGGCGGCGTTCAGGTCGTAGACGCCGTGCACGGCGATGGTGTCGAACTTCTTGCGCCGCATGGTCGCGCGCCGCGCGGCGGCGGCTGCCATCATCGCCTCGCCCTGGCGGATGTAGTCGTGGACACCGGGTGTGTAGGATGGATTGTTCATCGCTTGATTTCCCTGCCTTTTTTCTTGGCTAAAGATTGAAACAGACGACTTTGAGCTCGGTCATTTCTTCGACGGCAAACGGTACGCCTTCACGCCCCAGACCAGAGCCTTTGACCCCACCAAAGGGCATGGCGTCGATGCGGTAATCACTGCTTTCGTTGACCATGACGCCACCGCAGTGCAGCTCCTGAATGGCGGTGAAGGCGGTCGATAGATCACGCGTAAAAATACCCGCCTGCAGACCGTAGTCGAGCTCGTTGGCCTGGTCGATGGCCTCGGGCAGGGTGCGGAAACGGTAGAGCAGCGTCACCGGGCCGAACACCTCCTGGTGGGCCAGGGTGCAGTCGTCGGGCACGTCCTCCAGGATAGTCGGTGCAAAGAAGGTGCCGCGGCGCTCGCCCCCGGTGAGCAGTCTCGCGCCGGCGGCGACAGCTTCGTCGACCAGCTGCTCGACGCGCTGAGCGGCCGCCTCGTTGATCAGGGGACCCATGTCGGTGGTTTCGTCGAGTTTGTCGCCGACGCGATAGGCCTCGGCGGCGGCCACGAAACGATCGCGGAAGTAGTCATACACCTGCTCGTGCACGAGGACACGCTGCACGTGCAGGCAGTTCTGCCCGGCGGCCCAGAAGGCGCCGCTGACGGTGGCTTCCAGCGCGCAGTCGAGCCCGGCATCGGGCATGACGATCACCGGCGAATTACTGCCCAATTCGGCGCTGATCTTCTTCAGGCCGGCGCGGCGCATGACGGCCTCGCCGGTTGCGCGTCCGCCGGTGAAGGAGATCATCCGCACGCGCGGATCACTCACCAGGATGTCACCCACTTCAGTCCCCAGGCCGGTGATAACCTGCAGAATCCCGGCGGGCAGGCCGGCCTCGTCGAGCGCCTGCGCCAGCAGCAGGGCGCTGAGGGGCGTCGCTTCGTGGGGTTTGACGATGATCGTATTGCCGGCCGCAATCGCCGGACCGACCTTGTGCGCCACCAGGTTGAGCGGATCGTTGAACGGGGTAATTGCGCCAACGACACCGACCGGCTCGCGGCGGGTGTAGCCGGTGCGGTTCTCGCCGCCGGGCCGCTGGTCGAAACGGATCGTCTCGCCGGTCAGGCGCCGGGCCTCTTCGGCGCAGAGACGCAGGGTCTCGACGCAGCGGGTGACTTCTTTGCGCGCCTCACGGATCGTTTTGATCCCCTCACGCGCAATCGTGCGCGCAAAGTGTTCGTGCGCACGGGCCACGTTGTCGGCCGCGGCCGACAGCACCGCCATACGCTGGTGGGTGGGCCAGCGGCGGGCCGTTTCGGCGGCGGCAACGGCCGCACCAATCGCCAGGCGCATGTCTGCGGCGCTGGCCTGCGGCACCGTGTCGATCAGGCTGCTGTCCTGGGGGTCGCGGATTTCCATTTTTTGCGGGCGGTCGACCCACTCGCCATTGAGAAACATCTGCATCGATCGCCTCCGTGATAGGGTGCAGGGTTTAGGGGTTGGGGGTCAGGGGCACCGCGGTGGTGACCTTGACCTCGGCCAGGACCAGGCTGGTATGGATGCGGGCCATGCCCGGGATCGGCGTCAGCTGGTCGACCACAAACCGCTCCAGATCCCGCCGGCTGCGTACGACGATCTTCAGGAGGTAGTCGTATTCACCGGTCAGGTGATGGCACTCCAGGACCTCGGGCATGTCCCGTACAAGCTGCCGGAAGTTATCGACGTGCTCGCGCTGGTGGAGGGCCAGGCTGACGTTGACGAAACACAGCATGTCGTACCCCACGCGCTCGCGGTCCAGCAAGGCCACGTATTTTTGAATGATCCCCTGCTGCTCCAGCCGCTTCATGCGGGCATGCACCGCTGGCGGCGACAGGTTGATCTGCCGCGCCAGGTCGGCGTTGCTGATGCGCCCGTTGACCTGCAGCGCCTGCAGGATGCTGCGGTCCAACTCGTCCATTTCTGTATCTGCGTGTGAAGATTCTATCATAATCAGTCTCCCATGTCAATACTTATTCGGTATCATATCACAAAGACAGAACAAATGCAAGTATTATGCTAATTAGGCATTCTCTTATTCATGTGGGTGGGGTCGATTCCGGTTTGGCGGCGAAAGATCGAAAGTGAGGAAGCGGGGGTGAGAAAGTTACGCACTCCCCTCGTTTCTGTGGTATGATTCAGGGTGAGGTGCGGCGAGCATGTGCAAGCTCCCTTTTGTGGCAGACGAGCGGGAAAAAACGGCGTGGCCGCAGGCAGTGGTGCACAACGCGGCGTTTGCGTAGTTGTCGGACGCCGACGAAGATATTCATACGTTGCGTGACGAAGACTCGAAAGGCGAGGCGTATGCAGGCAGTGCAGGCGTTTGTGGGCGGCGTGATCGATAACGTCGAGAAGGTGATCATCGGCAAACGGGCGGCGATCGAGCTGCTGCTGGTGGCGTTGCTGACGGAGGGGCACGTGCTGCTGGAAGACGTGCCGGGCGTGGGCAAGACGATGCTGGCGCGGGCGATGGCGATCAGCCTGGGGGGTGCGTTCAAGCGGCTGCAGTGCACGCCGGACCTGCTGCCCAACGACGTCACCGGTGTGTCGGTGTTCAACCAGCAGACCGCCCAGTTCGAGTTTCGCCCGGGGCCGATTTTCGTCAACATCCTGCTGACCGACGAGATCAACCGCGCCACCCCGCGCACGCAGTCGGCGCTGCTGGAAGCGATGCAGGAGCAGCAGGTGACGGTCGACGGTGTGACGCGACCGCTGCCACGACCGTTCCTGGTGATGGCCACGCAGAACCCGATCGAGTACGAGGGTACGTTTCCCCTGCCGGAAGCGCAGCTCGACCGCTTCCTGGTGCGCCTGTCGATCGGTTACCCGGCGCCGGATGACGAGCGCCAGCTGCTGTTGAGCCTGCGCCGCGTGCACCCCATCAACGAATTGCAGCAGGTAGCCAGCGGCGACGAGCTCCTGCCCTTGCAGCGGCAGATCTGGGACGTGCACGTCGACGAGACCCTGCAGGACTACATGATTCGCCTGGTCACGGCCACGCGCCAGCACCCCGACCTGGCCCTCGGTGCCAGCCCGCGCGCCAGCCTGGCCCTGTTCAAGACCGCCCAGGCCCTGGCCGCAGTGCGCGGACGTGATCACGTCATCCCTGACGACGTCAAGTACCTGGTGCCGTCGGTCCTGGCTCACCGCCTGATCGTGCGCCCGGAGGCGGAGCTGCGCGGCAAAACGGCGGTGGCCGTGCTGAATGAGATTGTGCAGGAGACGCTGCTGCAGCTTGAGGCGTGATACAGCATTCGTGGCGCGTTGTACGATTCGTTTATTCGTAATCATCATTCGTTGACGGCCAGCACCCCCACCCTGGCCTGGTACTAACTCATGCGCGACTTCGTCCCGGTCCTGTTCGTTCTCTTCCTGATTGCCGTCCTGATGCAGGAGGACACCATCCTGACGGTGTTTTACGTCCTGGCGGGTGTTTACCTGGGCGGCCGCTGGTGGAGCCAGCGGGCTCTGAAAAACGTGACGCTGCAGCGTCATCTGCCCACACACGCTTTTTTGGGTGAAGTGGTTCCCGTACATGTCGATCTGCGGAACCGCAGCTGGCTGCCGGTGATCTGGCTGCGTGCCCAGGACACGGTACCGGTGGGCCTGGCCATTGGTCAGGAGAGCCACCGCCAGGTGACGCGCCTGGGCCCGTATGACCACTATCGCTTGCAGTACGTCGTCTATCCCCAGAAGCGCGGGTATTATCAGGTTGGACCGCTGCTGCTTATGTCGGGTGATGCGTTGGGCCTGGTCGGTCAGCACCAGCGCCAGGAAGCGCCGGCGTACCTGACCGTGTATCCGCGCATCGTGCCACTGGCCCACGTGCCGCTGCCGTCGCGTTCACCCCTGGGTACGCTGCACCACACGCAGCCGATCTTCGAGGACCCCACGCGCATCATCGGCAAACGCGATTACACCACGGGTGACACCCTGCGCCGCATCGACTGGAAGTCGACCGCGGCGGTGGGTCGTTTGCAGGTGAAACAGTTCGAGCCGTCGATTGCCCTGGAAACAACGATCCTGCTCAACCTGTGTGCGCCCGAATACGAGCTGCGCACACGGGTCGATGCCACGGAGTTGGCGATTGTGGTAGCGGCCTCGCTGGCCAATTGGATCACCGGCCACAAACAGACGGTCGGACTGGCGACGAACGGCCTCGATCCGCTCAACCCGGCAACGCCGGTGCATGCCATCCCCCCGCGCAAAGGGCGCGGGCACCTGATGCGTGTGTTGGAGGTGCTGGCGCGTGTACAGACGGGTGAGTCGGTGCCGCTGGCCGCCCTGCTCAGCCAACAAATCGTACACCTGGCCTGGGGCACGACGGTGATACTGATCACCAGCCACCTGGATGAGGGTTTGCTGGAGGGACTGCTGCAGGCACGTCGTGCCGGCCTCGATGCGGTGGTGGTGCTGTGTGGTTATGCCACCGGCCACGCCGACGTGCAGCGGCGTGCGCAGCGTTTTGGCTTCCCCGTGACTATCATTCGCAACGAGCGTGATCTCGATGTCTGGCGTACGCGCCACGGATAACTGTCATGTCCCAGATGACCGTCCCGCGCTTTCTGCGCAGCAACGAACGCAATGCAATCCTCGTCAGCCACCTGCTCGTGCTGGCTATGGCGATGTGTGTGGTTGCGCTGTTCATCCAGTTTGGCCAGCGCCTGGTGCCAGGCTGGAACGCCGGTTACATGGTTGGCGTAACCTTGCTGGTGGCTCTGGAAGCGATGTACTCCCGGCGCACGCTGTACCGGGTGATGCCGCTCAGCCTGACCTGGTTTCGCCACCGGATTGCCGAGTGGGTTGTGATTCTGGTAGCGCTCAAAGCGCTGCTGTATCTCCTGCGCGGCACCGAACAGTTCTGGGTCGACGTGCAGCTTTGGTCCGAGGCGTTTTTCGTCAACTTCTTCAGCGGCGAATTTTTGGGCGCGGTGGTAATAACCTGGGTCGCGTGGAGCATCACCGGCATGTTCAGCGGCGTGCTGCTCGACCTCGAGGGTGACGAGCTGTTTGCCGATGACGAGAGCCGCGCCGTGCTGCTGAGCGACCGCCCTGGCGCACGCCAGCGCCTGGCCGAACGGTTCTTCCTGGTTGGCGGGCTGATGATCTTCATGATCGCACTGCTGCGCCTGGACCTGGGTGCGCTCGACCTGAACCTGCCCGTCGTGCGCACGGGGGTAGGGTGGCTGGTCGTCTACCTGTTGTTGGGCCTGGCGCTGTTGGGTTTGAGCAACTTTGCCGTGCTGCGTGCGCGTTGGGGTTGGGACCGGGTACCGCTGGCGCGCAACCTGGCCGGCCAGTGGGCTTTGTACACGCTGCTCTTCGTGGCAGGGGTGGTGGTCATTGCTGTGCTGCTGCCGACCAGTTATTCGATCGGGCTGTTGGAGGTTTTGGGTTACATCATTCTTACGATCGTCGAGATCATGCGGTATCTACTGCTGCTGTTCTCGATTCCTCTCCTGGCCTTCATTCTGTTTGTGATGTCCCTGTTGGGCGTGGGCCAGTCCGAGATCAACCTGCCTGAGCTGGAGTTTGCCCCACCGCCTTTGCCCGGAGGTGGCGAGCTGAGCTGGCTGGCCCTGCTGCGCTCGGTCTTGTTCTGGGTCATCCTGATTGGCGTCGTGGTTTTTGCCTTTCGCCACTATTTGCGCCAGCGCCAGGATCTGCTCGCGCGTCTGCGGCGGCTGCCAGGAATAGCCCAGCTGATCGCTGTCTGGCACTGGCTGCGTGTGCGTGTGGCGGGCGCCAACCAGCGCCTGCGCACCGCCTGGCAGGCCAGCCGGCAGCGTGTGCGCCCGTCCGCGGACGAATCAACCAGCGCATCCTGGCGCTTCGTGAACCCCGGCCGCCTGTCGGCCCGCGAGCGCGTACTTTTTTTCTACCTGGCCATGGTCCGCCGCGGCAGCGAGTCAGGCATTCGCCGCCAGCCCGGTCAGACCCCCTACGAATACGCCCAGTCGCTGGAAGCCGCCCTGCCCGAAAACTTCGAAGACGTGGCCTCCCTCACCGACTCATTCGTCGAAGCCCGCTACAGCCGGCACGACATTTCTCCCGAACAGGCCGGCACCGTGCAAACCCTCTGGGAACGCATCAAACGCGCCTTCCGCCGGCGCAGAATGTGAGTGGGGGATCGGGGGTTGGGGATCAGACTCACAGAGGATATCCACAAGTATTCCCTACTCCCTACTCCTTACCCCGTACTCCGTACTCCCTACTCCGTACTCCCTCCGTACTCCCTACTCTCTCCCCACGATTCGACCAAACCGGTGGTTTCGACTACAATAG
>CAZXQZ010000045.1:0-24209 GCA_964642445.1 uncultured Anaerolineae bacterium
GACTGCCCCGGAACCAAAGCGCAAGCATGGCTTGCGCACTCCACATCATCCGTTCCCCCCAACCCCTATTCCCCAAACTGCCACTTGACAACCTTGTCGAATTGTGATAAACTCTTTGTAAGTTAAATTAACTTACAAAGAACGGGAACCCACCACGGTGAACCCACAGCGCACCAAAGCGACGCACCAACAGACGAAGGCTTTCAACAGCCAGTTAGTGCTGCGTACGATCTTCGACCACAGCGCCATCAGCCGGGCCGAGGTCGCACGCCTGACCGGGTTGACGCGGGTGACGGTGTCGGACATTGTGGCCGACCTGTTGGAGCGTGGGTTGGTGGCCGAAGTGGGGCGTGGTCCTTCTACCGGCGGTAAGAGTCCTATTTTGCTCAGCGTGGTCGACGATGCGCGCCACGTGATTGGGGTGGACCTGGCCAGCTACGAATTCCGCGGCGCTGTGGTCAACCTGCGCGGCCAGATTCGGCACGCGATGAAGTTGCCTTTGTTTGGTCGGGTGGGTGACGAGGCCCTGGCGTTGGTCTTCGAGCTGATCGATGCCTTATGCCGGGCGACCGATCGGCCGATCCTGGGCATTGGCATTGGCACACCGGGCCTGGTCGATACCCAAACCGGCGTCGTGCGTCAGGCGGTCAACCTGGAGTGGCGCGATCTGCCGCTGGCGGCGCGGCTGGCGGCGCGGTACGACCTGCCGGTGTACGTGGCGAACGACAGCCAGGTGGCGGCGTTGGCCGAGCACACCTTCGGTGCCGGGCGTACCGACCACAACCTGGTGGTCATCAAGGCGGGGCGCGGCATCGGGGCTGGCACGATTCTCAAAGGGCATCTCTTTCAGGGCGATGATTCGGCTGCCGGCGAGATCGGGCACGTGGTGGTGGTCGAAGAGGGTCAGCTCTGCCGCTGCGGCAAATTGGGCTGCCTGGAGACGGTCGCCAGCAGCGAGGCGCTGCTGCGCCAGGCACGTCTGCTGGCGCAGAGCGAGTCGATCACCTTTTTTAGTCAGTTTGCCGAAGACCCGAACCACATTACCAGCGACATTATCGTACAGGCCCTGGATGCGGGCGATACGGCAGCGCTGGCGTTGGTCATGGCAGCCGGTGAGGCGCTGGGGCGCGCCATTGCGTTTGTTGTGGGCATCCTCAACATCCGGCGGATACTGGTGGTTGGCACCCTGACGCGCTTCGGCCAACCCTGGTTCGAGGCTGTTCAGACGGCGATCCGCTGCCACAGCATGCCGGCCCTGGCCGCGGATATCGACGTCGCCCTGGGACAGCTCGATGAGAACGTCGTCACGTTGGGCGCTTCAGCCTTGCTGCTAACCAACGAATTGGGGTTGGACCTGGCACGGTAGTGTCAATGGGCTTCACGCATCAGGCAGGCTGACAATCCAGCCAAGGAGGGGTAAACCTGACACAAACGAATACTGTTGTGGCCCAGAACGTGTAGCTGACAAACTGTCCGAAAACATGCTTTCGAATCTATCCAGGAGGAGATTCTCATGCGTTACAGTATCAAGGTGCTGTTTCTGTTGGTGATCGCCAGCATGCTGCTGGCGGCATGTGGTGCTGCTGCGCCGACCCAGGCGCCGGCCACCGAGCCGACCCAGGCGGCCGAAGAACCGGCGGCCGCCGAACCGACCACAGCGGCCGAAGAACCGGCGGCCGCGTGTGACACGACCACCACCCTCAAGGTGATGGTCGTCGACTACGTCAAGGACACGACCGACAAGTGGCTGGAGAACGAGATCAAGCCAGCCTTCGAAAAGGACCACCCCTGCGTCACCGTCGAGTACGTCTACGTCAACTGGGGCACGCTGGACGAAACCATCCAGGGTTACTTCACCGCCGGTGAGGGTGCCGACATCCTCAACCTGGGTTCCGAGTACGTGGCAGCCTACGGCGATCAGCTGGCGCCGATGAACCAGTACCTGGGCGAAGCGGCCTGGCCCGAGATCAAGGAATACCTGCCCGGCACGCTCGACACCGTCACCTGGAAGGATGAGCTGCGCGGCCTGCCCTGGCTGACGGCGCCGCGCGCCTACATGTGCCGCATGGACCTGCTGCAGGAAGCCGGTATCGACAAGATCCCGACCACCTACGCCGAAGCGATCGAAGCCGCACAGAAGGCGACGAAGATCGAGACGAATTCTGTCATGCAGGCCGGCCTGGTCACCACCGGGCGCCTGGATGACTGGCAGGAGTACTTGCAGCTGATCTGGGGTCTGGGTGCCGGCTTGTATACCGATAACGGTACGCCTACCTTTGACTCGCCCGAGGCCAAGGCCGCCTTGCAGTTCATGTATGATCGCCGTCGTGGTGTGTACCCGGATGAGACCGTAGCCGACCTGCCGGAAGCGACCGGCTCTCGCCTGCTGGACGGCACTGCGGCCTGTCTGTGGGCCAATATGTGGGGCGCTCCCCCGGCCGACGATCCGATTTGGGAGAAGATCGAGTTGGTTGCATCGCCAACCAACCCCGACTTTGCCGACAGCAAGCCGGTTTCGCAGGTGTTCAACGACTGGCTGGCCGTACCGGCCTATTCCAAGAACCAGGAACTGGCCGCCGAGTTCTTGAAATTCCTCGGTTCGGCCGACAACCAGTTTGCCTACAACAAGGGCTTCGGGTCCTTCCCGCCGCGGCAGGACGCCTGGAAAGAATACGTCACCGATACGGCCCTCATGAAGAACCTGGGCCAGCTGATGGCTGACCATGGCATGGGTTTTGCCGACATTCGGGAAACGGCCAAGTTCCGCGAGATCCTGATCAAGGAGCTCGGTGCCTTCTTCACCGACGTGCAAGACATCGACACGACGCTGCAGAACATCCAGAAGGACTATACCCAGGTTCTGCAGGATGCCGACATGATCCAGAACTGAGTTGAAGCAGTCGATAGGCGGGGGAGTGCGTCTGCCTCCCCCGCCTGTCTACCCGGAGGATGGGCATGACCAACGTGTACTTCACCACAGTCCTGTGGGCCATTGGTGCCGTGATCTTCATCATCGTTTCGAGCTGGTTGGTGGCCACGATGGCCCGGTCGCTGGTGCGTGCCCGGCGGGGTTCGCGTATGCAGCAGGAAAACACCTTCGCCGGCTACCTCTTTGCCTCGCCCTGGATCGTCGGTTTTGTCTTGTTCGTGGTGGCGCCCATGGCCGCGTCGTTCTACTGGAGCTTCACTGACTTTCGTCCGCCGACGCCGCCGGAATGGGTTGGCCTACAGAACTACATCCGCCTGCTCACCGAGGACCGCGATTTTCGCCAGGCCTTCATCAATACGGCCTACCTGGTGATCCTGGGCGTGCCCTTGCAGCTGTTGTTTGCCCTGTTCCTGGCCGTGATGCTCAGCCGCAAAACGCGCGGCGAGCGGGTCTACCGCATGTCCTACTACCTGCCGGTGGTGCTCGGACTCAACGCGGCGGTGCTGCTGTGCTGGCGCCTGATGTTCAATGCCAACAACGGCCTGGTCAATACGGTGATTCGGGCGTTGGGTAACGCCTTCCCCCCCTTCAACTGGCTGACGCGCCTCTTTATCTGGATCAACGAGCTGATCAACGCTTTTGTCATCTCGCTGGGCGCAGGGAGTTTTAACTTCTTTCAAAAGACCCTGGAAGCCGGTTTTCCCGGCCCGGACCGTGTGCCACTGTGGCTGCAGAGCCCGCTGTGGACCAAAACGTCGATCGTCTTGTTGATGGTCTGGACCTGCGGTGCCATGATGCTGATCTACCTGGCCGCCCTGACCAACGTGCCGCCCGACATCAATGAAGCGGCCGAAGTGGACGGTGCCAACGGCTGGCAGAAGTTCCGGCGCATCACCCTGCCCTTGATTTCACCGGCCACCTTCTACAACCTGACAGTGGGTATCATTGCTGCCATTCAGATTTTCGAGCAGCCGTACGTGCTCTTTCGCGATACGCCGGTGGTCGGTCAATCAGCGTACACGCTGGTGTATAACCTCTGGCGGTCGACGTTCCGCTTCAACGAAATGGGGTACGGCTCGGCCATTTCCTGGGTGCTGCTGGTGATCATTTTGGTCATCACACTCGTCCAGCTCAAACTGCAGGACCGCTGGGTCCAATACGATCTGCGTTAGGCAGGGGAGGACATCGATGAGCCGCAAAACCAAAGGTCGCATCTCTCGCACGATTCTGTACGTCGTCCTCATCCTGACCAGCATCGTCATGGCCTTTCCACTGATCTGGATGATCCTGACGTCGCTCAAGACGTACCAGGAAGCCAATGCGCCCAAGATCGTGTGGTTTCCCGCCCAGCCGCAGCTGACAGCCTACCTGGAGATCTTAAGCAAGCCCGAATTTATCCAGTCCTACTTCAACTCGACGTTCGTGGCGATTTTGGCGCTGCTCGGCACCCTGATTTCGATTGCCGCTGTGGCCTACGCCTTCAGCCGCCTGGAATGGCCCGGACGTGATGTCATCTTCCTGCTGATGCTGGGCACCCTCATGATTCCGACGCAGGCTTTGATCGTGCCGCAGTACGTGTTCTTCAACCGGTTGGGCTGGATCGGCACCTTCAATCCCATCGTCATCCCCGGTTACTTCGCCGGCGGTGCGGCGATGATCTTCCTGCTGCGCCAGTTCATGCTGCAGCTGCCAAAGGAGCTCGACGAAGCCGCGTTCATCGACGGCGCCGGCCACGTGACGATCTGGTGGCAGCTGATCCTGCCGCTCAGCCGGCCGGCCCTGGCCACTGTCGCTACCTTCCTGTTTGTTGGCATTTGGAATTCACTGCTGCAGCCGGTGATCTACCTGCAAACCACCAGCCTGTACACCCTGCCAGTCTACGTGGCCTCGCTCGTCAACCCCCAGCAGAGCGCTCAGCCCTGGCCGACGATCATGGCGGCCTCGGTGCTGACCACGCTGCCGCTGATGATCATCTTCCTCTTTGCCCAGCGCTTTATTCTGGAGAGTTCGGTCATGAGCGGCGTCAAGGGGTGATCGCAAAGGGGCGCCAAGGGGTGGTGACCACGAATTAGCGCCAATTCGCGCGAATTTTTCTGATAGTCGCGAGGGGGCTTGGATCGTTGAGGCGGTCTGTGCTGGCTGTGTTGCGCGGGGTTGTTTGGTGACTGGTGCGGTCGTGACTGAGCATCGACCGTCGAAGCGCAGTTGGGGTTATGACTCCGGCGGGACGAGGATCGTGACGGCGTGGGGGATGACTGTGGCGTGGACGGGGGTCATGCCGATGAGTTCGCCATCGGCTTCGACGGGGATGGGCGGCTCGGCGGTGATGGTCACGCCGCGCCGGGCGGGGATCAGCTGCATGTCGCCGTCCTTGAGGTGGTCGTTGTGCAGGGCGCGCAGCATGAGCCGGCTGTAGTGCAGGGGCGTGCGTGTACGGAAGATGCAGACGCCCAGTACGCCGTCGTCCGGCTCGATGTTGGGTCCCCAATGGATGCCGGCATAACCGGTGGCGCTGGTATTGACCACCATGACATCGGCGGCCAGGCCGGCATGGGGCTGGCCGTCGATGTCGAGCGTGTAACGGTACTGGGTCATGCGCAGGAAGTGAGGCACGGCGGCGGTGCCGTAGGCCAGGCGGCCGAGCAGGCGTTTGGCTTGGTGCTCGGAACGGGCAATCACCAGCGAACTTAGCCCGGCGCTGATGGCCAGCAGATAGATGTGCTCCTCGATCTGGATGGCATCGAGGTGGCGCACGGCATGGTGCCCCAGCAGGATTTCGATGGCACGCCGTGGGTCTTTGCCAATTCCCAGGGCACGGGCCAGGACGTTGCCGGTGCCGGCGGGCACGATGGCGAGGTGACAGGGGCTGTCGAGCAGGCCGGCCGCCACGGCCGCCACCGTGCCGTCACCACCGATTGCGGCGAACGTCGTGTAGCCCGCCTGGCGAGCCTGCCGCACGGCGCCGGCCACCACTTCGCCGCGTGCGGTGTCGTGAATTGTGTATTGCCAGCCGGCCGCCGCCAGGGCATGCACGAGCCTGTCACGGATCGCCGGCGCGTGGTGTGCTCCAGACGCCGGGTTACGGACGATGAATAGCCTCTTCTCAGCTGATTCGGTCATCGCGAATGCTGCCTGACTCAGGGTGGATTCTTTTCTTTCAGTATACCACAACCGCAGTGGGGTGTTGGTGTGGGCCACAGAGGGCGCAGAGGGCACAGAGGGTTTTTGTAAGGATCGTGCGTGCGTTGGGGGGCCCTTGGTTAAGCAGCAGGTGGTTTTTGTGCCTTGGGGCGGAGTGATGCGTCAGGGCGGTGCAGAATCGGGCAGGGCAACGACGTAGACGCGGCTGGGAAATGGCCAGATGTTGGCCCCGCCACAGGTAACGAGGGTGAGCTGTGCGTGGTCGGTTGGACCGAGCAGGGCCGCGTGCTGTGCCAGTGTCGTTTCATCGCGACGGCGCAGCGATGTCTCGGTGACGCGCTGCACACGATAATTGAGCTGCCTTCCGTCTTGGGTAGTGAGTGTGATTTGGTCACCCGCGCGCAATTTTTTGAGATCGACGAAGACGCCGCGCCAGTTGTAACGACCACGGTTGTAGTTGTGGCCGGTCAACACCACGTTGCCCATTTCGCCGGGCAAGGCCGAACCCGACACGTGTCCGACCAGATCGGGGCGGTTGCGTGTGGCAAACAGTGGTTCGACATCCCATTCGAGGTTGCCCTGCGGTCCGACTTTCAAATCAAGCGGAACAACCGCCCGGTCGATGCGTAGACGAGGAATTTGTATCTGTACAACGTGCTGGGGTTCCGGTGTGGGTGTGGGCAGTGGCACCAGGGGTCGTACTGCTGGCAACAGGGTCGATGCTGGCAGTGACAATGGCACATCGATGTGGGACAGCAAATAACCGGTGTCATCTGCCTGGGAGACCAGGATACGCGCCTGCAGCAGGATTCCTGCCACAACCAGCAGCACGAGCACCCCGCCGGCCAGCAGAAGGTTACTGGCAATAAGGCGCCAGTTTGTGGTGCTGGCCGTACCTTTTGGCGAAGCACGTTGTGACGAGTGCATGCGCGAATTATACGCCAGAATCACGACCCAGCAAAAAAGTGCTTGCAACTTCCCAAAATAGATGTTATAATCATGGCACAATTCGTGCTGATCCCATTTCCATTTACCAATACCTGGTTTCTCCTATGGCTACACTGCGGGCGCACAATCATCGGCTGTGGTGGTTGATCGGTCTGGCGCTGTGGATAGCTGCAGGTTGGACGTTGCTGGCTCCAACGCTGCTGGCGAGCATCAACCGGTCGCTGGCCCGGCATGCTTTGGAAACACACCGGCCGGCCCAGGCCGTGCAGTACGTGCAGCAGGCGCTTGATTGGCAGCCGCGTGACGCCGGGTTGTTCAATACCCTGGGAACTGCCTACTACCAGCAGGGACAATGGGTGGCTGCGCTGGATGCCTTTGCGCAGGCGGTCGTATTGGATGAAGACCTGGCGGTGGCTCGCAATAATCTCGGGGTTGTCCTGATCGAGTTGGGACACGCCGACAAAGCATTGGACTGGCTGGAACAAGCTGCGAGACTCAACCCTGCGCGTGCAGAGGTCTTCACCAACCTGGGCAATGCCTATCGGGCCAACAACGAACCGGTCCAGGCAGCGGCGGCCTACCAGCGTGCGATCGATCTCGACGCAGCCCATGTCGAAGCCCGGTCACAGTGGGCGGGCCTTGCCTTCGACGCCGGGCGTCTGGCCGATGCACGCCGGGCCTGGGAGGCGGCGGCCGTTGTGGACCCCGCCTGGCCTGGTGTCATGCGCGGTTTGGGGGCGGTGGCGGTACGCGAAGGGCGTCCGCGTGATGCACTACCATACTTACAGCAAGCGCTCAATGCCAACCCGAATGACGTGACCACCAACTTCTACCTGGGTCTGGTATACGAGACATTGCTTCGCCCCGCCGAAGCCTTGGACGCGTTCGAACGCGTCCTGGTGAGCAGCACTTACCCTGAGCTGCAGCGTCAAGCACGCGAACACCTGTTTGCCATCGTTCACGGCGGCATGCCACTACCCTGATATGATCCAGAGTACCGGAGGTGATCCTGGGCCCGTCACACCATCGAGACATTGGCCGTGTCGATTCTATGACCAGGCGACGAACACAGCAACAGAGTCTGGCGCTGTGGACTTGCCTTAGCTTGATTCGGTGAAGGAGGACTTCGATGCCAGCCACTCGTATTGCGCTTGGAATGCTCATCATCGTCAGCTTCATTCTACTGCCACTCAGCGCCAGCGCGGGTGGCGTTGGCTACTGTACCACGGCGCGGTCGTCTACTGCGGGTACGAACGGCACGGCAGCCAAACCGTGGCCGTGCAGTACAGCGAGCAACTCCAATTATGCGCGTGACACAATGTGCGCCCTGCAGGGTGGAACGCTGTACAAGATCATTAACAACGGCACACAACGCAGCCAGTATACGATCAAGCTCAAGCCGTGCCGTCAAATCTTCGTCAAAACGGTCAATATTACGACGCCGTCCACCGGAGTCGATCTGCCAGTACCATATCTGCTGCTTGGGGGACTACTTCTGGCTAGCTTGCTGTTGGCCGGTGGTATGGCGCTGCGCCGGCCGCGGCCGGTTGGGTAGCCACGTTTGCAGCCGGGTGGTGGACTCTCACCAGATGGTGACCCACCACCCGGTGGATACGAATCTCTATGTCACGCACTGATTTACTGCGCTGGGCGTTGTATGCGGCTGTCTCGACGTTGTTACTTCTCATGGCATGTCTTGCTTTGGGGGGCGCAGCATCGGTGACGCAGCGCGGCGTCGCACCGGTCTGGTGGAAACCTACGGGTGGTCCGGCAGAGCGCCTAATTTATGGCCTGGCAACAAACCCAGCAGCGCCGGGTCATGTATGGGCCGCTCATCTCAATGCTGGTCTTCAGGAATGGGTACCCACCACGTCGACCTGGCACCGCGTTACTCCTTCGATTCTGCCGGATAGTGACCCTTTGCCCAGTCCGAGTGTGGCCCGCGCCGTGGCTGTCACCGATGAGCAGCCACCGACAGTCTACCTGGCCGCGCTGCAATCGGGTGTCTTTCGTGTGCGCCAGGGGGGCAAAGAATGGTCATATCTTGCTCCCATAGATGTATCAGGTAACGAAGATGAGCAGGCCACGGTAGACCTGGCCAGCACCGAAGCCCTGGCCCTGGCCGACACGTCGGGCAGCAGCCTGTTTGCAGCCACACGAGGTGGCGTCTACGTGAACCGCGCTGGTGAACCGGGCTGGGCTCGCCTGCCCTATCCGGGCGTGGACCACGACAGCAGCCAAACTTACAGTCTGCTGCGTGGAACGGATGATTACCTGTATGCCGGCACCGCCGCCGGCGTCTGGCGGGTGGCACTGCCCATCGACGAGCCGGATGATGCCGGCTGGGAGTTCATCGGCCCGCCCAGCGGTACGATTACGACGGAGATCGTGACCATGGTCCAGCTGGTTGACAATACGATACTGGTTGGCACGATCGGCCAGGGTGTTTGGGCAACGACCGACGGCGGCGCCACGTGGAGCGAACGGAACCAGGGCATCGACGATGATCCGCGGGCACGTCGGGCGCAAGCCTTGTTGGAGACCCCATACGGTACGTTTTTGGGTACCACCGATTATGGAATCTATCACAGCCGCGATGGCGGGCTGACGTGGCAGCCCAGCGGGGCAGGGCTGGTAGGGCCAGCCACCTCGATCCTGGCTTTGGTTTTTGATCCCTTCACCAACATCCTCTATGCAGGCACGTATGGCGGCGGGGTGTACCGCAGCAGCGATGCAGGTGTTTCATGGCATCCGATGAACGAGCAGCTTGCGATCAACGGCCCCACGATCAGTGCGCTGGCCTGGGCAGGGCCTGACCGCCGGACGGCCTACGCGGGTACGCAGCGTAACGGCCTCTACCGCCTGGATGCAGCGGACCCATCGTGGGCCAGGGTATCGGACGCATTGCCCCTGGAAGCCGGCGGAACGGCGGTTCGCAGGGTGAATGACCTGGTCGCCAGTGCAGCGGGCACCTGGCTCACCATTGCGTCAGGCACGGGCGTCTTTCTCACCACCGATGGTGGCGTCTCGTGGGACGAATCATCGTCGGGATTGCCGGTTCGCCAGAACGTCGAGCGCCTGGCGCAGGCTGAAGACCCGCGCCGGATGGTTGCTTCCGTCATACCTTCGGAGTCGGACGCCATTTCTGAGACCGGTCTCTTTCAGAGTGTGGATGGTTCCACCTGGCAGTCTTTGCCCTCGGCGATACCCTGCCAACCAGGCGCTTACGCTGTCTGCAAGACCACAGCGCTTGCTATGTCGGCCGAGGGTGATACGGTCTATGCGGGAACCCTGCGTGGGGTGGCTCAGAGTCGTGATGGCGGACATTCCTGGATCGAACCAGACCCTGCCTCCCCGCTGGATGCGCAAGGTTTGATTTACGTCCAGTCAACCCTGCAGCAACGACTGCTCGGTTTGGGACCGGCACGATCTACCCTGCATGCCTACTCACCCCAGGGGTCGTTCAGCAGTACGGATGGCGGACAGACCTGGCGGTTCGGTTTGCCCGCAGTCAATGCGCTGGCCGTGGATGCGAATCGCCCGGCCGTTGTGTATGCGTCGAGCAATCTGACACTGACGGTGCCGTCGCAAATCGAGAGCGAGGTGCCGGAAGGATCACCCGGTTACATCGTTTGGCTGAGCAATGACAGCGGTGAACATTGGCAGGTAGCGGCATTTTCCGAAGTGCCCATCACGGCCCTGGCGGCGGACCCCCATCGATCGGGGCATCTCATCGGGGGGACAGTGAACGCGGGTGTTTTTGAGGTTTCCATTCCGCTGCCATCCCCGCTCAGCAACATTCGGGTCCTGATCGCTCTCTTCGTCTTCCCAGGTCTTCCCGTCCTGGCGCTGTTTTTGGTAAGCAGCTTCATGGCCAGCACGTACCGCTTCCTCGCAAAGCCGTATGGTTTGTCGCTGCGCCACGCTCTGCGGCTGCGCACGCGACATGGCCGCGCCCTCGTCGAAGTGAACACGCCGGCACCACGTCTGAGCGCCCTGGCGCAGCTGATCCTGTTGACGGCACCCAGCCACTCGTTTGACGGTGACATCGCCTGGAAACGGTTGACGGGGGTTGGCGCGGTGACTTCGCAAGGCGACCTGTTGGCTGCCCTGCAGGACCTGGTGGACAGCGGTCTGCTGGTGAAGGTTGGTGAAACGTTCCAGGTCGCCGAACCCGGACTATCGCTTCTGGCGCAGGCCAATTTTGGTGTGCATGAGGCCAGTTTGATTCGCCGGGTGCGCGGTGGCAGCCAGCTGTTCCGGCGGACAGAGGCCTTTTTTGCCCAGGCCGGCTTCGACGTCATACCACTGCAGCACCAGTTTGTGCTGGTGCCCCGGATTGGCATGGTCCTGGGCCAGGGCCAGCTCGACGCCTGGTTGGTCCTGGATCGTGTACTGGACGTGGAAGACGTACGCGAACTGGCCGGGCAATTGCGGACCCAACAGCGAACCCTGGGCTTTGTGGTGATCAGCATGCGTCCCACGGCTGCCGCTTACGCCAACCTGCGTACCCTGCGCCAGGAAGAGAACCTCCGCCTGGCACTCATTTCGACGAGCACCATCAATCAGGCGCTGCGTAACCACAGCGCTGCCAGTAGTCTCGACCTGGCTGTGCGCGCCGCCAGCATCGACATGAACTTATATGACTTGTTGGGACCCGTGGGGGACCACGTGGGGTTGTTTGGGCGCCAGGGTCTGGTCGATGATCTGGCTCGTCGACTCAACGCCGGGGAATCCCTGGTTCTATGGTCTTTGCCGGCGATGGGCAAGACCTCATTGCTCTGGAATCTACGCGAGCAGCTTGGCCCGACGACCTATGGTGCCGTGGTCAACCTGGCGCCGGTGCAGCCAGAATCGGCCTTCTACACTCGTTTGTTGGTCGATTTGAGCACCGAGATTCAGTTGGCTTATACATCCCAGGCGCGCCCCGTGCCTCCCCTGGTGATGGAAGGTCTGACCCCCAATCTGCCAGAGGACGTCTCGCAGGAGTCGTTCGTCAACCACCTCAGGCGCCTGGTCGAACAACTGCGTGCCGGCGGTGAGACGCCGCGTTTCGTCTTGTTGATCGACGAAAGCGCATCATTGACCGACCGCGAGGTCACCATCCTGGACACCTTGTTCGCCCTGGCGGGCAACGAAAGTTACGTTTCGGTCATCTGCGCCGCCAGTGGCATTCCTGCCCCGGTCGGCAGTCGTTCGATCGCCTCCGCGAAAGCGCTGGCTCTACCGCCGTCAGATGTGTGGCTGTCTCCGCTCAGCGAAGAGGGCAGTCGTGAATTACTCGTGTCGATGGGTGCCCAGGTTGGGCTGACCTTCACCGATGCCGCCCTGCATCGATTGTACCTGGAGACCGGTGGCCAACCGCTGTGGCTGCGAGCGATGGGCAAGCGTCTGGCCAATCCAGAAGCGTTGGGCATCATCACAATCGATGAAGACCGTGTGCTGGCGGAGGTGGACGCGATGATGGCTGGTCGCTTCGTGCTCGCTGAAGGTTTGTGGCATGCACTCGGTTCAGAGGCGCAGCAGTTGTTGATTGCGTGTGCGGCATCCGCGCCGGCTCGTGAACCCTGGATGCCCGAAAGCATCGAGCCATCAGTACACGGAAGTCAGCTGTTGGAGCAGATGATTGCGCTGGGTCTGTTGGACAGCGGCGGGGATGGGTTGTCGCCGATTCACCATATCGGTCTGTTTGCCAGGTGGTTGAACGTCGAGTTTCTATAGTCGCCGCAGCACCGATATGAGGAGGAGATGGATGGTCGACATGCCCCAAGACTGGCGGGCACCCGTCAAACAGGTAGAGCAATTCATGGGGTACTCCCAGCGGATCGCAGAGCCTTTCCGTGATTTTCCTCTCCCGCAGCAAGGAAGACCATGGGTGGTTCTGGGTGGGCGCAAGGCGGGCAAGACCAGCCTGCTGCACATGTTGGCGCAGACCCTCAGCCGTCGGCCGCGTACGGCTGACACGGCGTGCCTGGTGCCGGTCTACATCACCCTGGATGCACCTGCGATTACGAACCGTGACGAAGCCTACCAACGCCTGGTGACCGAGTTCTTCAGCACACTCAAGAAGGAGCCTTTGCGCCTGTGTGTGCTGCAGGAAGACACGGTGAACACGATTCTGCGCCCGCCGAAAACCAACACCATCACGATCAACAGCTTCGTCAACGCGGTTCGCTACCTGGTAGACACGTCACGTACGGCGCGCGATATGGCGGGCCAGGTTATCGGCGAACTACGCCTGATCGGCTTGTTGGATAACGCCGACGACCTGGCTTCGGCGTCGTGGTTGAGCGAATTCCTCAGTGATTTGGGTGCATTGTTTTTTGGCAATCTGGCCATGGAGGCCAATCTTCGCCTCGATCTCGTGATTGCCAGCCGCGGCCCGTTCTATGACAGCCTCGCTGCCATTCGGAGTTGGCAGGAGAAGAGCGACGAGCTGCGGGTGATTCTGGAGCCCGTGTCCTTTTCGGACGTGAGCACGTGGCTGCACCGTGAGGCGGTGGGACTGAGCGATCTGGCTGTCGATGCCATGGCCCGTTGGTGCGGTGGCCATCCCTACCTGGTGCGCCAGTTGCAGCAACAGGTGGGTCTGGCTTGCCGTTACCGGTGGGAAACCATGGATGTTCAAACGATCGACGACATTGCGCGTGAGCAGGTCGAGACCCTGCCCGTGCTGGCAGACTGGAAAGCTGACCTGACCGATGCGGCCCGTGAAGCCTGGCGGTTGTTGGTAAACGCCGGTCCTGGGGGCCTCAACGCCCTGCAGCTTCGACGTCAACTGCGACAGATGCTGCGCAACGTGGCACCACAGGACATTGGTCGTGGGGTCGATCAGTTGTTGTGGTCTGGTTTCGTCCAACGTGACCCGTCCAACCCACCTGTTTTGCTGCCGGGCGGTCAACTCATCCGTGAATATCTGCAACTTGAGCCAGCGGCGACGGCTGGCACGCCTGGTGACGTGTATGCGCGCTACGAAGTTGGTCTGCAGCGGCTTCTCGCGACGATGGGTCCCGCGCACGTCCACTACGCCGAAGCCCTGGTGTTTCAGACGCGTCTCCAAGAGAACATCAATCGGTCGCGTCTGTACGGTGACACCAGCGACACCACTGCCCAGCGTAATGAGATTATCGCCCACCTCAACGACCTGGCGCTGGCAGTGTGCGGAGTCTCATTTCTCGAGCTGTGCCGTGCGGCATAGCGAGACACATTTAACATAACGCGAGCTAACCTACACATGAAAGCAGACCGCAGGTTATCCTATTCATTCGTCATCGTTCAATTCGCTTGCCTGATCTACATCGCCCTGACCGGGCCGCTGCTGGCGACGCAGCCGCTGCCGCTGGTGTTGGAAATCGGTGCCCTGGTTTTTGGGCTGTGGACACTCTGGACCATGCGGGCCAGCCGGTTTCACATCTTGCCGGACGTCTTGTCGGGCGCCGTACTGGTGCAGCACGGCCCCTACCGCTTCGTGCGCCACCCCATGTACCTCACCCTGCTGTGGGGCACGCTGGCGTTGGTGCTCAATGTCATGACCCCGCTGCGCTGGCTGGCCTGGCTGATCCTGCTGGTCGACCTGGTGCTGAAGCTCACCTACGAAGAAAAACTGCTCGTCGCCCAATTCCCCGACTATGCCACCTATCAACGCCGCAGCCACCGCCTGATCCCATTCATCTTTTGAGTTTGGGATTTTGGATTCCCCAATCCGAAATCCAAGATCCAAAATCCAACGGTTGTCGCGCGTGTTGGGTTGTGGTATACTCCGCTGGTAACTCACCAACCGCCTGTCGAAACGAGCCATGGCCCAGACACTGCCTGTGCGCAAACGCGAGTTCACCCTCGCCGACGAGTACCCCTATAACCGGACGAATCCGGTGCGCTGGGTTCTGTCGCACCTGTGGCGCTATCCGTGGCTGCCGCTGGCCGCCATCGCGGCGGCCACGTTGAATAACTTCTTCTACAGCTTCATCCAGATTCTGATTGGCCTCGGTTTCGATGTGATCACCACGCCGGATTGGACCGTACAAGCCCTGGGCGTGCTGGCGCTCGGCGTTGCGGCCAGTGCGATTGGTCAGGGTCTGACCGGGCTCACGCGCAACTACTCGATCGAGATCCTGGCCCAGCGCATCGAACGCGATACGCGCGACGAGCTGTACGTCAGCCTGCTGGGCAAAAGCCAGACCTTTCACGGCCGCCAGCGCATCGGTGACGTCATGGCGCGCGCCACCAACGACGTGCACACCGTCAACCTGATGTTCAGCCCCGGCCTGATGCTGATCATCGACTCGGTGATGGCGGTCATCGTGCCGATCATCCTGATTGCACGCCTTTCGCCGACGCTGCTGTTGGTACCGGTCCTCTTCCTGATCGCCCTGGTGATCACGATTGCCGACTACAACCGCCGCCTCAGCCCGGTCAGCATTGCCATGCGCGACCAGTTTGGCACGCTCAACGCCGGCCTGGCCGAAGCAATCTCCGGCATCGAGGTCGTGAAGGCCAACGTGCAGGAGCACTACGAGCAGGACAAGTTCCTGCACAACGCGCGCATTTTCCGTGACTATTTCGTCAAACAGGGTATCATCCAGGCACGCTACCTGCCGATGTTGATGTTTAGCATCGCTTGGGCCGCTGCCTTTCTGCACGGGATCCTGGCCTGGCAGGCGGGTCTCGTCACGTTGGGTGAGGCGATTGCCTTCATCGGACTGTTTAGTACGCTGCGTTTTCCGACGTTCATCTCGATCTTCAGCTTCAACCTGGTGCAGCTGGGCATGGCCAGCGCGGCGCGCATCCTGACCATGATCAATACTGAGACGAACCTGGACGAAAACGCAGCTGGCGTTGCTCGCCCCATCCAGGGCCAGGTCGTGTTCGACGACGTGACTTTCCGCTACAACGGTAAACCGGTCCTGCAGCACGTCAGTTTTGTCGCCCAGCCCGGTGAAACGATCGCCATCGTTGGCCAGACCGGATCGGGGAAATCGACCCTCACGCGGCTCATCAACCGCATCTTCGATGCCGACAGCGGCCGCGTGCTGGTCGACGGCGTCGACGTGCGCGATTGGAGCCTGGAGTCGCTGCGCTCGCAGATCTCGGCGATCGAACAAGACGTGTTTCTGTTCTCGCGCAGCATTGCCGACAACATCGCCTTTGGCGTCAACGATGCCGCCCCCGACGCCATCCAACAGGCGGCGCACGAAGCGCAGGCACACGACTTCATTACCGGCTTCAGCGCCGGTTACGACACCGAAGTGGGCGAGCGCGGTGTCACCCTTTCGGGCGGCCAGCGCCAGCGCATCGCAATCGCCCGCGCCTTTCTCACCGACCCGCGCATCTTGATCCTGGACGACAGCACCAGCGCCATCGACAGCGCCACCGAGGACCAGATCCAGCGCGCCATGCGGCGCATCAGCCGCCAACGCACCACCTTCCTGATCACCCACCGCCTGAGCCAGATCCGCTGGGCCGACCGCATCCTCGTCCTCCGCGCCGGCCACCTGGTGGACCAGGGGACGCATGAGGAGTTGCTGACACGCAGTGAGGATTATCGGCGGATATTTGCGCGGTATGATTGAGTGGAGGTTGGAGGTTGGAGGTTGGAGGTTGGAAGGTGGAGGTTGGAGGTTGGAAGGTGGAGGTTGGAAGGTGGAGGTTGGAAGGTGGAGGTTGGAAGGGGAGGGGTGAGATGCCGATTCGGAGTTATGAGGATTTGGAGGCATATAAGCGGGCGAGGGTATTGATGGTGGCGGTGCATCAACTGGTGACGGGATTTCCGGATTATGAGAAGTACGGGTTGTGTGATCAAATGCGCCGCGCAAGCAAGTCGGTAATGGCAAATATCGTGGAGGGATATAGTCACAAAGATACGCCAGCCAAAGCGAAACAGTTCTGGCGCCTATCGATGGGCTCGGCCAATGAGATGGTCGAACACCTGCGAACGGTGGTTGACCTTGGATATCTGACGCAGGACGCCGGTAAGCCTCACATCGAAGGCTATACCATTGTCGCCAAACAACTCAACCGCCTCATCCATACCTGGAAAAAGCTCTAATCCAACATCCAACATCCAACATCCAACATCCAACATCCAACATCCAACATCCAAAACATCCAACATCCAACATCCAACATCCAACATCCAAAACATCCAACATCCAAAACATCCAACATCCAAAACATCCAACATCCAAATGGGCTTCATACTAGACGGCCTCGACACCGAGGCATACGACAGACACTATACCGACCGGGACCTGCTCAAGCGCATCGTGAGCTACTTCCGGCCCTACACCCGGCAGATGGTCCTGATCGCCGTGGCCATCACGCTGAACTCCCTGGCCGGCAGCGGCGGGCCGGTGCTGATTGCGCGCGCCATCGACAGCCTGTCGGCCAACTTCTCGACGGAGGCCCTGGTTCTGTTTACGCTGGGAGTGCTGCTGCTCGGCGTGTTTGCCTGGGGGTTCAACTACATCCAGCAGTACTTTTCGGCGCGCGTGGTCGGCAACGTCGTGCTGCAGCTGCGCAGCGACGTCTTCGAAGCGACGATTGCGCACGACATGTCGTTCTACGACGAGCACCCGTCGGGCAAGATCGTCAGTCGCGTGACGTCCGATACGCAGGACTTCTCCGAGGTTGTGACCCTGACCACTAACCTGATCAGCCAGGTGATGCTGGTCGTCTTCTTGTCCTTCTGGCTGCTGCGTATCGATGCGATCTTGTTTTTGCTGCTGCTGGCGATGGCACCGATTGCGGCCATCATCGCGCTCAGTTTCCGGCGTGTGGCGCGCCGGGTGACGCAGCATGCACGCCGGGTGACGGCCAAGATCAACGCCCAGATCCAGGAGTCGGTCAGCGGCATCATGGTGGCCAAGAGCTTCCGCCAGGAGGCCGCGGTGTACGCCACGTTCACGGCCAACAACCAGCAGGCGTACCAGGTCGGCGTGCGGCGCGGGCTGACGCTGAATACGATCTTCCCCATCATGGGCATCTCGTCGGGGATTGGCGTGGCGGTCCTCTTTTTTGCCGGTGGCCTGGCCACGCGCGACGGCACCGTGTCCCCGGGCGACTGGTATCTCTTCATGCAGGCGGTGGGTTTCTTCTGGTGGCCGATGATCAACATCGCCTCGTTCTGGAGCCAGTTCCAGGACGGTATGTCGGCCGCTGAGCGGGTCTTTGCTTTGATCGACGCCGAGCCGAAGGTGGTGCAGGTGGCGAGTGAGCCGGTGCCGGCGGTGACGGGAGGGATCGAGTTTCGCCGACTGCGGTTCAGCTACACCGAAACAGAGGTCGTGCTGCCCGACTTTTCACTGCATATCCGGCCGCGGGAAACGATTGCGTTGGTGGGACACACCGGCGCGGGCAAGAGCAGTGTTGCCAAGCTGGTGACGCGCTTCTACGAGTTTCAGGGGGGTGAGCTGCTGATCGATGGCCACGACCTGCGCCGGCTCGACCTGGGTCAGTACCGGCGGCACCTGGGCATCGTGCCGCAGGAGCCATTCCTCTTTTCAGGAACCGTGGCCGCCAACATCCGTTACGGCCAGATCGGCGCATCGGACGAGGAAGTGCGCCAGGCGGCGATGGGCATCAGCCAGGGTGACTGGCTGCACGACCTGCCCAACGGCCTGGACACCGACGTGGGCGAGCGCGGCGCCAACCTCTCGATGGGGCAGCGCCAGCTGGTGGCCCTGGCGCGGGTCCTGCTCAAGAACCCGGCCATCTTCATTCTCGACGAAGCGACCGCCAGTGTCGACCCCTTCACCGAGACGCAGATCCAGGAAGGGCTCGACACGATCATGCACGACCGCACCGCAATCGTCATCGCGCACCGCCTGTCGACGGTGCGCCACGCCGACCGCATCATCGTGATGGCCAACGGGCGCATCATCGAAGAAGGCCGCCACGACGATCTCATCGCCCGCGGCGGCCATTACGCCGAACTATACAACACTTACTTCCGCCACCAATCCCTGGCCTACATCGAACGCCAGCCCGAGCTCACATAACCTCAACCAGTCACGGGCCTCACACGGACGTTGGATGATTCACCAACCAGCGGCTCCACATCCCTCAGCTCCGTCGCGTCCCACCGGCCCTCAATTCAACCTCCAACCTCCAACCTCCAACTTCCAACCTCCAACCTCCAACTCCCAACCTCCAACCTCCAACTTCCAACCTCCAACCTCCAACCTCACTTTTCCACTTCAAGCCCCGCCTGTCCCCAGGCGATCATCCCGCCCTGCACGTTGTGGACATCGAAGCCCTGCTGGAGCAGCAGCTCGGTGGCCTGCCCGCTGCGGTTGCCGCTGCGGCAGATCGCCAGGATGGTTTTGTCCTTGGGCAGCTCGTCCAACCGGTTGGGCAGCTCGCCCAACGGAATCCAGGCGGCACCGGGCACGTGGCCGGCATTGAACTCGTAATCTTCGCGCACGTCGAGGATGATGATGTCATCGCGACCGCGCAGGTCATTCGCCATAGCGACGTCGATCGTAGCCGGTAACTCGGCCACGGCGGCCTCATCGGCTACTGCCACCGCCGGTGCTGCCGGTGCCGCAGCCGGCGCACCGCAGCCGGCAATAGTCAGTGCGGCCAAAACGAGTAGCACAACGAGAAAAAAGGTCGAACGTTGATGGAACATGGTATGGTTTCCTTTCGCAAGTATCAAGACAGTTGGACGCACCATGGCGGCAAGAAGTTACATCAACCCCCACACCAATCCAAAATCCAAAATCCAAAACCCAAAATCAAACGGGTTTCAGATTCGGCATTCGGCGCCGGCTGTGGTAGAATGAAAACGCTCCGATGGATGGTTCCTCTCCAGGTGATGTAATGGACAACCGTGTTCGCTCTGGCAGCGCTCAAGTTGCCAGCCAGGTTTTTTGTTTGGAAGCAAAATACGATCATCTGTTCGGGACCTGTCCAGTAAGCATGAAGGTGCGGGTCGTATGTGGGCTAAAGCATTCGAATGAAACCTGGGAAAAGTATCGATGACCGCTGAATTTGTCCATCTGCACGTCCATTCCGAATACTCGCTGCTCGACGGTCTGGGCCGTGTCAACCAGCTGGTCAAACAGGCGGCCAGCCTGGGCCAGCGCGCCATGGCCCTGACCGACCACGGCACGATGCACGGCATCATCGAGTTCGCCCGCGCCTGCCAGAAGGCCGGCATCAAGCCGATCGTGGGCGTCGAAGCCTATCTGACCCGCTACGACCGCCCGATGGACGGGCGCGATCCGGTTCTCGACAAGGAGCGTCATCATTTGCTGCTCCTGGCCGAAAACCAGGCCGGTTACCGCAACCTGCTGCGTATCTGCACGCACGCTCAGCTCGAGGGGTACTACTACCGCCCGCGCATCGACAAAGCCTTTTTGGAGAAACACGCCGAAGGCCTGATTTGCACCAGCGGCTGTCTGGCGGCCGAGGTGCCCAAGCTGCTCAACCAGGGCCGCGAGCGTGAGGCGATCGAGCGTGTGCACTGGTACCGCGACGTCTTTGGTCCGGGGCGTTTCTACCTCGAACTGCAGGAACACAGCATCCCCGAACTCGACGTCGTCAACCGCCAGCTGATCGACTTCAGCCGCAAGTACGCCATGCCGCTGATTGCGACCAACGACGTGCACTACGTCAGGCCAACTGACGCCAGCCCGCACGATGTGCTGCTGTGCGTCCAGACCACGACAACGGTGGATGCCAAAGAGCGTATGCGCATGAGCGATGGCAGCTACTACGTGCGCAGCGGCGAGGAGATGGACCGGCTCTTTGGGCACTACCCCGGTGCGTTGTCGAATACGCTGCGCGTCGCCGAGATGTGCAGCGTCGACGTCGAGGACAAGGATTACCACCTGCCGCCGTTCGACGTGCCACCCGGTCACGACTACCAGTCCTATCTGCGTGTCCTGGCCGAGGGGGGCGTGCAGCGGCGTTACAGCGGTCGGGCCAATGATCCTGATCTGCGGGCGCGTGTCGAGTACGAGCTGCGGGTCATCCACGACATGGGGTTCGACGTCTATTTCCTGATCGTGAGCGACCTGTGCCGCTACGCGCGCGAGCGGGGTATCTGGTACAACGTGCGTGGCTCCGGTGCCGGCTCGGTGATTGCCTACGTCACCGGCATTACCAATCTCGATCCGCTGCCCAACAACCTGATTTTCGAGCGTTTCCTGAATCCGGGCCGCGTCTCGATGCCTGACTTCGACCTCGACTTCCCCGACGACCAGCGCGAGGAGCTGATCCGTTACACCATCGACAAGTATGGTGAAGACCGCGTGGCGCAGATCGTGACCTTCGGGCGGATGAAGGCGCGCGCCGCGGTGCGTGACGTCGGCCGCGCCATGGGGGTGCCCTTGCCCGAGGTCGACCTGGTTGCCAAGCTGATCCCGGCCATTCCGGGCAAGCCGGTCAGCATTGCCGAGGCCCTGCAGCAGATTCCCGACCTCAAGCAGCGTTACGACAGTGCGCCGCACATCAAACAGCTGCTCGACACGGCCAGCGAAATCGAAGGGGTGGCGCGCCACGCCTCGATCCACGCTGCGGCGGTGATCGTCGCCGACAAGCCGCTCATCAATTACACGCCTTTGATGCGCCCGCCCAAGTCGGCCATCACGCGCACGATCACGCAGTACGAGTTTCCGATTCTGGAGTCGATCGGCCTGCTCAAGGTCGACTTCCTGGGGCTGTCGACGCTGAGTGTCATGCGCGAGGCGACGCGCCTGATTTCCGAGCGTCACGGCAAACACTACACCCTGGAGAACATCCCGCTGGATGATGCGCAGTCGTACCGGCTGCTGGCCAGCGGTGAGGTCACCGGGGTCTTCCAGGTGGAAGGGGCGGGCATGCGCCGTGTCCTCATGGAGATGCAGCCGCGCGAGTTCAACCACATCGTGGCGACGATCTCGCTCTACCGTCCGGGGCCGATGGACTTCATTCCGGAGTACATCGCCTGTCTGCACGGCACCAAACAGCCGGCGTACGTGCATCCCGCGCTCGAGCCAATCCTGAGCGAAACGTTTGGCGTTTGCATCTACCAGGAGCAGATCATCCAGCTGCTGACGCGCGTTGCGGGTTATACCTCGGCCGAGGCCGACCTGGTGCGGCGGGCGATATCCAAGAAGAAGGCCGACGTCATCGAAAAGGAGCGCACCAGTTTTGCCCGTGGTGCGGCCGCAACGTCGGGCTTGACGCACGGCGAGGCCGACCAGATCTGGGATGCTTTGCAGGGTTTTGCCCGTTACGGCTTCAACCGTGCGCACGCCGCCGATTACGCGGTGATTTGTGTGCAGACCGCCTATCTCAAGGCGCATTATCCGCTGGAATTCATGGCCGCGCAGCTGCTCGTCGAGCGGGACAAGAGTGATAAAGTCTCCAACTTCATCACTGAATGCCGGCGCATGGGCATCGAAGTGCTGCCACCGGCCATCAACGCGAGTGGGCTCGACTTCACGATCGAGATGCGGGCGCCGGATGCGCCGCCGCCCATGGGGCAGGACCCGCACATCAGCTATCAGTTCCCGATTCCCAAGGGGGCCGCCATTCGTTTCGGCCTGGGGGCGATCAAAAATGTGGGCGAAGGGCCGGTGGAGACGCTCATTGCGGCGCGGATGGCAGGGGGGCCGTTCACCTCGCTGGAGGACCTCTGCCAACGCGTCGACTTGCGCAAGGTGACCCGGCGCCCGCTGGAGTGCCTGATCAAGGCCGGTGCCTTGGACGATTTCGGCGAGCGCGCCCAGCTGCTAGAGGCGATCGACGGCATGATTGCGGAGAGCGCGGCGGCGCATGAGGCGCGTGACGTCGGACAGCTGTCGATCTTTGACCTGTTTGCGGGGGCGGGTGCCGCAGCGGCTCCGGCCATGACCATTCGTCTGCCCAAAGTCGAGGCCGCCAAGGCTCGAGAGCGGCTGAATTGGGAGAAGGAGCTGCTCGGCGTTTACGCCTCGTCGCATCCCCTGCACCAGGTGGGGTTCGACATTGGCGACCTGGTGACCTGCACGTGTGGTGCGGTCGATGCCGCGCTGGCCGGCACGCCGGTGACGCTGATCGGCATGCTGGCCGACGTCAAGCAGATTATCACCAAAAAGGGCGATCCCATGGCTTTCGCCACCCTGGAGGACCTGGGTGGTGCCGTGGAGCTGACGATTTTTCCGCGCACGTACGCCGAGGTGCGCGAGCGGCTGGCGGTGGAGAAGGTGGTGATGGTGCGTGGCAAGGTGGATGCGCGCGAGGGCGGCCGGGTCAGTGTGTTGGTCGACACTGTGCAGGATTACGTCGACCGGGCGACCGCGGTGGTAGCCGATGCGCCGGGCAAGGCCAACGGTGCCGGTAATGGGCGGGCCAATGGTCCGCAGTACGGCTGGTCGCGGCCGCCGGTCGAGTCTGTTGCACCGCCGCCGGTGGCTGCTGTGGCGCGGCCGCGTGGCCCGATTGCCGGCGCCTGGTACGACTTTGGCGGTGAGGACGAAGACGAGGACCTGGATCTCAACGGCTCGCTTGAGACCGACGAGGACAGCGACGAGGGCCTGACGCTGCCCCTGGCTTTGGACCATGCCGACGCGGCGGTGCTGGCCCAATGGTCGGCTGCCGTGCCGGCGCGCCGGCGCCGGGTGCACGTCACCTTGCGTCAGGGCCGCAGTGCCGAAGACGACATCCGCCACCTCGGCCAGATTCACGCCCTGATGGCGCAGCACTACCGCGGGTCGGATGCTTTTTGCCTGTACGTGATGCGCAACGGCCAGCGGATGCTGCTCGAGTTCCCCAACGACGGCACCAACTACGGGCCCGAGCTGCAGCATGAGCTGGCGCAGCTGGTGGGTGTGGAGAATGTGCGCGTTGAGGAATGACCATGTATGACCTGGTGATCCGCAACGGTCTGCTTATCACCGCCAGCGGTGAATTCGTGGCGGATGTGGCGATCGCGGGTGAGACGATTGCCGCGATTGGGCACGGGTTGGCGGGCCGGCAGACCCTGGATGCCGCGGGGCTCTACGTCCTGCCCGGCGCGGTGGATGGTCACGTGCACCTGCACCTGGCCACCGGTTACGGGCATACGGCGGACGGGTTTTACCAGGGCTCGGTGGCGGCGGCGTTTGGGGGGGTGACCAGCTTCATCGATTTTGTCGATCCGCGGCCGCAGCAATCGCTGGCTGAGGCGCTCGACCGCCGGCGGGAGGAGGCCGATGGCCAGGTCGTGGTCGATTACGGCCTGCAC
>CAZXQZ010000046.1:0-23615 GCA_964642445.1 uncultured Anaerolineae bacterium
CGTACTCCTACTCGTACTCGTACTCGTACTCCTACTCGTACTCGTACTCGTACTCCTACTCCACCCGTACTCGTACCACCGGGTCATTTCGTTTTAACATAAATGACGGTGCACCATCCTGGTCACGTACCCGATTCGCGCACAACCAGGCCGGCTAACGTGGCCGCGGCCGCGTTGCTGGGCATCACCCAAACACCGGCCGCGCGCAGTTTCGCCTCCTGGCTGGTCAGGTTCTGCGGATCGCCCTCTGTACCGCAGACCGACGCAATGAAGGTCACGTGGCGACCCGCTGCGGCCCGTGCCTCGTCAATGGCCGGCAGCAGTGCGCCAGCCGGATCGGGGTGTGCACCATGACCCAAGACGACGTCGAACAGGATGACGGCGACCGAGGGATCAGCGGCCTCTTGCACGATGCGCCGGTTGCGCAGCGTGGGATCCAGCATCGGGTGCAGGCGCCCCTGGGTGAATTCGTCTTCGCCCAGGTCGACGCAGGTGTGTTCCAGGCTGACCAGGGCGTTTGCCAGGCGCTGTGCGGCCGGAAATGGCGCATTCGAATGCACGGTACCGACGAGCGGTGCCAGCAGCATCTGTGCCTCGTAACAGAACGTGCCGCCGCTGAACAGCCCCCGCAGCCAGCGGCCGGTGCTGCGGGCACGTTCGTCCGTGGCCATGGTCGTCAGACCCTGCACGGCGCGATGGTAGCGGCCCTTGGCCCGGCTGGCCGGCTCGCCCGCCGCCAGTGCTGCGGCGACCTGTGCAGCTTCCTCCAGGGTGGTGACGGCGGTGCCCCCTTCGGCTTCGATCAGGCTGGCATCACCCCCCAGCATGCACACCACCACCGGCTTTGCGCTGCGGTTGATGCTGTGCAAGATGTGGGTAGCGACCTCCGGATCGGGCGGTTTAGAGATCAGCACGATGATCGACGTCGCCGGGTCTTCTTGCAGGGCATGCAGGCCTTGCTGCATAGTCAGGCCCCCAACTTCGCGCTTCAGGTCACGGCCGCCGGTGCCGATGGCCTGCGACACGCCGGTGCCCAGGCGAGCCAGGGCACTGGAAACGCCCTGGATGCCGGTGCCCGCCGCGCCCACGATACCAACCGGACCGCGCGGCACGGCGTTGGCAAACCCCAGGCCCACACCGTTGATGATGGCGGTGCCGGCGTCCGGTCCCATGCACAACAAACCTTGCCCGGCTGCCAGGCGTTTGAGATCGATTTCATCGGCCAGGGGCACATTATCACTGAAGAGCAGCACGTGCCGCCCGTTGGCCAGGGCCGTGCGTGCCTCGGCGGCGGCGAAGGGACCGGCGACGGAAATTACCACCAGGTTGGCTGCCGGGTGATCCTGCAATGCGGCGCCCAGGCTGCGCGGGCGGCGCGTGCTCCCGCTGCCCGCCGACTGACGCTGGCGGCTGGCCACGAGCAGCTCACGCGCCCGGGCCAGGGCTTGCTGGGCGCCGTCGGCGTCGCGCGTACGCACGGCGATGACCAGATCGTCGGCGCTGGCCTTCATGGCGTCCTCGGTTAGCAGATTGGCGGCGTGCAGGATGTCTTTATTGGCCGGCGTGGCCATGACGACGGCGGCATCCTCGACGAAAGGCAGCTCCAGCAGTGCCTTCGCGACCAGCATCAGGGTCACTGAATCGTAATAGTCTGACGGATTGACCTGCGTTGTTGTCGGCATCGATCACCTCCCTGGGCAGCGGCTGGATCAAGCAGTCCCGCCGCGCTGCCGGCGCACCCAACGGTTAGCGATGATCACAAAGACGAAGCCCGTAGCCAGGCCAAGGATCATTTGCAGGTTGACATCGGCACCTGCCAGCCAGGCCACAGTACTGCCTACTCCCATGCCAATCAAGTAGACCAGGAACCAGAACAACAGGCTGTAGAGGGTACGCGCCGGTGATGGGCGTGGGGGTTTTGGTGTGTTACTCACGACAATAACTCCTGTAGGAAGCCAGCCAGCATGGCATAACCGGACGTGGCGCCGTGCTGCATGATGCGTGCCGCCGTATGTTCGATGTCCGCCGCGGTGCCACCGGCCAGGGCGTGCAGCAGCTGCAGCCATGGCTTATCGACCCAGCCGGCGGCCGCGGCTTTGAGCCAGGCCTGACTGAGACGGGTTGTACGGTCCGCCGCGGTCTCGACGAGAAACGCTGTAATCATATCGCCAGCGGGTTGACCTGGCAAATTGACGGCGGGCCGCGTGCTGTGGGATGACAGATGACGGCGCAGCAGCCAGCCGGCCAGCCAGTCGTCACCCACGGGCGTCAGGCCGGGACCGAGGCCGAGCAGGCCGGCCAGGCCGCGCCGCACCTCAGCCGTTGAGCCGCTCGTGACGCGGGCCGTCTGTTGACGCAGCGCCGCCCGGGTGGCGTCATTGATCCATACGCCGGCGTACGGCGGCTGCTGTCGCAACCAGGCCCGCAACTGGCCCAGGCTGGGGACGAGCTGCCGCGACGCGCCGAGACGCGGCCAGTCTGGCTGTGGGTTCCAGCGCGCGGTTGGCTGCCAGTGGATGGCAAAACGACCCACTCGCAAACCGTTCTCCATCAGGTGCCGGTTGCCGCTGTCGTCGAGCAGGGCCGTGGACATTTCCCACCCAGGCACGACCACGTTGAATGGTCCAGGCCCGATCGCGTCACTGACCACTGCCACCAGGTCACCAGCCGCCGTCAGCAAATTCGTGACCTGGGCGTGGCGGCTGAGCAGAAACAGGCCGACAGGCTCCGATTGGGCCAGCTGCGCCACCGGTTCGCCGACGGAGCTGGCGTGTAGTCGCACGGGAGGGTGGCCAGGGCAGGCAGTGGGATGGGTTGAGGTGTCGTTCACTGGTTCAAAACAAATCATGATCTCGGTTGGTCAAGCTTATTTTGCAGCCGGGGAGCCTTGTGCTATAATCTCGACACGTTCCAGTTGGGGAGAGGTCGCATAGTTCGGCTGAGTGCGCGCGTCTCGAAAACGCGTAGGGCTTATCACCCTCGAGGGTTCAAATCCCTCCCTCTCCGCCTCGCACGGCGTACCCGTGCCGGCACAGGTAACAGGTTCGGTCAGATACGCTGCTAACAGCGTTCCGGCACCGAACGCGCAGCCTGTTGCGGCACGGAGGCGCCGTTTTGTTTTCCTGGCAGCCGACTCTGCGCATTGTGCCTGAGTGCTGGCCGCCGGGCCATGACCCAGGTCATACGCGTACCACACAAACCGCACAGGTCTATGAGACCTGGGCGGTTTGTGTGTTCGGATTCTTTGGATCAGGTTGTCAACGGGATGGCGCGACAGACTTGGTGACCGCTGCTGTCGGCACCACCGGCAGTGAGCGTACGGGTACACTGAGATTGACGTGCCGGACCATCACCCACCCCGGCCAGCCGCCCAGGCAGCAGGTCTGAACCCAATCAGCTGTGGCATCGCGACCGGTGACGGCCAGCCGGTCGCCGGCATAGGCTACCTGGATCACAGACGCGTTGGCCGCCGTCTGCTCACGCAGGTTCAGGGCCGGTACGGCCACGATAAGAAACGGCGTCGGCAGAGGCGTTGGGGCGGGTGTGCAGATGATACCGGCACTGACAGGGCTCTGCAGGCTGCCTGTCACCGCTGCGCGGGGCGGCGGTTGGGTGCGGGTGGCAGTGGCGGTTGGTGCACGTGTCGGTGTCCGGGTGGGCGTAACGACCGGCGATGGCGATTGGGTTACGGTGGCGGTGGATGTTGGCGTGGCCGTGAACATGGGCGATGCGTCCAGTGTCAGGCGAGGCTGGTCATCCGCCGCCGCCGCCGGTGCAGTCAGGAACAGCCGGCCGACGAAGGCAGCATCCGTGGCCCACAGGATCAGCACCATGGTGGCCAGCATGCCACACACGCCCAATGCAAAAAAAAGAAGCGCCGACAGCGCTCGCTGTTTCCGGGTCACCTGTGCGCCGGTGACCTCAGCCAGGGCCGCGGCACTGGGTGCGTGACGGCTGGCAGCTTCCTGGTAGAATGGACAGCTACCATGGGCATCACTCAGGCAGTAATGTCCCTGGTGATCGAGCGCTATCGAGACGACAGTTTTTTCGGCGTAACAGAGGTTGTCCAACACGGGAAAACCATAGTGAATCGCTGAATCGTGCTGGATACCCAGGTACGGACAAGCCGCATGGGACGTCGTGATTGGCCCCCGTGACATAATGCTTCCTTGGCTGCCGAAGGAACCGTGACCCTGTCGGCAGGGCCCGGCATTGAAGCGCAGGCATCGTCGTGTCAACTATGTAGACGGCAATCGGCGTGAGAAGTGACGCAGCGGGCAAAAACAGCCAGGCCAGGATGAGCCTGTGCGTGGCGTCAGGGAGCCACGGTGACCGTGATGGTGACCGTGGGGGTGATGGGCGGCACAACGGTGATGATTGGCAGATCATCGATGGGCACACTCACCGTCACGAACTGCGTGGTGATCCAACCGGGAACGCCGGCCAGGCAGCAGCCCTGCAGCCAATCACCTGCCGCGTTGCGACCCTGGACGGGCCACGACTGCCCGGCCGCCAGGACACCGAGAACATCGTAGGTCAAGCCCGGCCCTTCACGCACGTTGACGATGTCCGCGGTCACCAGGAATGGCCCGGTAATGACCGCTGTGGGGGTAATCGTGCTCGTGGGCACTGCCACCGTGGTGGCGGTAGGTGCGGTTGTGGCGGTTGCGGTTGCGGTGGCCGTGGCCAGTGCCGTGGCGGTGGCTGTTGGGTCTGGTGGCTGGGTGGCGGTAGGTGCTGGTGTATCGCTTGCCGCCGGCTCGGCAGTAGGCACCACAGCTGCCACTGCCACTGTCGTTGCGGTTGCCGTCTCGGCGGGAGGGCTTGTCAGGGTGGCGGTAGGTGAGGCTGGCGCGGCCGTCGGGCGCAGCAGCACAAAAGCCAGCGCAGCGATGGTGATCACACCCGCTGCACCCAGCAGGAGGGGACGCCAGGCCATGCCGCGCGCCGCGGGCGGTTCTTCCAGGGGTGCCGCCACGTCGCTGGGTTGGGTGGTCACAGCCGGCCCGGTGCCTTGCGCCTCTTGAAAGCGCACACATTCTTCGTAAGGGCCACCCAGGCAGTGGGTTTCCTGGAATTCCAGGTTGATCGACTGCCGGTGCCCACTGGCATAACAGACATTCTCGCGCGTGGCGTAGCCGCAGTGCACGGCCGCATCATGGGGCGTTCCCAGGTAGCGGCAGGCGGGCCGCACGATCGTAGACGGACCTGAGGTCATGTCTGGTAAATCTGTCCTCTCCGCAAGAATCAACTCCCGGCAGTATAACACGATCGATCATTCCGGGCAATTTGGCCAAACACCAGCCGAATGTTATAATCCCTCTCGCTGCGGAGAGGTCGCATAGTTTGGTCTAGTGCGCGCGCCTGGAGAGCGCGTAGGGTCTTTATGGCCCTCGAGGGTTCAAATCCCTCCCTCTCCGCCAATTTCATACCGGGTCATTCACAGGTCACGCCCCCTGGTGTGACCTGTCTGTTTCTTTGACAAAGCCCCTCACATCAGGTATCATCCACTCCGGTCGTGCTAGACGGGGCGCTAGCGGTGCCCTGTACCCGAAATCCGCTACATGCGGGGTTGAACTCCCTTCCGAGGGCTCGTCTATCCGGAGACTGTGGGGCGGAGCGGCGTTGATGGTTGGGTCCTGTGCGGCGGGGGCCTATGAACCGTGTCAGGACCGAGAGGTAGCAGCACTAAGTGGTAACCTCCGGGTGCCACGGGGTCGCCTGGCCTGAGCTAGCTGGTACCAGCAAGCCCGGACAGCAGCTCGAAGAAGGGTGCACGGCCAGTCATTATCCAGCGAGCCAGCCTGTGATGCGTCATGGGCTGGCTCGCTCGTTTCATTCAACCTCGATTGTTTTGATTGCAACTTCTGTGCAGCGGCCCATGCCGGCCACACCACAGGCGGTTGTCAGGCGGGCGCCATCTGCGGCTCGATACAGGCCAACGACCAACCGATAACGGCCCGCGGGTATGCCCGCCGGTGTGGTCAAGACGTGCCGGTCGCGCACCAGCTCACCCGGCTGCCAGTCCGATGTGTCGTAGCGGCCGGCCAGCGGTGGGGCTTCATAGTTGGCCACGACCTGCCCCTGGGCATCGAGCAGCTGCACGACCACCACCAGCGGCTCGGCGCGATAGGAGGGTTGGGCCTGCCAGAGCAGCTCCAACGGAACGGTGTCACCCGGGCTGATGCGCGTGGCGGGGCTATCGGCACTGACGAGCGCAACCTGGTCACCCAACACCGCCCGTGCAGATTCAGAGGCGGCCGGTACGTCCCGCACAACCTGGACTTCTCCGATGTCCCATCCGTTCGTGCCGCTGGTTGCTGCAAACGGCAGCGGCTGACCGGTGACCGGATCGTACGGCACCACCCGCAGTCGATAGGTGCCGGGGGTCGTGCCGGCCGGTACCGGCAAACGCAGCGGCTGGTACACGGAGGTCACCTGGCGCAGGTCCTGCAGGCTGCCGCCAACCGTTTCGTCATGTTGTGCCCAAACCACGTCCTGCTCATCCACCAGGCGCAGAGATACGGCCAGGGCCTGACCCGGCGCGCCAGCGGTTCGCTGCCACAGCAAGGGAACGTCCAGGGATGTGCCTGCCGTCACCGGCTGGGTGGCAGCCAGGGGTGTTTCGACCGTCAGCCCGTCACCGACCTGGGCGCGCTGCGTGGTTTCACCCCAGCTTTCACCCGCAGTGGCGCCCCAAAAGCCTTGCACCCGCAGATTCGCTTCGCCGCCAAACACATGGTCCTCGAAAAGCGGCCAGTCTGCCAGGCTGGTGCGCACGACACCGCCGGGATCGGTCACGGTATCGTAGATGCGATAATGCCAAAGCCGGCGCAGGCCGCCCAACAACTCACGCAGACGCTGGCGAGCGGCGGACTCACTGATGGCGTAGAAGTCGGATTCGGGCAGACCCCAACCCAGGTTGGGATCACCATCGACGCTGCCCATCTGTACGATGATTGCGCCCGGATCATCAAGCACCTGCGCGGCGACGGCCGGTGTAAAATCGGATAGGCGTCCCCGCCAGCTGACCGGTTGGTCCCAGTAGGTTAGCAGTGCCGTATAGGGATAGCCGGCGTTGACCAGAATGACGTCACCGGGGCGCCAGCGTTCGGCGAGGAAACGCACCGCACCGCGATGGTCATCGGCCGCCAGGGCCGGGTTCGTCCACAGTGCGTGCAGTGACCAGCCGCCGAGACCGACGAGCAGCACGACCGCGCCCACAGCCAGTGCCCGACCCAGCGGCCGGCGCAAATGCCACAGCTCTGCCACACCCAGGGCCAGCAGCAGGCTGAAGGTGGGGGCGTAGGTGAACACGTAGCGTACGTGGTACAGCGGTGTCACCAGGAGCGAAACCAGTGCAATGAACAGCAGCGGCAGCAGGGTGCAGCCGGCCAGAAAATAGGGTGCCCAACCCGGTATGGGAACCACGCGGCGCGACCCGGGGCGCAGCAGCGCCAGGAGCAGGAGGGCTGTCACGAGCAGCACTGCAGCCCCGCCGATGGCCGCCGGCAGGGATTGACCAAAACCAAGTGCCGCCAGGCTCTCGACCAGCATCGTGCCCAAATCGGTTGGTGTACGCCAGGGTGGCACGGGCGGGCTGGTGATTTGCCGGAGGGCAGTGGGCAGCCAGGGCAGGAACAACACGATAACCAGCAGCTGGGCAGCCAGCCACTGGCCCACAAATGGCACGTGGGATCGGCGCGCGCCGCGCAGCAGGTACAGCAGGACCAGGACGTTGAGCGCCAGGAGTAGAATTCCGAAGTAGTACAGGGTGTACAGCCCCGCGCTGGCGGCCAGGGTGTAGAGAATCCAGGCGATCCAGGGTCGAACCGGGCGGTTGGGGGAGGATGGGGCTGTGCGCTTGGGTGGCAGCAGCGCCAAAACGCTCCAGATGCAAAACATACCCAGGGTCGCACCGACGGTGGACATGCGTACTTCCTGGCTGTACCAGATGTGGAAGGGCGCGATCGCGGCCAGCCACATACCGCCGAGGCTGACGATTTGCCCCAGGCCGGCGCGGCGGCCTACGACGTAGGTTAGCGGCAGGAGCAGCATGCCGGCGAGCACCGATGGCAGCGCGGCCAGGAATTCGAGGCCTGGTCGAATCGTGACCAGGCTCAGCCAGGCATGCATCAGGAGATAGTAGCCCGGTGGATGGATGTCGCGGGCGGTGTGCGCCAGGAGTTCGGGGATCGTCTGCTGGGCCAGGTAGGTGGTGACCGTCTCATCGTACCACAGGCTTTGATCACCCAGGTCGTGCAGGCGGAGAATGAGGCCAACGAGCAGGGCCATGCCGCTGAGGATGTACAAACTGCGCCGTGTCACGAGTTGCCTGCCTCACAAAAAAACTCCAATTGCGCTGGCAACTGGAGTTGGTTCGAGAGCGGGTGATGGGATTCGAACCCACGACTCACTGCTTGGGAAGCAGTTGCGCTACCACTGCGCCACACCCGCCAACTGGCCAACATTCTACCACACGACGCCCGGCGTGGCAAATGTTTCACAAGACCGGCAAGTGATTCGATGCACCTCAGTCACGTGCCCGCAGGTGCGGGAAGAGAATAACCTCACGAATCGTCGACTTGTCGGTGAACAGCATCGCCAGCCGATCGACCCCGGTGCCAAAACCTCCGGTGGGCGGCAGGCCATAACTGAGTGCCGTGACGTAATCTTCGTCCAGGGGGTTGGCGTCCTCGTCCCCTTCGGCCAGGGCACGCCCCATGTCCAGAAAACGCTGCAGCTGGTCCATAGGATCGTTGAGCTCGCTGAAGGCGTTGCCCATCTCCATGCCGCCAATGAAGTACTCAAACCGTTCGACCATCGTTGGATCGTCCGCCTTTTTTTTGGCCAGCGGCGAAATCTCGACCGGGTAATCGAGGATGAAGGTGGGCTGCACCAGGTGCGGTTCAACGTGCGTCGCAAACAGAGAGTCGATGAGTTTACCCCGGTTGGACTTCGGCTCGGGCTGGTGCCCCAGGCTGCGCATGGCGGCGGCCAGGCTCTCTGCATCCGGGTACAGGGCGAAGTCGAGTCCCGTGGCATCGAGGATAGCCTGGCGCATGGTGATTCGCCGCCACGGGGGCGTAAGGTCGATGTCGTGGCCCTGGTAGGTGAGGCGCATCTGACCGTTCAGCGTCAGCGCCACGAAAGCAATCATCTCCTCGACCCGGCGCATCACCGCTTCGTAATCGGCATAGGCTTCGTAGAATTCGAGCTGCGTGAACTCGGGATTGTGCTTGAAGCTGATACCTTCATTGCGGAAGTCGCGCCCGATTTCGTAAACACGCTCGTAACCGCCCACCAGCAGCCGCTTCAGATAGAGCTCGAAGGAGATGCGCAGGTAGAGCTCTTGTTTGAGCTGGTTGTGGTAGGTCGTGAAGGGCCGCGCCGCGGCACCGCCGTAGATTGGCTGCAGCACCGGTGTCTCGACTTCGAGAAAACCGTTCTGGTCGAGATAATCGCGCAGGGCATGAATCAGGCGAGCACGTGTCACGAAGACCTGCCGGGTTTCAGGGTTGGCCAGTAGATCGACATAACGCTGACGATAGCGAGTTTCGACGTCCTTGAGGCCGTGCCATTTGTCGGGCAGGGGATGCAGGGCCTTGCCGATCAGGCGCAGGTGTTTGGCCTGGCAGCTTGGCTCGCCCATGCGCGTACGCACCATGGGACCGCCAGCTTCGATGAAGTCACCCAGGTCGAGCAGCTTGCGCACAAGGGTATCGTAGGTGTCGCTGCCGACATCGTCCTGGCGGATGAAGATCTGCACGCGACCGCTGCCGTCCTCGAGGTGGGCAAATGTCGCTTTGCCCATGACGCGGATCGACACCAGGCGGCCGGCGAGGTGTACCATCGGGCCTGGTTGGCTGCTGCTTTCGGCCGCCTCCAGTGCTGCCACGGCCTCGGCAGCCGTGTGGTCGCGCTGCACATGGGCCGGATAGGCGGGGATATTCAGCTCGCGCAGGCGCGCCAGCTTCTCGACGCGTGCCTGCTCCTGGTCGCTCAAATCGGTGAACATGATTGTTTAGTTAATCTCGACGATCTCGAAGTGCAGCACGCCGCCGGGTGTGTGGACCTGAACCCGGTCGCCGGCGGTACGGCCGATCAAGGCGCGACCCATCGGCGATTCATTGGAGATTCGCCCCTGCGTGGGATCCGCTTCGGCATAACCGACGATCGCATACGTCTCGACATCTCCAAAATCGAGATCACGCACGGTGACACGCGCGCCGAGGGCGACATGGGTGTTGTGTTGGTTGTCTTCGATGACCACGGCACTGGCGATCAGGTGCTCCAGGGTTTTGATGCGGCCTTCGACGAAGGCCTGTTCGTTCTTTGCCTCTTCGTAGCCGGCATTTTCCGAGACATCGCCGTCCATCTTAGCCTCGTGAATGCGGCGGGCCACTTCGGGCCGCCGGACGGAGATGAGTTGATCGAGCTCTTCCTGGAGCTTCTGGATGCCTTCCGGTGTCAGGTAGACTTCTTTGTTGTTCGCCATGTTACTCTCTTCGTACGAACTGAGCTTTTTTGCTCGCAGTTGCAGGTAGGGTGCAAAAAAAACCAGCGCCTGAGGCGCCGTCGTACTGGCAGTATCAGCCACAGCACAGCCTTGACTGGGCGAATCGGGGCTGGCATTGGCCTGAACGTAGGCGCCATTATACATGCAGTTTTTGAATTTGACAAGAAACGCGAGCCTCACACCACAAGCATTGCCTGTCCACGGATATCGCGCAGCCGTTTGGCGACCTCCAGTTGACCCTGTTCAGTCAGGTTCTGCGCCAGGGCTTCCAGGGTCTCCAGGAATTCTGGCGTGACCTCCTGCCGACGTTCGCCCAACAGCTTACGGGTCTCGGCGGGGTATTCGGCCTGCATCAGGTCATTGATGAGCCGGATGGCCGGCGGTGCTGCCGCGCGGGCTTCGGCTTCGATCGCACCCATCAGGGACTCCAGGGTCCTGGCCACAGCTTTGGCGCCACGCTGGCGTGCCGCGGCCAGGTTGAGGCTCAGTACTTCGACGAACGTATTGTCGACGCGGTCCCACTGGGTTTGGAGAGCAGCGACTGGATCGGGTGCCTCCAGCAGTTCCTGCAGGAACCCGGTGGCCTCTTCCATAACGGCCTGGTTTGCCGCATCGATCTCCTGGGTCAGCTCCAGGACACGTGCGCGCACGTTGGTCAGGTGCTGGGCGGTCGTTTTGTCGTGCCGCTTCTCTGCATCCTCGATACGCGCGGCCAGCTGTTGGAAGAAAACGTAATCGATCAGCGGGCGGCCAACCGTCACGTAGGCCACGGTCTCGTCCTCAGTGGCTGCAATGACCTTTTCCAGCAGCTCCTCGCGCGTCGTCTCCTCGGTGATGCTGTTGGCCGCAGCCTGCTGCGCCAGCATGCGTTGGCCAAAACTGGTCATGTCCAGCAGCTGATCGTGCAGGCTGGCATAGACGGCCGCGGCGCGCTGGTCACCGCTGGACGCCATTTGTTGGGCCAGGGTGGCGAGCGTCACAAAGAAATCATAGTCGATTTGGGCGTCGTAGGCCTGGGCGGTCGCACGCAGGGCCTCCTCGCTGGTGGCACTGCGCAGCAGCAAGTTGACGAGCTGTACCCGCTCCTGCTGCTCACGCATCATCTCCGGTGAGACACCATCGGCAGCCAGGATTGCTTCGATCATGCCATTGAGCGTCAGGAATTCTTTTGGCTGAAAGAGGTATGCGCGCCGCTGTTCTGGCGGCAGGCTGTCCATGGTCCGGCGTGTCAGGTCACCGATGATTCGCTGCCGGTCCTGGTGCGAGATGTTCGCCTCGGGTGGCAAAAAGAGCGCCAGCAGTTCCTTGTTGCCGTCATGGTACATCAGCGCGCCGCCAATCTGAAACGTGCGCTGACAGCTGGGACAGCTGGCCACATTCAGCCGGCCGGCCAGGAATCGGCGCTTGATCTCTGGATCCTGTGTCGCGTCGATGATGGTGTAGAGATCTGCCGTGACGGGTGTCCGGCAGTAGGGGCAGGCCACAGAGATACGCTGTGGAGCAATCATGAACTATTTGTCCTTTCTCATCGGTGAAGCGCATCTTCACCGGCGTCGAACGTCGGCGCCGCGGATGTATCCAGCCACCCCTGGACATACTGCAGCACGGCGCGACCAGAATCAGACTCCGCCTGGAACCAGGCGATCTTGGGGTCATCCAATCTGAACCAGTTGCGTTGCTGGCGTACGAAGCGTCGTGTGGCCCGCTTGAGGTCGGTTATGGCCGGCTGCAGGGCCTGTTCGCCGCGCAGATAACGGCCGATTTCCCGGTACCCCAGGCCACTCATCGCTGGCAGGTCGGGCGCGTAACCCCGCGCAAACAGAGACTGCACTTCTGCCACCAGGCCTTGGGCCAGCATGTCGGCAATGCGCGCATCGATCCGTTGGTACAGTGCCTCCGCCGGTAGGGTCAGCCCAATCTGCAGCACGCGATAAGGGGGCGGGTGACGCTGCTGCAGGCGGCTGATGGGCTGCCCGGTGCTGAGGCAGACCTCCAGTGCACGAATGACCCGGCGCACGTTGCGCGCATCGATGTGCGCCGCAGCCGCCGGGTCCAGCTCGGCCAGGCGGGCATGCAGCGCGGGCGCACCCATCGTTGCGGCTTGGGCGGCCAGGGTGGCACGCAGCTCCCAATCGGGTGCCACGGCCGGTACTGTCCATCCTTCCAACACCGCGCGCACGTATTGGCCACTGCCACCGACCAGCAGCGGCAGGCGATGACGCCCGTGAATGGCGGCAATTGCCGCATAAGCCAGCCTTTGAAATTCGGCCACGGACAGGGTCTCGTCCGGCGACACCACATCGAGCAGGTGGTGTCGCACGCGCGCGCGTTGGTCAGCCGTCGGTTTGGCCGTGCCGATGTCCATGCCCACGTACACCTGGCGTGAGTCCGCGGATACGATTTCGCCCGCCAGGACTTCTGCCAGGTGCAGCGACAGCGCTGTTTTGCCGACAGCCGTCGGCCCGACCAGCGCAACCAGCGGGGGCAGTGGTGTCATCTAGCCCCCCACTACATTTTCTAGTACGGTCAGCCGTGCCACGCGACCCCGCTGATCGATCACGATCGCGACCAGGTCGATGCGCCAGGGACCGGCCCAGCCGGTTGTCTGCACGTAGGTATGGGCAGCGGCAGCCAGGCGGGCCTGTTTGGTCGCCGTCAGTGACTCTTCGGGCGTGCCAAACGCCTGGCTGCGGCGTGTGCGCACTTCGGCCACAACCAGGGTGTCACCGCAGTGGGTGATGAGATCGAGCTCGCCGTAAGAACAGCGCCAATTACGTGCCACGATCGTATCGCCGCGCTGGGTCAGCGCCGCGGCAGCCAGGTCTTCGCCGGTCTTTCCCAGTTTTTGCCGGCTGCTCATGCGTTCGTGCCCACGAGTGGCAGCGGCAGCTGGCTGACCGGGCTGAAGCTGCGGCGGTGTTCCGCACAGGGTCCCAGGCGGGCAATGGCCGCACGATGGGCGGCGGTTCCATACCCCTTATGCTGCTCGAATCCGTAGCCAGGGTATGGGCCTGCCAGGTTCACCATGAGCCGGTCGCGCGTCACCTTGGCCACGATCGACGCCGCCGCAATCGAGAGCGATCGGCAGTCCCCCTTAACCAGGCCCGCTTGTGGCAGCGGCAATTCGAGGGTCAGAAAGTCAATCAACAGGTAATCGACGGCATGACCCTGCTGCTGAATCTCGGCCACGGCCACGTGCATGGCCTGGCGTGTCGCGGCCGCAATGCCCATGCGGTCGATCTGCGGTGCACTGACCAGGCCTATCCCCGTTGCCAGTGCCACCTGTTGGACAAGACCGAACAACTGCTGACGCTGTGCCGGTGAAACCTGTTTGGAATCATTAATCGCCCACACCGCCGCGGGAAATGTCGTTCGCGGCGGCAGCACCACGGCGGCAGCCACCACAGGACCTGCCAACGCCCCGCGCCCGACTTCGTCGAGGCCGGCAACACAGACGTAGCCGGCCTGCCACAGGCGTTCTTCCTCTGTCAGGTCTGGCCTGACCGGCAGGGTGTGCGTGGCTGATTTGCGTTCCCGGTCAGCCGCAGTGGAAACAGTCACAGAATTACGGCCTCGCTGCGTCGATCACAAGACTGCCGGTCGCCACGAGGTGGCAAAAAAGAAAGCGCAGGGTAGACCCTACGCTTGCTTGGTCGCACGTGCTGATAAATCCAGCACGCGGCTACCGGCGCAATGATCAGGGTATGCGTTCCTCGCGCAGGCGGGCGGCTTTGCCGCGACGATCGCGCAGGTAATACAGCTGTGCGCGCCGCACGCGCCCGTGGCGCAGCACTTCGATCTTGTCGAGGCGGGGTGAGTTGATCAGGAAGGTGCGCTCGACGCCCACACCGTGGGAGGCAATGCGGCGCACCGTGAAACTGCCGTTGACCCCCGTACCGCCCCGCAGGCGCATAATCACGCCCTGGAAAACCTGGATACGCTCGCGATTGCCCTCTACGATGCGCTGATGCACGCGGACAGTGTCACCCACACGCAGCGTCGGCAGGTCCTTACGCAGCTGTTCCTGCTCGACCGATAACATTAATGGATTCGTCATGATGCCTTGCCCTCTTTAACAAGCGGAACCCGGTGGCACGTGCCGCCGGGCCGCAGGTTCCTTGTCTCAAGCGGGCGCCATTATAGCATGGATTGAAAGAACGACCAAATCGGCCGCCTGGTAGTTGCGGTTCGTAGGCTGCGACCGATCCCTGGCGCACGTGGTGTTGGTTTGCCGCTTCCACGATGATCAGCTGGCGTTGTTCAGGGACAGGGTGTTGGCGTTGCGTGATCCGTAGCAAGGTCGGCGCTGTCGCTGAGGGGCTGTGTGGCGCCTGGAACAGCCGTGTCGCCCTGCAGTCCAAGACCGGGATCGGGTGTGGCGACTTCGACAGGTGTCCTGGCATTTTCGCGCGTGGGGCCCTGGTTCACCCGGTCCAACAGCGCTTCCCGCGCCGCCAGGGAGGGGATCGTGTCCGGGTCACCCGTGGCCGCTTCGTCCAGGGTGGCGGGATCCTGGGTGCTCTGACCAGCGCTGCCGCTGTTTTTTTCCAGGCCGAGGTCGTCCAACGGCGTCGGTGTGGGGCAGCCAGCGCCAGCCTCGGCGCCGGCGGCAGGTCCTGGCCGTGACACATCGACCGGGAGGGGTAGGCTCGATGCACTGCAGCTGGTCAATACCAGGCTGGTGATCGTCAAGAGTGCCGCGGCTCGCACAAACGCGCCGTGGCTGGAGATCGAGGCGGCAAACGCGGTGGTGTTCGACATACTGTGACCTTTCGATGGACAAATGGCTGTGATCATGAGACGCCGTGCCGGCCCGTTCTGTTCCATACTGGCCGGCAAAAAAACTGGTGATGCCGCGGCATCACCAGTTTCCCTTCACTGTCGGTTGTGCACTCGAACTACCGTGCTGGAGGTGCCGGGCGGCAGGTTCGTCGGTGCCGCCCCACTCCAGCGATGCATCATCACGCAGGGATGGGACTGGCCGGGGTCACCGCCAGTCCCGTCGGCATTCAGCTACTTGTTCTGCCAGTAGTTCCAGGCCTTGAAGTCGCGCGCCCGCCCGAAGTTGAAGAAGACGGGGGCCGAGCACGCGCTGCAGGCCGTGCTGCCTGGGATGTAGTGAGCGCCAGCCACCCAGTTCGACTGTACCGGGAACATCGGCCGTACGGTATTGTAATCACCCCAGCGGCGGTCGGAAGGACGGGCGTTGCTGGTCTGGATGGTGTAGTACGTGCCATTGGGTAGGGCCGGCGCGAAGTCGTCCTGCATCAGGTAGGCAACGGCCGGCACCTTGCTGCTCCCAGCACCCACGTTGATGACAGCGGCGAGGTCACCACGTACGTTGGCTGCCACGCTCGGGTAGAGGACACAGGTGTTGTTGTCGCGCATGAACGGGCGGCCCTGGGCACCTGGCAGCAGCCCCAGGGTGTTCTCATACACCGCCACCCCATTGGCGTAGGGTTGGCTGAAGCCGAGGCCGGCTTTGACGTTCCACCACCACCCAAGGACCGTTCGACCTGGCATCTTGACGTCGGTCGTGTGCAGCATATAGCGTGCACCGGTCAGCGCGCGGTCGTCGAGGCGGGCTGCCCAGTTATTGGTTGTGCTACCACAGACCGCCTGGCCGCGGCCGGTGTAGTTCCATGCCGGGACGGTGAGGGTTGTTGTGGCGTTGACCGCGCTGGAGTCTTCCCGCCATGTCCAGATGCGCACCCGGTTGTAGGGCGATGAGGTGGGGTAGTTGGACGCGAAGTACATGATGTGGTCAGCATTCTGCACCGGTACCCAGGTGAACCAGGTGTTCGTACTGGTGTAGCTGTAGTTGAATCCGGCACAGGTGGCCAGTTTATCCAGCGGCCAGCGCAGCATGACGGTACGCGTCCAGTTGTCGGATGCGTTGAACATGTTGGTGGCGATGTAGAGATAATCTGCTCCCATCTGCAGGTGCGGGTAGTCCCACCACTGGTTGGTCCAGCCTGAGTTCGTATTGGTCGGGAATGTCTGATACGTGCAGAAGGTATTGCCGCCGTTCGTCGACACGCTCAACAGGAAGCGGTTGACGCCGCTGGCGTTGGCTACACCCTGGCGGTACCACAGGAACATGTCATAGGCCGGGTTGTAGAGCACGACCTGGTCGCAGCAAAAGTCGGCAAAACCATTGAAGGAGCTGCGGTACTGCCACGATACGCCGCCATTGGTCGAGCGCGCGCCGAACCAGTTGCCGCTGAAGAAGGCAAACTTACCGTTCTGGGCGGTGCTGCTTTCCATGACATTCGATTTGTAGCCGCTGGGGATCGTGGAACCGAAGGTTGTCTTGCGGTACAACTGTGGGTCACCCGGTGCGGCTGGCGCGCCCTCGGTCATCGGTGCCAGGTCCTGGCCCGTTAGACCGAGTGCTGCGTCGGGGGCGGCTTCCACTGGCAGTGCGGCTTCGTTGCCCCGGTCGAGCGCCGGCCCCGGTTGGTTGGCACGTTTGGTTCCATTGGCGACCTGAATGAGCTGGTCTTTGGTCAGCACCGGAACTTCGTCCAACCATTCGGCCTCCTCGATCACCGGGGCGGCTTGTTCGGCGACGAATGACCCTTCGATGCCCTCGACAACACTCTCCTGGGCGCTGGCACTCAGGCCGACTGCCAGCAAAACAGCCACCATGATGGCAAGCCACCAGAAACGCTTACGCATTTGTTATTCTCCTTCTGATTTGCGTACTGTGTGAGTATGACTGCTGTAAGATGCTGCAGCACCTGACAGCACAAGGGATGACGAGAACCTACAGGTTCCTAACGGTAGTTCGGCAGTGCACACAAAAGGTGACGCATGGCACAGACCCGGCCCACAGCTGTTGCATGGTTTCGATGCACGACCCGTGCGCGACAAACATGGGCACATCACGAGCTGCCCGCAATCTTGCTTAACATGACGCAGCTACGACGGTGAATGTTACGCTTGCTGTGGGCGACAGCTGGTTACTGTGTATGGTTGATCGGTTTGCCACGATGGCATTCGCGAGGCCGCAGAGAACGCATAGAACCCAGGGTTGTGCTATGCGTTCTCTGTGGTGGGATGCAGTGGGGGGCGATGCGGGTCAGGCCGCCAGGTCGCTGGCGTCCTCCTCGTCGTAAACATCTTCACGGCCGGCAAACGGCACCACTTTGGCCGCGTCGGCGGGTGTGAAGGTGTGGACGTTGAGGCCGGCACGGGTGCGGATTTCACCTTCCAGTTGTTCCAGCACCTCGGGGTGTTCCGCCAGGTAGGTCTTTACATTCTCGCGTCCCTGGCCCAACCGAGTGTCCTGGTAGGTGAAGTAACTGCCACGCTTGTCGACGACTCCCATCGACACACCCAGGTCCAAAGCGTCACCTTCACGCGAGATACCCTGGTTGTACATGATGTCGAACTCAGCCACACGGAAGGGAGGGGCAACCTTGTTCTTTTTGATTGTCACGCGGGTGCGGCTGCCGGTGATGTCACCACCGGTCTTGAGGGTCTCGATCCGACGAATATCCATACGCACCGAGGCGTAGAACTTCAGCGCCATACCGCCCGAAGTCGTTTCAGGATTGCCAAACATGACACCGATCTTCTGGCGCAGCTGGTTGGTGAAGATCATCACCGTATTCGACTGCTTGATGGCACCCGAGAGTTTACGCAGGGCCTGGCTCATCAGGCGCGCCTGCAAACCAACGTGGCTGTCGCCCATTTCCCCTTCGATTTCGGCCCGCGGGACGAGGGCCGCCACCGAGTCGATGACCACCACGTCGATGGCGCCCGAGCGCACCAACGCCTCGGCAATCTCCAGCGCCTGTTCGCCCGTGTCGGGCTGGGAGACGTAGAGCTGATCGACGTTCACACCGCAGCGCTCCGCATACCGCGGATCCAGGGCATGTTCGACATCGATGAAAGCACACAAACCACCCCGGCGCTGGGCCTCGGCAATGATGTGCTGGCAAATTGTGGTTTTGCCCGACGATTCGGGCCCGTAGATCTCGACGACGCGCCCGCGCGGGACACCACCAATGCCCAGGGCCAGATCGAGCGACAACGAGCCGGTTGGGATCGCGTCGACCCGCAGCTCGGTTGCTTCGCCCATCTTCATGACGGCACCTTCGCCGAAACGTTTGGTCAGATTGGCCAGGGTCGTTTCCAGGGCCTTGGTTTTGCCGTCGCTGTTATTCGACTCTCGTTTAGCCATCGTATGTAACTCCTTCGATCAAGGTCATGTGCGCATAGAGACGATGGTTTACTGTAGCACGAATGTTCTGATGTGTCAAATTGACGCATACCAGGTTGCGTATCGGCCTGTGAGTGTTCAGTGGCCGTGCGGCGGGTGGTCTGATCGGTGAGAATGCTTACTTTACGATTGCGCGTTCTTGGTGTACACTTGCACCACATTTGCCGAGGCGTGCTGATCCAACATGGTTACACAAAACGTTCATTTGCCGTTTTTCACCGTTGCATCGATCTGCTCCTGTCACACGCGGGTGCAGCAAGGCTAGACGTGCCAGTGATGGCCGTACCTGGCCGCTGCTCCCGCCGAACACACAGCAGCGGTGAGTCGCCAGGTATGGGTCGGATCAGTGCCCTGCCAGCTAAACAACACACTTCAGGGAGACATTGACGTCTGCCAACCCAACGTTGGGCTGGTCACTCGTACCGGCTGACCCAGGGTTCCCTGGAGATTCACGAAGAGGCTCATCGCACAGTGAACACAACTGTCGGTGAGCCTTTTTGATTGCTCACACCAAATCACGAGTCACACACATGGCCCTTGAGCCGCGACGGGGTGTTGGATGCGGACCGTGGTGTGAAGTACCTGAGCCTGGACCTGTTCTGAAAGGATTTTATGATGGAATCGAATCGAGTCGACCAGACGGCACTGCGCCTCAACCAGGCGTCTATCATCACACTGCTCGTTCTGGCGTTTTTGCTCAACAGCTGGCCGCTGGTGGCGTTCGTTGGCCTGGTGATGCTGGTGGGCACGCTTGCACCCAAAGCCGGGCTGTTCAAGCTGATCTACGCCCGTGTCCTCAAACCGCTGGGCCTCTTGAAACCACAGGTTGTGCCCGATGATCCGCGGCCGCACCTGTTTGCCCAGGGCGTCGGTGCGGTCTTTTTGCTCGCCAGCACACTGGCGCTGCTGGCTGGCGCGTCCGTCGCCGGGTGGTTACTGGCGGGGATTGTGGTCGTGCTGGCCGCGGTCAATCTGGTCTTGGGTTTCTGTGTCGGCTGCTTCATGTACTACCAGCTGGCCCGACGTGGTATCCATGCCAACCTGCCGTGGTGGCAGGCAGCCTGAGCAAACGACGAGGAAGACGATGATCGAACGCATTGGGATTCTGATCGTGGCTGTCGCCGCGTGTATTCTTGCGATCGCTGCCCTGCGGGTGTGGCAGCAAACACGGCTGGCACAAATGGCCCGGCGTGCCGCCCCTATGGAATTGCTGGGACTGGGGTTGCCCGCGGGTGGCCCGGCCATCCTGTACTTCACAACGGCCATGTGCGGCATCTGCCGGCTGCAGCAAGCGCCAGCTCTGCAGCAGGTGGCGCAGCGGCTGGACCACCGGGTCCCTGTGCATACGCTGGATGCCATCGAAGCGCGCACACTGGCCGATTTCTACGGCGTATTGACCGTACCAACCACCGTCGTGTTGGACGAACGCCGCCGGCCGGCCCACATCAACCATGGACTGGCCACGGCCCCGGTCCTGCTGAACCAGGTGACGCCATTGCTGACTGAACAGTAAAACCTTGCCGGCACGGTCCATCGGACCGTGCCGGCAACGTTGTCACTGACCCAGCCCCTTGCGCCGCGCCACGTCCATGGCCTGGGCACGGTCGGCCACCTGCAGCTTGTTGAAGATGTTGGTGACGTGATTGCGCACCGTCTTGAGGCTCACCACGAGAACATCGGCGATCTCGACGTTGGAATATCCCTGGGCAATCAGGTCGAGGATTTCGTGCTCGCGGTCGGTGAGTTCGGGAAAGGGTGGCGCGCCCAGCGGGCGGCGGGGAACGGCGAAGTACTGCGCCAGCCGTTCGGCAAGTCGGGGGCCGAAGATGGCTTCACCATTGGCCACCGCCCGGATGGCGCGCAGTGCCTCGTCCTGGCGTGCACCCTTCAGCAGGTAACCACGCGCGCCGGCCCGCAGTGCGGCGAACAGGGAATCGTCGTCCTCCAGCATGGTCAGCATGAGGATGCGTACGTTTGGATCGGCCGCAACCGTCCGGCGCGTCGCTTCGATGCCGTTGAGGCCGGGCATCTTGATGTCCATCAGCACCACGTCTGGCCGCAGGCTGGCGGCCAGCGCCACCGCTTCATCGCCGGTCGTCGCCTCACCCAGCACCTCGAAGTCGCCGGCGGCTTCCAGCATGCCGCGCAGCCCGTCGCGAAACAGGGGATGATCGTCGGCCAGCAGCACCCTGATGCGTTCAGTCATGGTCGTCTCCCAGCGGCAGCCGCGCCCACACGGTCGTTCCACCCGGACCGCGCGTGACCGTACAGGTGCCACCCAGCTCAGCCGCCCGCTCCTGCATCGTATGCCGGCCAACGCCGCCGGCGGTTTGGCCCCGCCCGCTGCGGCCGTCATCACGAACCTCCAGGTTCAGCGCCTGGTTGTCGAGCCAGAGCCGCAGCGTGCAGGTGTCGGCAGCGGCATGGCGGGCCACGTTGGTCAACGCCTCCTGCGCAATACGGTAGGCCGCGACCTCGAGCGCGGCCGGTAACGGTGGCAGCTCGGGCGCATCGACGACGACGGTGGTGGCCGCACAGATCTGGTGGGCGCTCTCGTGCAGCGCGGCCACCAGGCCCAGCTCGTCCAACGCGGGTGGCCGCAGGTTGTACACGAGCCGCCGAATCTCGGCCACTGTGGCCTGGAGCTGGCCGGCGGCGGTGGAAAGCAGCGCATCCGCCCGGGCCGGGTCACGCGCCATGATGCCGCGGGCCGTATCGAGCTTGATGGTCAGGCTGGCGAGCGACGGCCCCAGGCCGTCGTGCAGGTCACGGCGCAGCCGGCGGCGCTCTTCCTCGCGCGTGGTCACCAGTCGTGCGCGCGCGCCCTGCAGGTCAGCGGCGAGCTGCTGCAGGTCGTGCTGCAGCTGCACGGCGCGCGCCACCAGGCCGGCCTGGCGCGCGACATCGCCCAGCAGGCGCTGGTCGGCGACACTGAACGGCGCATCCGCCGCGCGGGGCACCAGCAGCATCTGCCCGATCTGCTCACCGTGGTAGGTCAGCGGCAGCGCAGTGAATTCCACAGAGGGTGCCGGGTTGTGCAGGCGTACGGGATACTCGGCGACCACCCTGGGCTGGCCGCCCTCCAGCAGCTGAATCGCGACGTAGGGCAGTTTTAACGCCTGGCCAACCGTCTCGACCACGGTGTTCAGGGTGGCCTCCGGCGTCGCCGTGGCTTCCAGGCGCTGCCCCAGCTGCGAGAGGACCGCATAGGGGTCATCGCGCTCACCGTAGATCAACCGGTTGGCCCCCCGCTGCAGGCGCTCGCGCAGCGGCTGAAATGCCACCGCCACCAGCCCGGTGGCGATCAGTGAGATCAGCAGACTGCTGTTCCTTCCAAACAGATAGCCCAAACTGCCCACCACCGCGACGTAGATTGCGATGACCAGCGCCGTCAGGGCGCCGTAGACCAGCGCACGATTGAGAATCAGGTCGATGTCGAACAAGTGATAGCGCATGATGGCAATCGCCAGGCAGATCGGCAGGAACGCCATAAAAACTGTTTGCAGGGCTGGTCGGATCAGCAGATAAGCCAGGAAGGCCTGGTCCGACGACCAGCGCCCGTCCTGCGCCAGGGCCAGCAGCCCGTAATAGAGCACACCACCGGCGACAGCCCCGGCCAGGCCCAGTACCGTCCACTTGAGCTGCTGGCGTTCCACGACGCCGGAGACACGTCGGTAACGGTAAACTTGAGCCAGCAGCCCGCTGCCGAACCAGGCGATGCCAACCAGCAGCGACGGCAGCGGTGTCGCGCGCCATGTCGGCCCGTGGAGTGGGTTGAAGGGCGCCTGCGGAACGAGCAGCCAGACGAGCAGCAGAACGATCCAGATCACCGCCAGCCCCTTGCTCCAGGCTGGCACAAAACGCCCGTCGGGAAACGCGTACAGCAGCAGCAGCGCACCGCCCAAAGTGACGGCTCCCAGGGACAGGACCAGCCAGCGCAGCAGCGCCGAGTCGATCCCGTGCTGCGGGTTGGCCAGCGCACCGGTGATGCCGGTCTCGGTGGCGCCGATGGTCAGCAGCGTCAGTGATAGGAAAAGGGCAACCGGTGTCCGGTCCTTGAGCCGCACGACCCACAGCGCGGCCCCGGCGAACAGGCCGGCCAGGCACCCGTTCAGCGCCAGGATCGTACCGGTAACGATCGACGGTGAGACGAGCGGCTGCCCGGTGTTGGCCAGCAGCTCGCGATAGCGCGCCGGGATGCCGGCCAGCGTCAGGCCGATGGTCAATGCCGCCATGAGCAACCAGGCTGCCCACACCAGGCGCGCACCAACACGCCCGGCCGGCCTGGTGGGGGTGATCCCTGCGAAGGAGAGGCGCTTCATGCCGTTATCATAGCCAGATTAGCCAGATGGTCAAAGCGCCAGCCCAGGGCTCTGTCAGGGCCATCGATCGAGCCAGGTGACCTACGAGTACGAGTACGAGTACCATCCTACTCGTACTCGTACTCGTACTCGTACTCCTGTAGCCATCGCTCGAGCCAGGCGACCCACGAGTACGAGTACGAGTACCGTTGCACTGAGTACGAGTACGAGTACCATCCGACTCCCACTCGTACTCGTACTCGTACTCGTACTCGATCGTCGCTGCGAACCTGAGCGGCAGCGGGTCGCTCACCACGATGGCAGCCATCGCTCGAGCCAGGTGAACCACGAGTACGAGTACGAGTACCGTTGCACTGAGTACGAGTACGAGTACCATCCGACTCCCACTCGTACTCGTACTCCTACTCGTACTCGTACTCGATCGTCGCCGCGGACCTGAGCGGCAGCGGGTCGCTCACCACGACGGTAGCCATCGCTCGAGCCAGGTGACCCACGAGTACGAGTACGAGTACCGTTGCACTGAGTACGAGTACGAGTACCATCC
>CAZXQZ010000047.1:0-16610 GCA_964642445.1 uncultured Anaerolineae bacterium
GGATTGAACGGATGATGTGGAGTGCGCAAGCCATGCTTGCGCTTTGGTTCCGGGGCAGTCGGTGGAACGGATTGAACGGATGATGTGGAGTGCGCAAGCCATGCTTGCGCTTTGGTTCCGGGGAGCGGATTGAACGGATTGGGAACGGATTGCTGTCAACGGATTTGGGGAGCGGTTGGAAGTTCCAAGGGGAAACGGGCCGATGCGTGCTGCATCGGCCCGTTGGGTCAGATCGGGTTTGGTTCTCAGCCCGTCAGGCGCAGGGGGTTGCCTATTGGGCCGCCGCCGGCGCGAACTTCATGTTGCCGCTGTCCAGCTTCATGTTGATGAACAGGTTGTCTTCCTGCATGACGAAGGTGGCGGCGCTGTTCAGTTCCTGGACAAATTTGTCGGACAGGGAGCCTTCCGGGCAGGCCGCCATGGTCATGGCCATGATGCTGATCGCCAACGACTCGCCTTCCACGGTGTACGTGCCGGTGCCGCGGTTGCAGTCAGCACCCACGGCCACTGTGCCATCGGCCATGAATTCAACCGTGTACCGTGTCGGATCATCGACCGCCTGGGTGCTGCCGTCGCCGTATTGGGTTTCCAGCCAAACCCAGATGTCACCGACCAGGCCCGAGGTGTCGGCCGGGGCGGTCGTCTCGGCGGGCACGGTCGTTTCGGCGGGGACCGCCGTCTCCACCGGCGCGGGTGCGCTGCCGGCCGGGGCAAAGCGCATGTCGCCGCCGTCCATCTGCTGGTTGATAACCAGGTTGCCGGCGTCCATCACGTAAGTGCCCGCGTTGTTGAGCTCCTGGATGAATTTATCGGACAGGGAGGCCGGTGGGCAGGCGGCCTTTGTCATCATCAGGATCTCGATCGTGAGTGCGCTGCTATCGACCTGGTAGTTGCCGTTTGCGCGGTTGCAGTCGGCCAGGACGGCCACGGTGCCATCCGCCATGAACTCGACGGTATACAGGGTGGGATCGGCTACCGCCTGCTGGCTGCCGTCGGCATACATCGTGCCCTGCCACTGCCAGACGACACCGGTCAGTTCCGAGGTACCGGCGGGTGCCTCGGTGTCTGTCACCGTCTCTGCGGTGGCAGGTGTGAAGTTCATGGTGCCAACCGGCTCAGAGATGGTAATCGTCAACGTCTGGCCATCGGTGACAAACGACTCGGCCACATTCAGACCGATGACAAAATCGGGGCCTAACGATCCCGCCGGGCAGGCGGCACGCGTCATGCGGTTCACCATAATCGTAAGCGACGCACCGTCTTCGGTGTAGGTGCCGCCGCCCGTATTACAGTCGGCCTTCACGGCGACGGTGCCATCGTCCATGAACGACAGTGTGTAGTTCGCCGGATTGTCGGGCGTCAGTTTCAGATCACCCTCGCCAACGTACCCGGTCCACTGCCAGCTGGTGCCAGCCAGGGCGGATGCCGGTTCTGCCGGCGCAGCCGTCGCTTCGGCGCCCGGTGCCGTTTCATCACCTGGTGCCACCTGCGTGGCATCATCCGGTGCCTGTTGGGTTGACGGTGCAATACCGACGCACGCAGTAATGCTCACGCTGAGCAGAACGAGCACCGTGATCACGACGTAGAGTTTGTGCTTCATTTCTTCTCCTTTGTTCTTGAGATCGAGCGACCCCACCGAGCCCGGCAGGGCTCCCCCTGCCGGAGGTCTTACTGTGGTGTGTAAAAAAACCAGGCCTTATGAAAAGTCGCCGCTATACAATCGACTGCCAAATATTATCGCCTCGATGTCTCTTCTCGTCAAGTCGGATTGAATTCTAGGGCGGTGGCGGTTGCACAGTTGCCATCTTTTTGGAAAGATGGCAACTGTGCAACCGCCACCGCCAAATTCGATCAAAAAGGCACGGGAAGTTATTCTTTTCCGAGCCCTGGGAGCCTATCCGAATTACCCGATTTTGGCCTCAATAAGGCGGCTGAGGGGCGTTATTCGGATAGGCTCTAAGTTGTTCGGAAGACCAATCCGCGGCAGCGGACCCGAAAATTTGGTCGCTCCTGCAATTTGGTGTAGCATAATCCCCAGACTACTACACAATCATTATCGGGAGACTGCACACATGACCATCACGATCGAAACCCTGACCGCACACGAGCTGAAACCCGTCCCAGAGAAGTTCGTGTTCGGTCGCACCTTTTCCAATCGTATGTTCACCCAGGTTTTCACACCCGACCAGGGTTGGCACGATGCGCGCATCGGGGCCTACCGGGCTTTTTCACTGGACCCGGCCGCCATGGTGCTGCACTACGCGCAAACGATCTTCGAGGGCACCAAGGCCTACCGCCGGCCCGATGGTCACATCAACCTGTTTCGGGCCTGGGAGAATACGGCTCGCTTCAATCGTTCGGCCACGCGCATGGCGATGGCACCGGTCGACCCCGAAGAGCACTTCGAAGCCATCGTGGAACTGATACGCCTCGAACACGCGTGGGTACCCGCCGAGGATGGCGCGGCGCTCTACGTCCGGCCAACAATGATCGCCTCTGACGTCGCCCTGGGTGTCCACGCCAGCCAATCCTACCTGCACTACATCATCGTCGGCCCGGTCGGCCCCTATTTTTCGACCGGTTTCAACCCGGTGCCTGTGTACATTGCGCGCGACTACGTGCGTGCCGTACGCGGCGGTACGGGTGAAGTCAAAACGGGCGGCAACTACGCGGCCAGCCTCTACGTCTCCGAGCAGGTCAAAGCCCTGGGTTACCAGCAGGTCCTTTGGCTCGATGCGATCGAGCGGCGCTTTGTGGAAGAAGTGGGTGCGATGAACATCGCCTTCGTCTACGATGGCAAACACATCGTGACGCCGGCCCTGTCCGGCAGTATCCTGCCCGGCGTCACGCGTGACTCGGTCATCAAACTGGCGCCCGACCTGGGTTACACCATCAGCGAAGGACACCTCGACATTGACGAGGTGCTGCACGACATTCGGACCGGCCGCATCACCGAGGTGTTCGGTATGGGCACGGCGGCGGTGATCGCCCCCGTGGGCAAACTGGGCGACGGCAACGACACCATCAGCATCAACGAATGCCAGTCTGGCCCCGTGGCACGGCACCTGTACCAGGCGCTCACCGACATTCAGTACGGTCGTGTGCCCGATCCCTACGGCTGGACGTATACGATCGAAGTCCCCCAGGATTAAGCGTTACATTGGCCACAGCCTGGGCACCAGGACCAGGCTCACCAGCAGCACGAGCAGCAGCAGCGGCAGACCCAGCCGGCTGAAGTCGCTGAATTTGTAACCACCCGGTGCAAAAACCAGGGTGTTGGTCGGGGAAGACACCGGCGTCAGGAAGGCCGAGGCCGCGCCCACCGCCACCATCATCAGCAGGGCGTACGGCTCGTAACCGGCACCGGTGGCCGTTTGCATCACGATGGGCGCCATCAAGACGGCGGTCGCGGTGTTGCTGATGACCTGGCTGAGGCCGGCGGTGAGCAGATAGACCCCCGCCAGCAGGGCCAGCGGCCCCATGGCGCCGACGGTCGATACCAGCGTATTCGCAATCAGCTCGGCACCGCCGGTGACCTGCAGGGCAGTGCCGACCGGCAGCATGGCCGCAATCAGGATGACGGCGGGCCAGTTGATGGCACGGTAGGCCCCACTCGTGGAGACACAGCGGGTCAGGACCATGATCATGGCCGCGATCAACACGGCGATCGAAGTAGGAACCGCCTTGGTGAGCATGAGCCCAATCATCAACAGCAAGGCCAACACCGCCACCACGGCGCGCCAGCCCAGGTTGACGACCTGGCGGGTCATCGCATCCGGGCTGCCGACGACGACGAAGTTGCGGCTCTCGCGCTGCAGCTGCTCGATCGCTTCCCACGTCCCCTGAACCAGGAGCTGGTCACCAAATTCGAGCGACGTCGTCTGCCGCGGTAGGACGTGGCTGCCGCGTTTGAGTGAAATGACCTGGATGTTGAATTTCGACGCCAGCTGGCTGGCCACCACCGTGTTGCCGAGATACTCACTGCGTGGTGTCAACAGCACTTCGGCAACGCCAACAGTGTCAGACAGCAGCAAGCGCGTCATGTCCTGCTCAGTGGCATCGACCGGCGCGCCCTCGAGCTGCAAGGCGTGGATGGCCTCGGTGACCGCAGCGGTGCTGCCTTTCAGCAGCAGCACATCACCGGCCTCCAGGAGGGTCTCAGGTTCGGGGGTGAAGACGTTGGTCTGGTTCAGCCAGTGCCGCAGGTCCTCGCCCGATTTGGTGATTGCTGGCACCCGGGCCAGGATGGCGCCGGCCCGGGAAGTGCGCTGCACACGCAGAATCGAGACGCCGTAGCGCTGGCCAATCTGTGACGATTTGGGCGACTGACCCACCAGGGGCGACCCGTCCAGCACCGTGGCCTGGAACAGCTTGCCTGCCAGCTGGTAGGACGTCACCATCTCGTGCACCGATGCGTCCAGGTCGATGGGGCGATTGTCGGTTTGATAAGATGGAAGAAGACGTTTGCCGACGAGCACGGTAAACACGATGACGACAATCAGCAGCGGCAGACCGATCCGGGCGAACTCGAAGAAGCCAAAGGTCGGCAGCCCGGCCATCGTCAGGGTATCGGCCACGACGATGTTGGGGGACGTACCGATCAGCGTCAGCAGTCCACCCAGGTTGGCCGCAAAGGCCAGGGGGATCAGGAAGCGCGAGGGTACACTCCGGGCACGCCAGGCCGCACCCACCACGGCGGGCAGCAGCATGGCGACCGTGCCGGTGTTGCTCAGAAAACCCGACAGCCCGCCCGTCCCCGACATGACCACCGTCAGCAGGCGTGATTCGGTGCTGCCCCCCAGGCGCAGCAGCTGCTGGCCAAACCAGGCGGTCACCCCGGTCCGCGTGAGCCCCTCGCCCACGACGAACAGGGCCGCCACCATGATCACCGTTGGATCGGCAAATCCGGCCAGGGTCTGGCCCAGGTCCAGGATGCCGGTCAGGAACAGGGCCAGCATCGCCAGCAACGCCACGACCTCGGACGGCAGCCGGTTCCAGATGAAGAGGGCGATGGTAACAGCCAAAATCACGAAGGTGATGAGCATGCGTGTGGTCCTGTCAGTAGGATGATAACCGATACCAATTTAGCCGCGTGCACCGTTTCTGTCAAACCCAACTGCCGTCCTGCCTATCCATGCCACGACACACCCCGGCGTGTGCATCGCATGTCTGGTGCACGACACAAGACCCTTCGGGTTTTTCACCATCATCGCCGATAGCTGGTACTTCATGGCAGTCTCCCGGTGCTGTATCCCGGCCGTTGACGAAAACCCGAAGGGTCTGCCCCCAATCTGAGATATACCCATCCCGGCGGAACCTTCGCGGGTCATGATCCGTCATGGTATAATGACATCATGTGTCACGTTGGTGTGTCCCTCTGATCGTGATCCATTCCCGGAGAGGAGATGTCTTTATGAGACAGTTTTCGCGTCAGGTGGCCATTGGGATCGCCCTGGTGGTCATCGTTGGCCTGCTGCTGGCGGCCTGCCGGCCAGCAGAGCCCACCCCTACGCCAACCCCCGCGGTCGATACGTCGTGGGCCCGTGTTCAACAGGCGGGCAAAATCGTAGTGGGTACCTCGGCGGATTACCCGCCGTTCGAGTCGTACGATGACAACTTCCAGATCGTTGGCTTCGACGCCGCGCTGATTCGTGAGATCGGCAAGGCGCTCGGTATCGAGGTCGAGCTGAACGACTTTGCTTTCGAGGGTCTGGGCGGTGCCTTGCAGGTAGGCCAGATCGACATGGCGATCTCGGCCATCTCGGCCACGGGCGAACGGGCCCAGTTTGTCGACTTCAGCAACCCCTACTACGCTGGTGAAGACGCCGTGTTGGCCAATGCCGATGCTGCGGATCCCATGATCAGCCAGATCGAGGACCTGGCAAAGTATCGCATCGGCGCCCAGGATGGCTCGGTGTACGAGACAATCCTGCAGGAACAGCTGGTCGACACCGGCCTGATGCGGCAGCGCAACCTCTTCAGCTACGGCAACATGGAACAGGCCGTGCGTGACCTGGAGGCGAACCGCGTCGATCTGTTGATGTTGGATGCCACGCCCGCCGAAACGTTTGCCCAGTCGGGCGACGTGAAAGTCGTGGCGCGTGGCCTGAACCCGCAGCTGTTTGTGATGGCGGTGCCGCGTGGCGCCTCGAGCCTGCTGCGCGAACTCAACCGCACCCTGTCACAGCTGCAGGACGACGGCACGGTCAAACGGCTGGCCCAGGAATATCTGAACCTCGACAGCGACGACCTGGTCGATCCGATTCCGACGCCGACGCCGGTACCGACGACCCCCGCCGCCACGCCGACGCCGGTACCGACGACCCCCGCCGCCACGCCGACCCCACAGCCGCCCGCCGCCTGCGTCGACGGCATGGCCTGGGTGGCCGACGTGACGTACGACGACAAAAACATGACCGCACCACCCGTTTTGCAGCCGGGGCAGGCCTTCGTCAAAACCTGGCGCGTGCGCAACAGCGGCACCTGCACCTGGGACAGCACCTACTACCTTGGCTTCGTCCAGGGCAACCTGGCCGGTGCTCAGATGGGCGGCCAGCCGGCGCACATCCAGGGCCAGGTGGCGCCCGGTGCCACCTACGACATCTCGGTGAACCTGGTCGCACCGCTCACCCCCGGTACCTACCAGGGGTGGTGGCAGATGCACAACGGCAAGAATGTGCCGTTTGGCGAACGCATCTACGTCGGCATCACGGTGCCCGCCGCACCCACTCCAACGCCCAGGCCAACCCAAACGCCGGTACCCAACATCAGCTTCACCGCCAATACGACCAACATCACCGCCGGCCAGTGCGTCACGTTCTCCTGGAACGTCAGCAACGTGCGCGAAGTCTACTTCTACGCCCAGGGTGAAAACTGGCAAAACAACGGTGTGCCGGGCCAGGGCAGCCAGGTCGAGTGTCCGACGCAGACGACGACCTACTACCTGCGCGTGGTGGCGACCGATGGCTCGGTGCAGACCCGTGAGATCACGATCACCGTACAGCCGGTCGTCGGCGCGCCCACCATTGCCCTCTTCTCCGTGCACCCTGGCCAGATCAACGTCGGCCAGTGTGTCAGCATCGAGTGGGACGTGCAGGGTTCGGTCAACCGTGTCGTGATCACGCTCAACAACGCCGTCCTGTGGGACGGTGCGCCAACCCGTGGGACGCTCAACAACTGCCCGCCGGGCAGCGGCTCGCTGACCTACCAGATCGAGGCCGCGGGTTCGGGGGGCACCAGCCGCGCCGTGCAGACCGTCACTGTAACGCAGCCGGCGACACCGACCCCGGTGCCACCGACGGCCACGCCGGTGCCGACGACGACGCCGGTGCCGCCGACGCCAACGCCAGTGCCGCCAACTGCGACACCAACTCCAGCCCCGCCGACACCGGTGCCACCGGTGATCAACGTCTTCGCCGCTGAGCCGGCGCAGGTCAACGTCGGTCAGTGCATCAACGTCTCCTGGAGCGTGGGTGGTGGTACGGAGCGGGTATCCCTGTGGCGCAACGGTAACCTGGTATCCAACGATGCGCCGTTCAGCGGTGCTGGCCAGGACTGCCAGACGCAGAGTGCCGGCACCATCACCTACCGCATCGAAGCCAGCAACGCGGCCGGGCAGACCGATTCACGTGAAACCAGCGTTACGGTGGCAGCTGCACCACCGCCCATCGTCGGCACGTCGTGGAACCTGACTGCCTACCTGAGCAACGGCACCCTGGCACCGGTCCTGGGTGGAACGTCGATCACCGCAAGCTTCGGCCAGGGCGGCGCCCTCAGCGGCTCGGCGGGCTGCAACACCTACACCGCCACTTACACCGTGGACGGCAGCGCCCTGCGCATCACCCAGCCGATTCTCACCCTGTTGGCATGTGCCGAACCCGATGGCATCATGCAGCAGGAAACCACCTATTCCGCCTTGCTGCCTGCGGTCGCCAGCTACCAGATGGCGGGCAGCGAGCTGACCCTGTCCAACGGCAGCGGCCAGGCGATCCTGACCTACGTCCTGGCGCCGCGCTAATACCGCAGGACGGATTTGACCGCAGAGACACACAGGGCACACAGAAAACAAAAAATCTGTGTGCCCTGTGTGTTCTTTGTGGTCAAGGATCAAGCAAACAGGGCGCCGAGTGCGGCGGGGGCGATGCCGGCGCCCAGGCCGGCCATCAGGAGGACGCGCGCCTTCTGCGGGCTCAGGTCACGTGCAAAGATGGCGCCGGCCTTCTGCAAGGTCACGCCGCCGCCGCTGTAGGCGTAGATGGGGCGCACGCCGCCGTAGGGCACGCGGCTGGAGATGATGACGGGGATACCGCGGTGCAACGTGTCCAGGATCCCCTGGTAGAGCGCCTGGTTGACGTTGCCGGCACCCACGGCGGTGATGACCAGGCCATCCGCGCCCGCTGCCAGGGCGGCGCGCAGTGCCACGTCGTCGGCGCCGGCATACATCGGGATGATGTCGACGCGCGGCAGGTGGGTGGGCAGGGGCACGTGGATGCGCGGCGACCAGGCGCCGCTGAAGTGCACGCGTCCCTTGCGTACCTTGCCCAGGTCGGGCGGTTGGATCGACTCGAAGGCATCGACTTCCGAGGTATCGACCTTCATCACGCGGCGCGCCGAGTGAATCTCGCCGTTCATGACGATCAGCACGCCGCGGCCGTGCGATTTGGGATGGGCCGCCACGAGCGCCGCATCCCGGATGTTGGCCGGCCCGTCGGGGTTCGGGTCGGTCGCCGCGCGCATCGCACCGGTGAAGACGATCGGGATATTACTGGGCACGGTGATGTCGAGGAAGAAGGCGGTCTCTTCCATGGTATCGGTGCCGTGTAGAATGACGATCCCGTGCGGCCGGCGCGTAGGCACCTCATCGGTCGTGCTGCCCGCCGGCACCGGCAGATCGTGCACGTTAGCCCAGGTCCGCACGCGCTGTGCCAGCTGCAGCCAGTTGCGCGGCTGCATCTGCTCGCTGGGGATGTTGGCGAAGTCTTCGACGCCGATAGTCGCAAGGCGGGCCAGCTCGGGCACCGCGGCGACCAGCTCGGCACCGCACAGGCCCGGGATAGGTCCGCCGCTCGCGGCGTCGATACGCATGGCGATCGTGCCGCCGGTCGCGATGATCTGGATGAAGGGTGGGCGTCGGGTGCTCATGGGAGGGATTGTAACATGAGCGGGCGAGGGCGCCAAGTGGGGATGGGGGAACGAATGGCCGTCAACGAATGGGGGGCAGCGAATAAGCGAATCGGCGCCCTGGAGTGCGGCAGCCATGCTGCCGCTTTGGCTTGGGTGTCCGCGAATGTCGCACAAAGGGCCATTCAGCTTTCAAAACTGTCAGCAAAACCGCTCGTTTGTTCATGCAGAATACACACAGCGGCGCGATAATACGGTCAGTCCGCATGCCCCGGTTTGCCCGTGCCGGCCGGGGTGGGAAGTGCCCCGATTTGGCGGCTGTGACAGGCTGCCTGTTCTTAGGCGTGCGCGATGCGACCGTTCTCCGACGTTGGCCAGCGCATCGAGAAGCGAAACGGCAGCACACCCTGGTGCCCGGCGCGGGCAGCGGGTGGTGCTGTTTTTTGTGCGTCGGCGGCGATCGCGGCGCCAGGAGGAACCTCATGGTTTCCCCACGTGTGACCTCGTTCCTGTCGATCGTGCTCGTCACGGTTGTGCTCAGCAGTGGATCGATACCTCAACCCGCCCAGGCGACCTCGGCCACGCCGCCAACACCGATCACGCTCGACCTGCTTGGCCAGGTGACGAGCCCGGCGACGCAGGCCGTAGATGTGGTCGGGTCCCTGGCCTATGTCGCGGCCGGGACACGGCTGCTGGTCTTGGACGTGAGTGACCCCACCAACCCCGTGCCGGTCGGCGCTGGCACGGACCTTCCCGGCAGCGCTCCCTTCCAGGTCGATGGTCACTTTCTGTATGCGGGTAATTGGATCATCGATATCAGCAACCCGCTGGCTCCGGTGCGTGTGGCTACCTGGAACCGGCCGGATGGACTGAACGCAATGGTGGTGTCCGGTGGGATGGCATACCTGGCCGGCGGTGTGTGCACTCAGGGTGATTGCGACGGGTACGTTCAGTTGCTTGATGTCAGCACACCGTCGCAACCTGTGCTTCGCGTATCCTACGAAGTGCCTCACCGAAACTTTCTACGCGCCGTACCATTGGGTAGCCTGGTCATTACCCTGGTCGAGGCGGGTGAAGGTCCTGGTTTTGACCTGGTACTGTTGGACATACAAGATCCCAGCAATGTTGTCGAGGTGGCATCGGTGCACTTCTCCAGGTATGCAGGTGATTTCGTCCTCGCCGGAACGGTGGTCTATCTTACCTTCATGTATTTGTATGGTGAGGGCACAGGTCTCGTGGCGGTCGATGTCAGTGTGCCAACCAACCCTCGGGTTGGATCTGTTCATCCATCCGCTGACGACTGGTGTCTAGGGGACTTACGCGTAACAGCTGATCGCCTGGTCGCGTTGTGTTCTGGTATTGGAATCAAGAGTTTCGATCTCAGCAATCCGCTCGAACCATACTCACTTGGTGAGTATGGTAGACTGTTTTCTGGTATGGACACTGAAGGGTACCTGGCCTATTTGGCGGACAGGTGGGATGGTGGGATCGTGATAGTTGATGTGCGCCCCAGTAATCCAATGGTTGTGGGTCGCTACCGCAACTTTGGCGCCGATTATTATTCGCTGGAGGCCGTTGGAAGTGTTGCGTTCTGGATGTCGGATTCTCAGGGCTTCAAGGCACTCGATGTAGTAGATCCCGCCCAGCCGCACATTGTTGCTGAATTCGCAGGTAGATTCAGGAATATCTTCCGTCTCGCAGATGGACGCATCTACGTCGCATCGTTTCATTACGACGTTTGGGGGCGGTACTATCCAGGGTGTTTCGACGTGAGAGACCCATGGTTCCCGCAGCCCGGGGGCTGCAATTTTCCAGGGATTCTATATTACGATAGCGGTATTCGGGATATCATGGCTGAAGGCGAAGCGATCTACATCGCGACGGGCTACTATCTACAAGTGGTACACCAAAATGGCCAGCCCATTCTCGATGGGAGTTATGAGAGCGTGGACGTTTTGAATGGCTGCTTGTTGGCTGCAGAGACCTATCCTGATCGGCTCGTCCTCTACGATGTGACCAACCCCGCCACACCCAACCCGCTGGGCACTTACGCCCTGCCTCAGGCTTCATACCTGGTGCGCGCCGCGACCAACCGGGCCTACGTGGTCACCGATCAACTGCTGATCCTGGACACGACCGACCCCACGACGCCTACCCTGGCCGGTGTGTACGATGCGGCCGTGGAGGACCTGGTCGTCATGGGGAACCGCCTCTTCCTGGTGGTTGACGGCGCTCTGCGTGTGCTCGACGTCAGCAGCCCGGCGGCACCCGTGCTGCTGGCCAGCTACCAGCCGTCCTGCCCAACCCACCACCTGGCCGTGACGGCGGACCGCATCTACCTGGCCGGCGACTGCCTGACGGTCCTGCACTGGCAGGAGGGCGCGGCGCCGTTTTTCTCCTGGATCGCCGAAGCCGAAAGCGGCACACGCAGCGGCAGCCTGGCCGTGCATGCCGGGCAGGGCGCCTCGGCCTGCCGCTACGTCAGCGATGCCACGGCCAATTCGGGCAGCACGCTCAGCCTGCAGGTCAACGTGCCCGCCAATGGGCTGTACTACCTGTGGGCGCGCGTGATGGGGTCAGCCTGGAATCAAAATTCGTTCTCGGTGCTGGTCGATGGCACTGAAATCGAGCAATACGAGATCCCGCAGTTCGGTGGGTCGTGGACATGGGGCTGGGATGCGGTGCATCAAAATGGACAGCCGGTGACACCCTTTGCCCTGACTGCCGGCAACCACACGATCACCTTCCGCACGCGTGAGGCCAACAGCCGGCTGGACGCCGTCCTGCTGGTCAACCGCATCGACTACCAGCCGGACTACTTCCTGCCCTGCGGCGTTACGCCGACGGCCACGCCCACCTCGACGACGACGCCAACACCGACCCTGACGCCGACGCATACGCCAACGCCAACCCACACACCAACCGCCACGCCAACCGCCACACCGACCGCGTCACCGCCACCGGTGCGGTCCTATTACCTGCCGGTGATCAGGCGGTAGCATCCTGAGTTACGACCACCAAGGCACAAAGACACCAAGGCCAGGACGTATCAGGCCTTGGTGTCTTTGTGCCTTGGTGGTCTGAAAACCGGCCGCTACTTCTTTACTTCACCCCAGATCTCTTTGACGCCGGCGACCGCGCCCAACAGCGCTGACGCCTCGTAAGGCAGGATCAGTTTGGTCGACTGGCCGTTCGCCACGACTTTGAGCGTCTCCAGGTACTGAATCGCAATCAGCTTGTCGTCGGGCTGTGCGTCACGAATGGCGTTGAACACCGTCGTGATGGCGTTGCCCTGGCCGGTGGCTTCGACTTCCAGCTTGTAACGCTGCGCCTCGGCGACCCGGCGCACCGCCTCGGCTTCACCTTCGGCGGCCAGAATCTTAGCCTGGCGCTGACCCTCGGCCTGCAGGATGTCGGCACGCTTTTCGCGCTCGGCCTTCATCTGGCGGTGCATGGCCTGTGTCACGTCGGCGGGCGGGTCGATGCGTTTGATTTCGACACGCACCACACGCACACCCCATTTGTCCGTCGCATCGTCCAGGACCATGCGCAGTTTGGTGTTGATCACTTCGCGCGACGTCAGCGCCTGGTCCAGTTCCATTTCACCCACGACGTTACGCAGGTTCGTCTGGGCCAGTTTGGTCGCCGCCTGGTAGAAGTCGGCCACATTGTAGACCAGCTTCACCGGATCGGTCGCCTCGTAGTACACGATGGCGTCGACGGTCACCACCACGTTGTCCTTGGTGATGACCTCCTGCGCCGGCACGTCGACCACCTGCTCGCGCATGTCGACTTTGCGCAGCGTATCGATGAAGGGGATGATGAAGGTGAGACCGGGTGACGCCGTGCGGACGTAGCGCCCCAGCCGCTCCACCACCGCCTTCTCGTACGGCGAAACGATACGAATGCTCAGCGCGGCGATGATGAACACAAACACCGCCAGCAGAATCAGAATCAAAATGGGTACTAACATGGTTAGCCTCCGATGCGGGAAAACCTACGTGCTTTCCTGGCCGGCACAGCACCAGCCAGGCCATTGAAACACTCACATCCCCGGCCACTGGTCACGCGGCGGACACCGCCGCATCATCGCCGGGTACCTGACGCACCTTGAGCCGCGTGCCTTCGACCGCCAATACCTGAACGACCGCACCGGCCGCAATAGGCACGTTGTCGGCGGCATCAGCGCGCCACTCCTCGCGTTCCACGCGCACCATGCCCGTTGCTGTCATGGGGTCGATCGTTTCGAGCACCACGGCACGTTTGCCGAGCACACGATCGATGCCCACACCCTGGGCCTGCGGCCCGGTGATACGATCGGCAAACCGCCGGCTCAACAAGACACCCACCCCCGACGTGACAATAAATACGATCAGCTGTACCGGCAGGGTAGCCCCTAACAGCGCCGCCAACGTCGCCACCAGGGCGCCCACACCAAAGGCCGCCAGTACAAAACCGGCCGTGACCAATTCACCCAGGAAAAATAGAATCGCTATCACAAACCAAACCCACACCAGGTTCATTGTGACCTCCTCATGTGGCTCCATCATATCAAGTACCGCTTGCCACCGCCCGACAAACGCCTGACGCCGCCGCGACAACCGAACCAGCCCGCCGCGCCAGGCAGCGGCCTGGTTTGCACTGTGTACGAGCCAGGTTTGCATCGATCATGTTCATTTTATCATACGTACCTGCGATAATAAAGGCAGCACACGGGTGCAGAGCCAACCCTAACCACTTTTGGGATGCCCATCCCAATAAATGATTTCCAAATGATCATTTGTTATGCTTCAAGCACTTCGTGACACAAGGGGATACAAAGGAGATACACACGATGACGCGATCCAGACTGATAACCCTGACCCTTTTCACATTATTAACATTGCTCCTGCCGGCCATCGCCGGCGCAGCAACCCCACACCAGTCGGGTGGCACCACCGGCATCGGCACCGGTGTCACCGGCCCAGGGCAGCAGCCCGGCGCCGGCCTACTGCAGACGATCCGCGCCACAGCACCGCTGGCCACCTACACCTTCGATACCAACGACGGCGCGTGGTCATTGGGCAGCAATGCGCAAAGTGCACGCAGCATCGCGCGCGGCCAGCTGCTGATGCAGCTCGACGCAACAGACACCTTCATCTGGTCGCTCAACGAGCGCCCGCTGGGCGACTTCTACCTGGAGGTGGATACGGCGCACCTGGCCGGCGCGATCGACAACTTCTTCGGCGTCATCTTCCGCATGCAAGACCCGAACAATTTTTACCTGGCGGTCGTCAGCAGCGATGGGCAGTTCACCCTGGGCAAATACGTCGACGATTCTTTCACGACACTGGCACGCTGGACCCCTACCGATGCACTGAACGCTGGCCGCGGCGGCAGCAATCGCCTGGGACTGTTGGCGCTGGGCAATCAGATCACTCTGTTGGCCAACGACCAGGAGCTGTCGACTATCCAGGATGCCAGCTTCACCCAGGGTGCCTGGGGACTCACGTTGGGGTCTATCGACTCGGGCGCAACCGCTGTGGCGTTCGACAACGCCACGGTGTGGCTGCCCAACACCACCCCCACGGCACCGCAGCGACCCGGCATCGGCGGCAGCGGCGACCGCCAGGCACCCGGCAACACCAGCAGCGGTGATGCCACCGTTGCCCCCGCCGTGCTGAACGTGCGCAGCGGGCCATCCACCAATTATCCTGTCATCAGCACGCTCAAGCAGGGCGCCAGCGTGCGCATCATCGGCCGCAGCGCCGATAACACCTGGGTCAAAATCGAGCTGTTCGGGCACGATGAGGCATGGGTGGCGACGACCTTCCTCGATTTGCGCGTGGACCTGCGCAATGTGCCATTCGCCCTTGCGCCTCCCCCACCCCCGCCCGCCGCAGCGCCAACACCAAAACCGAAACCGGCCGCCCGCAGCAACGTCGCCTACCTGGTCATCGAGAATCACGTCGGCCGCTACCTGACAGTACAGGTCAACGACCAGAACTTCGTGGTGGCGGGCAAGACGGGCGACGTCCCAGGTCGCTACACCTTCGAGCTGCAGGGCACAGGTCACTATCGCGTCGCCGCCCAACTGCCCAACGAAGGCTCCCACAACTTCGATCTGTACGTGGAAGAGAACCCCAACCAGTGCGCCAACCGCACCGGCTGCGTCGCCCTGGGCCAGACGTACCTGCAAACCTACTACTGATCGTCTATGGCAAGGCCACACGCTTGCCCGGTGTGGGCCAGAACTGGCACCACATTGGGCAGGGTGTGGCCCTGTCACTTCGTTTGACCATAGCCATCGATTACCGCCCGATCCTCCTACTCGTACTCCTACTCGTACTCGCCTACGATCGACCGGCGCGATCGATCTCCTGCCGTAACCGGTACTCTTCGGCCATCAACGACGCCAGGCGACGCTCCAGCTCCTGGACACGACGTTTGCTCAGGCGATCGCTGCGCAGCCTGGCCTGGTTCAGCTCGAGCTGGCAGCGCCGGATGTCGGCGATCACCTGGTGTTTGCGGTCGATCAGGGTCTCGCGGTCCATCGTGCGCCTCACACCGCCAAAGCCTCGCGCAGATGCGCCAGCGAGGTGTTGCCCCCCGAACAGACCAATCCCACCTGCTTGCCGGCCAACGCCTCGCGCCTGCGGTACGCGGCGGCCAGGGGAGCCGCGCCAGCCGCTTCGGCCAGGGTGTGGGCGTGCTCGATCATCCACACCATGCCCTGGCGGATCTCGGCATCACTCAGCAGCCAGAAGTCGTCCAGGCTCTCCCACAGCATGCACTGCGGCAGGCCAAAGGGAGAACCCGTAGCCAGGCCCTCGGCAAACGTCCGGTTGGGTGCATCGACCAGCGCACGCTGCTGCCAGGAACGAAAGGCCGACGGCGATGCTTCGGACTGCACCCCGATGACCTGTAAACCCGGCTTGAGCGCGTGCCCGGCCAGGCAGGCACCGGCCGCCCCACTGCCACCCCCAATCGGCACGATGATCACGTCCAGCTCGGGCTGGTCTTCGAGCATCTCGACCACCCCGGTCGCCACGCCGGCAATCAGCAGCGGTTCGTTGCCCGAATGGATATAGCGGTAGCCATGTGCCTGGGCCAGGGTTTCGCAGTGCTGGCGTGCCTGGTCGAAGGTGGGACCGTGGAAGATCACCTCGGCCCCCATGCCACGCATCGCCGCTACCTTACCTGGATTGGCCCCCTCGGGCACGACGATGCGCGCCGTGACACCAAACAGGCGCGCCGCATAGGCCACCGATTGGCCGTGATTGCCCGTCGACGCCGCAATCACGCCGCGCGTCCGCTCGTCAGGGCTGAGCTGCGACACCAGGTTGATGCCCCCGCGGACTTTGAACGCCCCCACCGGCTGGTAGTTTTCGTGTTTGACGTACACCGCCGTGCCAACCAGCTCGTCGATTGCGGGGTAGCGGTACAGCGGCGTACGCGCCAGGTGCGGACGAATCTGCCGCTGGGCCAGCAGCACATCTTGAAAGGTCGGT
>CAZXQZ010000047.1:16710-23560 GCA_964642445.1 uncultured Anaerolineae bacterium
CGCCAGGTGCGGACGAATCTGCCGCTGGGCCAGCAGCACATCTTGAAAGGTCGGTGTTTGCATCTCTGAACTCCCTTGCGCCACTTAAGAATCGAACCACCAAGACACAAAGACACCAAGTTTTGTGATGTTCTAGTGTTTTGGTGGTTCACCCTCCGAATGCAAGACGTCGGACGCCTGAGAGGCGTCCGACGTCCCAAGTCTGATTCAGCCGCCGTCGGGTGACTCCGTTACGGCCGCCACAACGTCGGTTGTACTAACAACTGGTGCCGAACTGGGCCGTGACCAGCATGATGTCGATGATGTCGACTTTACCATCGTCATTGCGGTCGTAGCGGTTGTTCCAGTTGGGTGATGCCACCGTCGTACCCCAGGCACCGGCAACCATGCCGATATCGGCGACGTCGATGCTGCCATTGCTGTTGTAGTCGGGGCAGGTGCGGAACGGGGCGCTGGGCAGCGGCCAGACGTACGCACCGCGGCTGCGTGTCCACAGCGCCAGCGTCGTTGCGCCGCTGTCGATCGTCATGTCCCAGATCATGGCGTTGGGCAGGCCCGCCTGGAAGCGGTACCACACCGGTGTCGCAGCGTCGATGTTGTTGGTGTAGTAGAGTCCCCAGTCGGTGCCGGCAAACACCTGCTGCCGGTAATTGGGGTTGACCATGATCGAATCGACCGGGATGTTGGGCAGGTTACCCGATTTGTTCAGCCAGGTGAACGAGGCACAGTTGGCCGTGCAGGTGACCTGGAAGACGTGGCCGGGCGTCGTGGGCGTATTCTGGTCGAAGCCGCCCACCGCGGCGTAACCAATCAGCGGGTTGGCTGTGTCCTGGAACACGTCCAGGATCGGCCGGTTGGGGAGGACAGCGTTGAGACCGGTGACGTTGACCCAGGTTGCGCTGTTGGCCACGCCCTGACCCATGTTGAAGCCCATCTGCACGTTGCCGTCGTTGGTACCGACGATGGCGCGCGTATTGTCGCTCCAGGCGTAGTTGAGCTGGTTGATGACGGAGCGGTCAGCCAGGGTGTTTTTGGTCAGGTCACCGCTGTTGACGTACCAGCGGGCCGCCTGCGTGGCCCCAATTGCGCCGTTGACCGACTCGAACACGCGGTACGAGCCGGCGATCATGTGCGTGCAGACGCCACCCGTGCAGTTGTTCTTCTGGATCTCGTAGGGGAAGATGAAACTCAAGCGGTCGGCGGTCCAGGCGCCGGTTGCGGTTGTCTGGCTGCCGTAGGCACCGGTGGTGCTTACCGCCAGGGCACCGTTCTGGCTCTCCTGGTACCAGCGCTGGCCCAACATCGGCTCGATGCGGGCGAACATACCGTCACCGCCCTTACGCAGCTGCCACACCGCCGCCGCCGGGTTGCCGGCGTTCCACACGTAGACCGCCGAGCCGTTGTCCTGCATACCACCGTTGATCCCGGGCTGGGCCGCTGTAGCAAAGTTGCGTGTGATGTCACCCGAGTAGAACTCGAGGGTGGGCAGCGTATTGTTGAGCTGGGAGAAGGTCGGCGTCGCTGCATTGGCATTCAACGTGACGTACGCACCGCCATCGCTGCCCGCCAGCATCGTCGTCGACGAGCCCGGCACGTAGGCCAATGCATGGTGGTCGACGTGCACGGTGTTGCCGCCGGCGTAGCCGCAGGTCTTGTTGACGAAGGTCGTACCACCGTTATCCGACCTGAAGATGTCGATCGCATCGATGTACACCACCTCAGGGTTGTTCGGATCGACGGCGACCCCCTGGTCGTACCAGTTCTGGTTACCGTCACCGTCACAGCCGGTCAAGCCGCTCGTGCTCGAGCGCTGCTGCCAGGTCGTGCCACCGTCGGTCGTGCGCCAGACACCGAGCTGGCCGCCACGCTGCGCACCGCCGGTGGCCAGAATGGCCTGCACCTGCACGTAGATGACGTCGGGATTGCTGGGCGCGATGGCAACGTCGAGACGACCCAGTCGGTTGCCGGTCAGCGTCGTGGTGTTGACCGGAATACCGGTCGCGGTGTCGGCCGGCCAGCCGTTGTCAGCCCGGCTGAGCGTCTCCCAGTTGACAGGGCAGCCGCTGGCCGGCAGCACGGCGCGGTACACGCCGTTGGCCCCGTTTTGATCCAGGTCGACCTGCACCGTCGTCTTGAAGCCGCGCGTACCGACGAAGGCATAGATCTGCGTGGTGGCGCCGATGTCGCGCAGAATCAGACCGGTGATGTCCTGGCGCTGCGTCGTGAAGTTGTTGGTGAGACAGGCACCGGTCCAGGTGGTGCCAGCATCGTACGACAGGAAAAGGCCGGTCTTGGTGCCGACGACGACGTTGTTGCTGTTGTTCGGGTCGACGCGCACCTTGCCGATGGCCTGGTACTGCGGGAAGACACCCACCGGCTGCGGGTAGACCGGGTTGAACACGTCGGTACCCAACATGGTCCAGGTCGCGCCCTGGTCGGTGCTCTTGAGCAGGCCCGCAGCGCCAAAGGAGAAGGAGCCAAAACGCAGGTCACCGGTGCCGGCATAGACCACGTTGTGGTTGTTGGGGTCGATGTGCAGGTCGCCGATGGCGATCGTCGAGAGCAGTGGGTCGTCGGTGACCGGCGTCCAGGTGGTGGCGGCCGTACAGCAGTTGGTCGTCTTCCACACGCCGCCGCCGTCAGCGCCGAGGTAGGCCACGTTGGGGGTCACCGGGTCGATCACAATGGTATTGACGCGACCCGAAACCAGGCCGTAGGAGTAGCAGCTCAGACAGCCGTTGCTCTGCAGGGGAAGGGGCCCCAGCGACGTGAAGCGGTTGGGGCTCAGCGCCAGCGGTGACTGCGACTCGGTCGGATTGTAGGTCACCTCACCGGCGGGCACGCCGCGCTCGATTGCCTGATCTTGCGCCGCCGCGTCCACGACCCAACGGGATTCAAACCTACCCGTGGGATACGAGACGCGGTGGTAGAAGTAGTCGCCCATGGCGAGCAGGTCTTCGCTCTCCTGGCCCGGTGCTTCGCCCGGCTCGGCCACGTAACGCTCACGCACATCAGCCGCGGTGCCCAGCAGACCGGCCGTGGGTGTTGTCGTCGGGTTGGAACCCGGCATCAGTACAAAGATGGCTATCGCCACCAGGATGGCGATAGCCAACAGGGTGCGCAGTCGCGGTAATTTCAACGCAGTGCTCCTTCTTCGTCTCAACGAATGGCCTGTTATGGAGGGGCTTCAGATTACACCGAATTGTCGATTCTGACAAATATTCAAGAGGCAGTTATTGGTGTTTGGAAGTCAGCTTCCCATCCTACACCTGGAACTCGCCGTTTTTGTAGAACAGCGTGCCATCGACGAATATCTCGCTGTCCTGGCGCAGGTCACAGATGAAGTCCCAGTGTACCGATGACTGATTCTTGCCACCCACTTCGGGGAACCCGGAGCCGATCGCCATGTGCATCGTGCCGCCGATCTTTTCATCGTACAGGATGCTTTTGGTGAAACGTTGGATGTTGTAGTTGGTGCCGATGGCCCATTCACCCAGGAAGCGCGCCTGGGGATCGACGTCAAGTTGGCCCAGCAGGTAGGCTTCGTTCTTCTGGGCCGTGGCGCGTACCACCTGGCCGTCACGCAGCTCGAACGATACGCCATCGACTTCGACGCCGTAGCGCACCGATGGGAAGGTGAATTTGACCCAGCCGTTGGCCGAGTCCTCCACCGGGCTGGTGAAGATCTCGCCGCCCGGCATGTTGACGTGCCCGCTGTCGTTGATGAAACGGCGCCCGGCAATCGACAGCGTCAGGTCGGCATTCGGGCTGCGCACGACCACCTGTTTTTTGCCGTCGAGCCACTCGACCAGGCGCTGCTGGCGGGTCTGCATTTCCTGCCAGCACGCCACCGGGTCGGGTTGGTCGATGAACATCGAGGTATAGACAAAATCCTCGAAGTCGGGCAGGCTCATGTCGGCATCCTGCGCATAGCCGGTGGTGGGATACAACGTACCGACGGCGCGCAGCGAGCGGTCGGCCATGCGCCGCATGTAGGTGCCAATCAGATCGCGGCGGGCGAGCTGCTGCACCTGCAGGCGGCGCGGCTCGATATTGGTGAGGGCATGGGTGTTGTGGGCGGCCATCATGGCGATGTAGACGTCGGCCTGGCCCAGCATCATCTCTTCGATGGGCGAAACCCACTGCAGCTGTTCGTCGGACGCTTCGCGCAACGCGATCTCCTGCAGCTCGTCGCTGCTGAGCAGTACGCTCGGTCGGCCGCCGGCGCGCAGAACCTGACGCAGCAGCGCTTCGACGAGGGGCATGGCGGCGACGTGCCCGCGAATGAAGACCCAGTCACCCGGGCGCACCGCTGTGCAGTAGTTGACCAGGACATCGGCTAATTTGGTCACGCGTGGATCGGGCATGATTCAACCTTTCATTGTATCATTATGTAAATTGCGCACTTTTTTGGAGGCGCAGGCCAAAGGCGGCAGGTGGTTGTCTGGTGTCAATGGACTGCAGTATAGTGTATGAGGGCGTGTTCTCCAAAGTCGCACGATCAATTGTGTTTTTGATTATCATCCGGTACAATCGAAACGACTGCCGCGTCATCGAAAGGAGCAATAGACGCATGAAGATACTGGTCGTTGGCACCGGGTTCGTCGGTTTGACCCACGCTGCCGTCTGTTCGGAGTACGGGCACCAGGTGTACGCCTACGACATCGATCACACGCGCATCGAGGCGTACCGCACTGGCCAGCGTGAGGCCATCGAAGCGTACGTCAACGAGCCGGAGCTGTCCAATGTCATCAGCGAGAACCTGGGACGTCATCTCTTTTTCGTCACCGAGGTCGAGCCGATCATCGAAGGGGTCGAGGTCATTTTCCTCTGCCTGCCGACACCGCCTCTGCGCAGCGGCGCAACCGATCTCAGCTACTATATGAAGGCGGTTCACCACCTGGCGCAGGTGCTGGCTGAGCGTCACAACAAACGTCGGGTCGTATTGGTCAACAAAAGCACGGTGCCCATCGGCACGGCCCGTCGACTGCTCAAGGTGCTGCACGAGCACCGCGTGCCCAACGCCGGCGTGGCCTCGAACCCGGAGTTCCTCCCCGAAGGCAATGCGGTCGAGCGTTCACGCAAGCCCGACCGGGTCGTCGTCGGTGCCGATACGCCGGAGGATTTCGAGCTGCTGCGCCGTGTCTATCCGCAGTTCGTCGACCACGTGCGCATTCGTTACATCGAAACGACGCCCGAAACTGCCGAAGCCATCAAATACATGGCCAATACGCTGCTGCTGACCTACATCTCGTTCTGGAACGGCGTAGGTGCGCGCCTGGCCGAGACGTTCGACAACATCGACATGTCCCAACTGAAACAAGGGGTCACGGCCGATGATCGGATCAGCACCTGGGGCTCATTCGTGAGCAACGGGGCCGGGGGCAGCTGTTTTGGTAAGGATATTCAGTCCCTCATCTATCAGCTGAGCCGCCACGGCAAGTCGACCGACCTGCTGCGCTCGGTGCACCAGATCAACGAGTACCAGAAGACCTACCTGATCGAGCGTGCCATCCACGAGGCCCATTTCGACTTCAACGAAAAGAGCGTTGCCCTGCTGGGCCTTTCCTTCAAAAAACGCACCAACGACATGCGCGACTCGTCCGCCCTGCGTGTGGTGCAGGACCTGCTTGGCCTGGGTGTCAAGTCGATCCGTGCCTACGATCCCCTGGCCATGGACGAAGCCCGCAACTACTTCAATCCGCAGCAGAATCGCCTGTACGAAAAGATCAGCTACCACGCCAGTGCGCGGGCTGCGCTGGAGGGCAGTGATGCCCTGTTCATCTCCACCGACTGGGAAGAGTTTCGCGGGTTGAGCAGCGAAATCGAGCAGACGGTGCAGCCACCCTACCTGGTCGTCGACGGCCGGCGGATGATCTCCGATTTTGCGACCCTGGTCAAGGAGGGCTACACCTACCTGGCGGTAGGCTCCAAGACCCTGCTGCCGGCAGCACGCGACGGGACTGATGGGCGGTTGGGGGCCGAGATGCCGCGCGACGTAGACGAGTTGATGGCCGAAGCAGACTAAAGCTGCCGCAGGTCACCGGCAAGAGACGAAGGAATTCTCATGGCTGGCATGTATTTCGACGACCTGGTGGTCGGGCAGCGTATCCAGCACAGTTTAGGGCGCACCGTCACGGAGATGGACAACGTACTGTTCAGCGCCTTGACCATGAATACGCAGCCGCTGCATCTGAACGAGGACTTTGCCGCACGCACCCAGTTCGGGCGGCGCATTGTCAACGGCATCTTCACCCTGGGGCTGGTCGTGGGCATCACTGTGCCCGAGCTCACAGAAGGCACGATCGTCGCCAACCTGTCGTACGAACGGGTGCTGCATCCCAACCCACTCTTCCACGGGGATACCGTCTACGTCGAGAGCGAGGTGCTGGAAACACGGCCCTCGCAGTCCCGGCCCGACCGTGGCATCGTGCGCCTGCGTCACGTCGGGCGCAACCAGGATGGCGTGACCGTCATCGAGGTCGAGCGTACGGTGCTCTTCCTCCGCCGGCCCGTCTGACCCATGGCTGCCGCCTTGGAGTGCGGCAGCCATGCTGCCGCCTTGGAGTGCGGCAGCCATGCTGCCGCCTTGGAATACGGCAGCCCGGGGCGATCGCTGGGGCGGTTGCAGCATAGGTTCGACGCAGAGAGCGATCGCACCATTCCGTCGCTTTGGTGTCGTGTACCCGGGCGATGGCGCAAAAGCGGCAGCGTGGCTGCCGCACTCCAAATAGCGCCGGGCGACGGCGCAAAAGCGGCAGCGTGGCTGCCGCACTCCAAATAGCGCCGGGCGATGGCGCAAAAGCGGCAGCGTGGCTGCCGCACTCCAAATAGCGCCGGGCGATGGCGC
>CAZXQZ010000048.1:0-23101 GCA_964642445.1 uncultured Anaerolineae bacterium
GCACCTCACGCGCGCAATTATACCATGACGGCGTCGATTCGTTCCTTGATCGCCTCGATCACCAGGGGATCGTCATTCCACGCGCCCAGGTTCACCAACGGGTAACCAGCGGGCACCTGGGCCTTGTCGATCAGCTCCGGAACATCGACCTGGCTGTGGATGGCTTCGGCACTGATAGCCGCCGAGAAGTAGAAGATTTGCTGCACGCCGTTAGCAATAAACTCTTCCACTTTGGCCGCCGGGTGTGGCTTACGAAACTCCATCCAGGCCATGGCCAGGTGATCGCGCGCATAGCCGGCCTGCGCCAGACGGTCCAGTACTTCCTCGCGAAAACGGATCTCCTGTGCGGTTTCGGTGGGCCATTCGACGTCCCACTGGTGCGGCTGGCCATGGCCGACCAGCAATACGCCGACGTGCGTTTTGTCGATGCCGTTCAGGTTGGCGTTGGCGCGCTGCACGAACATCTGCTTCAGCCGCTCCGACTCCCACAGCGGGCCGGTATAGGCGACCGGAATGCCGTATTCCTCTTCCAGGTTGAGCGCCTTGATCAGCGACTCACCCTCCGCCGTGTGATTGGAGATGGTGAGAAAGACCTCGCTGACGACGATGCGGCTGGCGCCCTCATTGATGGCCTGGATGACAGCCGCATCCGGACGCGGATTGTCATCGAGGAAGGACAGGTAGAAGCGCGTGCGCGTGTCACCCTGGGCACGGTACATCTGTTCCACGGCGTGCAGCATGCGGGTATGCATTGCGCGGTGGCCGCTTTTGCCGATCTTATTGTACTTCCGGCGCAGTTGGTAAACGAACAGGGGGCGCGCAATGAGCGGTACAAACGGGATCTTCTGCTCATCGAACTCACGAAACTGGTTGATCCAACCAATCGGGTCGTAGTCCTCGGGCTCGCCGTGGGTGAAGTAGACCACTGCGGTGTGGCCCTGGCCGGGGTCGGTCCTGGCGCGCGTGATCGCCGGCACCGGGCGTGGATCCTCACGGGCCAGAAACCGCCGGGCCATGAACAGATAACCCAACAGGAATGCGAGTAGGGTAAGCAGCCCGGCACCCAGCAGCCACCACGAGCCCACAAACGTGACCAGACTTGCCAGCATGGCCGCGCCCAAAAGAACCGTCAGCAACCCGTACCGCCATGCCCGGCGCGGGTGCACAGTCAGGCTGAGAACCAGCGCCATGCCGGCCAGGAAGGCAAACACAACGGGCAGCAGCCATTGAACCAAACTCATCATCTCCTCCTATGCGTCTTGATGGATGGTGACCTCTCCCCGATACCCATCCACGGTCACCAGGGTACCGTCCGCCAACTGCAAAGCGCCGGCAACGGACACCACGGCCGGGATACGGTATTCACGAGCCACGATCGAGCTGTGGGAGAGCATACCGCCCGATTCAGCGATCACGGCCCCAGCCTTGGTAAACAGCGGTGTCCAGCCCACGTCAGAAAAAGGAATGACCAGCACGTCACCCGGGCACACTTTGCCAAGATCGTGAATTCCCTGCACGACACGCACGGGGCCCTGGTAGTAGCCGCGCGCGGTGGGGACCCCCGTCAGCTGCGTTGCCGTGTGTGCCTCCAGCGGGGGCGGCGTGTCACCATAGATAATTTCGGGTAGCATCACGTGGCGCACCGTTTCCATTTCCTGTCGGCGCGCGGTCGCCCGTTCGACCAGCGCGACGCCGGGGGTGGCATCGTCGACCGCGGCGTTGACTTCGTCCCACGACAGGAAGTAGATGTCCTCGGGCTGCGCCAGGAATCCGCCCTGCACGAGATAAGCACCCAGGGCCAGGAAATAATCCCGCAGCAGCCCGTAACCAAACGTAAACAACGAACTGATCTGCTCCCGGTAGAGGCGAAAGCGGCGTGCCCGTCCGGCCAACACCCGCAGCCACGGCCGCCGCAGGGCCGGCAGATGCAGCGCATCGAAGTCGACGCGCGCCGGTTCTTCGGCCGCCACGGTCTGAAAATCGACCACCATGCGCAGTACGATGTCGGGATTAGCGCGCCAGGGGATCGAAGAGAAATCGTTGCCGCTGTCGCTGAAATGGCCGAAACGGGCCAGGAACTCGTCGACACCCTGCTGCAGCTCGCCGATGCCGGCCAGGGCTGCGAAATCAGCGTACTCCCCGTCGCGGATCACCTGCCGGGTCTCGTCACTCAACCGGGCATATTGCGCATGCAGTCGTGCCAGGAACGCATTCGGATCAAGCGCTTCCAGCGCCGGCAGGTTGGCCGTGAGGTTGACGTCGTCGAGATCGACGCCACAGCCGGCCAGCTGGCTGCGTAGGAAACCGTGGTAGGCCTGCATCAACAGGGGCACCACGATGTTGAAATAGGCCGTCTCCTCGCCCAGCACCCGCAGTCGGCCGATGGCATGCAGCAGCTCGTCTACGCGCATGTGTGCGATGTCCGATGACTGCAAGGCACGGTACTGCGCCCACATGGCTGGCAGGAACTGTTCGACTTGCCGGTCGAATCGCCATTTGTCGGCCACGAAACGCAGCATACGCGGCACGTGCGTATAGGTGCGGCGCGTGGGCTTGAAGCGAGGTTTCTCCGCCCCACGGTTGCCCAGGCCGATCAGCAGCTCAAGGCTGGCACGCGGAAAACCCAGGGCCTCGAAGATGTCCCCAACCACACTCATGTTGAAGTACGCCCGGTAGTAAAACGCGCGCGCCAGCGCGTGCGGATCGATGTTGCTGGGGCCGATTACTTCACCGAAGAACCGCACCCACGCCGAATTGACCATCGGCACATTGATCGACCATACCAGCGGCTTGATCAGGCCGGGCAGCACTTCACGGGCAATCCGATTGGAGTAAATCGTGACCGGGTCACGGGTCGTAATCTCGCGCAGCTGCAGCCAGAACACGGTCGCTCCATCGTACACCCACTCCAGGTCGACCGGTCGCCCAAACGCTTTGGCCAACCGGCGGGTACGCTCGACCACTTCCTGGATGACTGCGGGCGGCACGATGGGCTCGGCGGGGGCAGTCAGCCATTCGCCCCACTTGTTCACCCAACGCTGCGGTGTGACGCCGTCCTGCACGAGGGCATCACCACGACCCGGCACCGCTTCCACTACCACTTCGTCCAGTCCGGTGAGTGGGTTCTGGCTGAAAGTTACGCCGGACGCCACCGCCGGTACCATCTGCTGGACGATTACCGCCATGCGCACCGCGTCCACAGGCGCGGCCTGGTGGTGCAGGTAGGCCTGCACAGCCGGTGACTGCGCTGATTGCCACACCTTGCGGATGGCGCTCAACACGTCGTCGATGCCCTGCACGTCGAGCACTGTGCTGAACTGGCCCGCAAACGAGTGCTCGGCCGTATCCTCGACGCTGGCCGACGAGCGAACCGCGTAGGCCTGTGCAGGATCGAGCTGGGCGGCCAGTTCAGCCCGCAGTGCCAGCAGTGGATCGTCCAGCTGTTCGAGGTACCACGCGTGGGATTGATACGTGACGACCCACGTCGGGGGTACGGCACAGCGCTGCTGCATGAGAAAGCTCAACTGACGGGCTTTGTTGCCCAGCCCGTCAGGGACCTTAGCGTGGCGCAGGGGAACGACGTAACGCTCGGACATGCTCTTCCTATTCGGTGCGAAGGTGTCTACGCGCCTCTGTACTGCGGTGTCCGCTTTTCCAGAAAAGCCTGGACCCCTTCGCGATGATCAGCTGTGGCACCGGCGATGTCTTGCAGCTCGGCTTCGTACGCCAGGGCTGCGGCAAGGGTGCTGGTGAGTCCCTGGTTGAAGGCACGCTTGATAAGTGCGAGGGCGCACGTCGGGGCGCCGGCCAACGACTCGGCCCAGGTCTGTACTTCGGCATCGAATACCGCTGCCGGATAGACGCGGTTGATCATACCCCAGGCGTATGCATCCTGGGCGCTCACGCGCTCGCCGGTCATCATTAGTTCCAGCGCGCGCGCCGCGCCGACCAGCCGCGGCAGCATCCAGGTCGAGCCACTGTCAGGGATCAGGCCGATCTTGACGAAGGCCTGGATGAAGCTGGCATTGTCACTGGCCAGGCGAATGTCACCGGCCAGGGCGATGCTCATGCCAGCACCCGCCGCCACCCCGTTGATGGCCGTAATGACCGGCTTCTCGAGGTCGCGCATTGCCATGACCAGCCGGTTGTAACCATGACGCAGGTGCTCGCTGATGCTGATCTCGGCCCCACGCGCCTGGAAGTCGGCCAGGTCCTGGCCGGCACTGAAGCCGCGCCCGGCACCGGTCAGCACGATGGCCCGTACATGCACGTCCTGCCTGGCCTGCTCGAACGCGGCAATCGTTTCGTGCGTCATCACCTCGTTGAACGCATTCAGCTTGTCAGGACGGTTCAGGGTGATTCGTGCAATGGTACCGGTGACATCGTAGATTACCGTATCGTACATGGTGAAATCTCCTGCTCTGGCCCGCCATCTGCGGACGACGGCCACCAACGAACGAATGACGTTTTAGCGCTACATATCGCTGCGCGCCGGCGCCACGTGCACGGTTGTGGCATCGAGCTGCCAGTAGCGCCCAGAATAGAACAGAAGTGGGTTGCGCGGCTCGACCCCCTGGCTCAACGCCACAACCTGGCCGATGACGATCCAGTGGTCGCCACCTTCCAGAATTTCGTGGACTTTGCAGCCGATGCTGCCCAGCACGTTGTTCAGGCGTACGCAGCCAAGCTCCGGGTGGTCGTCCCAGGGCAAGAATGTAAAAGGTGGCGGCTCTGGTTCTTTCCAACTACCGGCGAAGAACGTCGACAACGTTTCCTGGTCGGCGCGCAGGATGTTGACGGTGAAGGCCGTGGCGTGGCGCAAAAAGGCCGCCAGGCGTGCCTTTTTACCCACCGAGACCAATAGCAGCATGGGGTCGAGCGATAGGGAGGCAACGGCATTGGCCGTCATGCCGTGCACTTCCGAGCCCACCTGGGTAGTGATCACCGTGACGCCGGTGGCAAACAGGCCGATCGTATTACGATACGCACGCGCATCAATGTTGGGTAAGGTGTTCATGATTCGATAACGCTTTCGTGGATGAATGGTACATCCTTATTTTCTCGGAAAGCGGCTATCTTGGCAAGTGAGGCATGCGGCGCGATACGAGTGGACGTGGCGTGGCGTCCCGGGCGGCTGGCACAGTGCCGCAGCCAGCCAGCCTGGGCCGGCGGTGATGGTCTGGGGATGCTGTCATCGGGACGGACCGGGAACGCCACCGTCCCTGGCCGCAACGGAACGTGTTCGACCCGCAAGGTTACCGTGCTAAGGGCTAACTTCCCGTGCTTTTTGATCGAATTTGGTGGTTGCGGTTGCACAGTTGCCATCTTTCCAAAAAGATGGCAACTGTGCAGATGTTCGCTTAGGGTGCCCGGTTGGCCACCACGATGATTTGGTCAGCCGCCGAGCGGATGTCGAGCCGATTACCGTCCACGCGGTAGGAGGCTGACCTGGGCAGCGTGCTGAGGAAGCGCGCTTCCTGGTCCATGATCCCCGCCGGCTCGGCACAGAACTGTGACGTTGCGGCGGGCTGGCCGACGCTCAGACTGCTGCCACCGGCCTGGAACGTGGTAAAGTAGGTGTTGCAGCCCGCCGTGCCGCGCACCTGACCATCTGTGCCAAACTCCAGGGTGATACGCGTCCCCGAAATCAGCGTGACCAGCGCGTTCCCATCGTTGTAGTTGACGACTTCCCAACGCGAACCCGGCAGCGTACTCCCGGCCGGCGTGGCGGTCGGCGGTACCGGTGTCGGCGTCGCCGCAACCGGTGTGACGTCGATGGTCACCTGGCGGATCACCACGGTGCCGTCGCGCTGCAGGACGCGCATTTCATAGGTGGTGGTCGAGTTCGGACACACCACCTCGGTGCCCTGACCGGTGCGCGGGAAGCGGTTGTACGGTTCGCCGCGCGGATAGACCCACACCGCCTGCACGTTCTGCACCGACCAGCTCAGCGTCGCACACTGGCCCTGCTGGATGCTGGTGCGATCGGCAGTGAACGAGATCTGCGACGCCGGCGTGGCTGTGGCCTGCGGTGCCGGGGTGGGCGTCGGTCGCGGTGGCACCGGTGTATTGGTGGGCCGCGGCGTGGGGGTTGGCGGGGAAGCGATGACGGGCACACTCTCGGCATGCGTCGCCAATACGAAGTCGGACGATACCCAACCGATGCCACCCGGCGCCGATGGAATCGACACGGCCCACCAGCGGCCATCGGCGCTGCGGCCGACGATTTCACCCTGGTCGCCGCTGCGTGCCGCCCCAATCACCGGGAAGTTCGTGCCGGGACCCGAACGGATGTTGAGCACCTGGGCATTGACGACGGTACCGGTGGGCTTCTGCGGCTCCGGTTCTGGTGCCGGTTCTGGCGCCGGCAGGTCCACGATCACCTTGCGCGTCATCAGCACAGCCATTTGATCGCCCGCGGTGCGCAGCTCCAGCGTGTCACCCTCGACGCGGAACGTGGCCGCACTCTCCAGCGCGGCCAGGAAGGCAAACTCCTGGTCCATGACCCCTTCCGGCTCCGGACAGAAGCGGAAGGTCACGCCGGGCGTGCCGATGGCGATGGTGCTGCCATCGGTGCTGAAATCGGTCACGTACTCGTTACAGCCGGCGTTGCCGGTCAGAGAACCGTCCGCGCCGAAGTTGGCCGAGATTTCGGTGCCAGCGATCAGACCCACCACGGCGTCGCGACCGTTGTTGTACATGATCACGTCCCACGAAGTATCACTCAGGTCCTGCGTGACCGCCACGAAGGTCGCGACGATGGTGTTGCCGGCATTGAGGACCAGCTGGCGCTCACCGCCGCTGAAACTGGTCGTCTTGCCAAGCGCGGCCATGTAGGCGGTTGCCTGGGCCATGACCGGCTCTGGGCAGGCCATCATCGTTCCGGCCGCCGGTGCCTGGATCGTCAGGTTGGAGCCGTCCTGCGTGAAGGTCGTGCTGAATCGGTTGCAGCCGTCCGTTCCGCTGGCCGTACCATCGGCATTGAACTGCAGTGTGACGGCCGTGCCCGGCAGCGGCAGACTGCCGTCCAACGAGCTCAATACCCAGCTGGTGCCGGCAAGATCAACGGCAGCCGGTGCGACTGCGGTTGGGCTGGTCGTCGCCTCTTCTGGGGGCGTGGTGGGAGCCACGTCTGGGCTGGTTGTGGTTGCTTCCGGGGTGGTCGTCACGGGCACCGGCTGGCAGGCTGCCAGCAGCACAACGACGGCCAACCAGCAGAAGATGGCAATCAGTTTCTTCATGAGCAAGGTTCCTTTCTGAGCACAGTGTGTGTGAGATTGACAGGAATGCGTTGATCAATACCGATCGGGGTTATGGAGTGGCAATTCTAAACCAAAACTCGAAAGTTTCCAAAAGGTGGCTCATTGATTGGCTGCTTCCTGGCTTCACCGGCTCGCGCACCAATAGAAAAATCAATCCAGCTCCAAGCGCCATGAACAAGGCGGCGGCGCCGAATGCGCTCGTCGCACCGAAGCCGTCGTACAGCCAACCGCCCAGCAGCGGCCCGGTCACTGCTCCCAGCCCGGTGGCGGCCGTATAGAATCCCAACGTCACGCCCATACTTTCAGCGCCCGAGATATCGACCACCAGTGCCTCCTCGGCCGGGATCGCGGCGGCGAAAGCGGCTGCCTCGAAGACCCACAACAGCGCCAACGGCCAGAGTGAGTTCACGAATGGAACTGCCAGCGCAGCCACGCCTCCCACGAGCAGCGCGGCGATCAATGGCGGACAACGCCATAAGTGCACCAGTCACGAGGGCGCTTGCCCCCATCTCACGGGCGACCAGCGGCAGGACAAGTACGAATGAATGGTACGCTTAACATCGCGCGACTGCTCCGCTTTGCATCAACGACGGTTGCCCGCAGAATGGCGATTAAGAATCGGAGCAGGTCTGCACCGGTCTTGGGACAGGTTCCGGCCTGTCCCAAGACCGGCTTGCAATGACTATTGTGCGATGAACGCGTTCTCGACCTCTTTCGCCACATTGCTGAACGGCTGCCCGCTGACCGAGACGACGACGCGATCAATCTGGCCGGTGAACTTGAATGGTGCGCGGTACAGATCGCTGACGGCCGTCTCGCTATCATAACCGCAGCACAGCCCTTCACCGGACAGCGACCACCCGAAGGGCACCGTCCTGCCGATCGCGCCGCTGCCCACCGGCCGATCGTCGATGTACAACGTTACCTCGCCCTTGACCCCCTGCATACCCGTGGCGGTGAGTTCCGGCGTAATCTCGAACGCACCGGTGACCTGGAATTCGAGACCAAATGCCACGTCACCTTCGGGTATCGTTTCAGTAGAGATCACGCGATAGCGCTCCAGCCCAAGGTAGTTGTGCTCGTAGATCAGCCGGCCATCTTTGACGAACAGTGACCAGCCGGCAAACGCACCGCCCTGGGCGATGAGTACGCCCTCGGCGCCACCCGTTGGAATCGTGGCGCGTGCAACGACGCTGAAGGGGCGCATGCGGACGTTGACCGCCGCCTCATTGTCGAGACGGGTAGTGTTCGGCCAGTAGACGTAAACCTCGCGATCGGTATGCGGTTTGGGGCGTGCCCCCTTGCGCTGTACCGCATGTAGCGGGAAGACGTCGTACTTGCCGGCCTCGGCGAACCACAGCCCGATCATCATCTGCAGGCGTTCCGGCTCCTGCGCGGCCAGGTCGTGACACTCCGAAAAGTCCTCGGCCACATGGTACAGCTCCCATTTATCCTGCGTGAAGGGCGCGTAGGGATCGCCGCCACCGTCGGCCGGGATGCCGGGGATGGCATGAAACGTGACGGCTTTCCAGCCATCGCAGTAGATCGCGCGGGAGCCGTAACATTCGTAGTATTGCAGGGTGCGGATCTCCGGCGCCTGCGGCTCGGCGAAGGTTGCCTTGAAACTGGCGCCGGCGATCTCTTCCTGCGGCACGCCGCGCAGCATGGTGGGCGGCTCGATGCCGAGCACGTCGAGCAACGTGGGCATCACGTCAATGGCGTGCATGTACTGGTGACGGATCTCGTCGCGCGCCGCAATGCCCGTGGGCCACGACACGATGCACGGGTCGGCGACGCCACCGTTGTGCACATTGCGCTTCCAGCGTTTGAAGGGCGTATTGCCGGCATTCGTCCAGCCGGTCGGATAGTGGTTGTAGGTTTTTTCGCTGCCCAGGACGTCGTAGTACTTGAGGTTCTGGTCGAGCGTATCCGGCACGCCGTTGAAGATCAGGTTCTCGTTGAACGAGCCGAAAAAGCCGCCTTCCCCCGACGCGCCGTTGTCCGACACCAGCACGATGATCGTGTTGTCCAGGTCGCCCAACGCCTTGAGCGCCGTAAACAACCGCCCTATGTGATAGTCAGCGTGAGTCAGGAAACCTGCCAGAACTTCCATCATACGGGCGTACAGGCGCTGTTCGTCGGCGGAAAGCGCCTCCCACGCCGTGACCATGTCGTGGCGCGGCGAAAGCTCCGTGCCGGGCGGGATGAGACCGAGCTCGAGCTGGCGCCGGTGAACTTCCTCGCGATAGGCGTCCCACCCCGCGTCGAACCTGCCCCGGTATTTCTCGATCCATTCCTGTGGAACCTGGTGCGGCGCGTGCTGCGCGCCGGTGCAGAAGTACATAAAAAACGGCTTGCTCGGGTCGGCCGAACGGAGATCACGCAGGAACGCAATCGCCCGATCGGTCAGTTCTTCGGTGAGGTGATAGCCCTCTTGCGCGGGCGGCTCGACGTAATGATTATCGTACACCAGATCGGGATGATACTGATCGGTCTCCGCGCCAAGGAAGCCATAGAACCGGTCGAAGCCCCGCCCCAGCGGCCAGCGATCGAACGGCCCGGCCATGGAGATCTCCTCGGCCGGTACCAGGTGCCATTTGCCAATGGCGTAGGTGGCAAAGCCCTGTTCGTGCAGGATCTCCGAGATGAAGCCACGCGAAGGTTTGGGCACGCCGTCATAGCCCGGATAGCCCTGGGCCAGCTCGGAGATGATGCCCATGCCGTTGGTGTGATTGTTGCGGCCGGTCAACAGACACGAGCGGGTCGGCGAGCACAGCGCAGTCGCGTGCCAGTTCGAGTAGCGAAGGCCGCGCCCAGCCAGTGCATCGATGTTGGGCGTCTCGATCGGCGAGCCGTAGCAGCCGAGATGCGCATAGCCCACATCGTCCAACACGATCATCAACACGTTGGGCGTTCCCACAGGCGGGCGCGGCGGCATATTCCAGTGCGGCCTGGAGTCTTCCATCGTAAAACCAATTTTGCCCTTGAAGGCGTCAGCTTGCCATGCCATAGTCACTCCTTGTATCTTTACTCGCGGGATGCGGAACGACCCGCCTGTCGGATTTTGCCACATGCCGCCGCGATCAGGATCGTTCTCAAAAAATGTGAGTTTGCTCCCTTCAGAGGCAGTGTCGCCAGGATTGACAGGATTAGCCTGGCGCGGCCCGTTGTCGGCGCCGGCCGCGGCCAGCAGGGTGGGCAGCCAGTCGCCGGAGGCGCAGTCCAGGTTGCAGATTGCGACGGTGGGTTTGCCCAGCAGGGGAAAAGTCGGCGGGGCCCGCGGGAAGCGGTCATAAAGGAGCTACCCCCTGATCGAGCCTGGCTGGACCCAGCGTCTCGTTCACGGAAAAGTGCTGGTGTGGCGTGTGGGCCGTGTGCAGATTTGTTATGAATCACCCCCCTTTGGCGGCAGGATGGGCTGCGTTCGCCAGTCGTAGCGCAGGCTCAGCACGCGAAGCAGAAAGAAGAGTGCGATGACACTCCAGGCGGCAGCGGTGTTGTTGGCGTCAAGGACGGCCACCAGGAGCACAAACAACACACAGACCAGAAACGCTGCCGAGACGTAAAACCGGCCCGGCTTGAGCGCAACCGGCGTATCGCCGACCATCAGGTCGCGCAGGATGCCACCGCCGAAACCATTGACCATGCCGATCAGCACCACGCCGGGAATGGGGACCCCGGCGGCCAGCGAGAGCTGCATGCCAATGACGGCAAAGGCGGGCACACCGAGCGCATCGATCAGGTTGATCACGTTATCCACCAACGTCATGCGCGCAATGCGGTCGCGGAAAAAGCCGACCGAAATGGTCGCAAGCATGGTCAGGATGAGGTACCATGCATCGGTCAGCACCGGCGGCTTTTCCTGCAAAAAAAGGCCATCGCGCAGCGTGCTGCCGCCGGTTGCCGCCAGCAGGGCGATCACAAAGACACCGGCCAGGTCGTAGCGCTTGTGCATGCCGACGATGGCGCCGCTCAATGCCCACAAGAACACGGCAAAGTAGCCAAAGAGCGGCGGAATCTGGAATTCAGGCTGCAACATCCGCGGACACTTTTAGAGTCGCACCGGGTATCCCGGTCCAAGCGGGACGCCCAATAAGAACCATAGAATGAGAAAGACCAGCCAGGCGACCAATACGACACCCGCCAGGGGCAGCATGAGCGCCACCAGCGATCCAACGCCTGAGTTCTTCTGATAGCGCTGGGCAAAGGCGACGATCACTGGGAAGTATACCATCAACGGCGTGAGGGTGTTGATCGGTGAGTCGCCGACGCGATAGGCGGCAAATACGGTCTGCGCCGGCACGCCCAGGCGGATGAAGAGCGGCACGAAGATCGGTGCAAAGATCGCCCACTTGGCCAGCGAGCCTGGTATGATGAAGTCGAGCACCACGATCACCAGAACGAAGCCGACCAGCAGCGGGATCGCCGGAATGCCAGCCTGTCCCAGCCATTCGGCCAGGGCGGTGGCGATGAGACTCGGCAGGTTGGAGTAGTTGAAGTAGGCGATGAACTGGCTGATCATCAACAGCATGAAAATCAGCCCACCCAGGCCGGCGAAGGTTTTGACCACCGCGGCGATGACGTCGTTGGGACCCTTGTACTTGCCGACCGCCGAGCCATAGGCGATGCCGGGGATGAAGAAGCACAGCATCACGATGAACAGCAGGCTGCCCATGAAGGGCGTCTGGCCGATAATGGCGCCCGTCTCGGGATCACGCAGCGGGGCACCCGGCGGCAGGGTGGCGAGCAGGACGACGCCCAGCACGACCAGGAAGGCCAGTCCGGCGCGGCGCAGCCCGCGCGCTTCGAGTGCCGGATCGATCTCATCGGCCGCGGCGGCCTGGTCGGGGTCGCCCGCCTGCGATGGATCATATTTGCCCAGGCGCGGCTCGACGATGCGTACGATGACGAAGCCGATGACCACGGTGAGTAGAAGGGCCGAAGCGGCCTGGAAAAAATAATCGGCCGTGATCGAGATCGGCGCACCGCCGGCCAGTGCGATCGATTCGTTGGTGATCTCGAACAGCATGGCATCGTTCGGTGTTGGGATCAGGTTGGCCATGAAGGCGGCGGCGACACCACCAAAGCCGGCGGCCAGGCCGGCGATGGGGTGCCGCCCCACGGCCAGGAAGGCTGCCGCGCCCAGTGGAATCAGGATCAGGTAACCGGCGTCCGAAGCGACGCTCGCCAGCACGCCAACGAAGACGATGAGATAGGCGATCAGGGCGCGCGGGGCGACCTTGACCAGCTTACGGATCAGGGCGGCCATCAGCCCGGCGACTTCGGCTGCGCCGGCACCCATCATGGCGATGAGCGTAACGGCCAGAGCGCCGAAACCCTGGAAATTCGGGACGAAGGACGTGAACAGGAAACGGATACCATCGATGCTCAGCAGGCTGTTGATGGTGATCGTCTGTTCCTGGATCACGTAGTCGACATCTTCGGTCCCGATGCCCGACAGCGTGTATTCGCTGACATCCTCATAAAAGTTGGGCGTTGCCTCGACCGGCACGGGCACGGCGACCAGTTCGGTGACACTGACGCCCAACAACGACAAGACGGCTGATAACACGATCACGCCAAGGATGAGGTATGAAAACATAAGTACTGGATGCGGCACTTTGTTGCCGACCCGCTCGACGGTGTCCAGCAGCCTGTCCATGAACGATTTCTGCTCGATGGCTGCCGGTGCGTTCTTTGCGCTCATCTCTGCCTCCGTTTGGTTGCTCGACTACGCATATCCTTTGAGAAACTCCACAAGCAAACGCACGCCGACACCACTGCCACCGTGCGTATGGTAGGGTTTCGAGGGCTTGTCGATCCAGGCCGTGCCCGCAATATCCAGGTGAACAAAGGGGTAGTCGCCGACGAACGCCGCCAGGAATGCACCCGCCGTAATCGAACCCGCCGGGCGCCCGCCGATGTTTTTCAGATCGGCGATTTCACTTTTGACCATCTCGCGGTACTCCTCCCACAGCGGCAGCGGCCACACCCGTTCACCACTGGCTTCGCCGGCCTGGCTAATCCTGTCGGCCAACGCCTGGTCGGTTGCCATCATGCCGGTGGCATGCGCACCCAGGGCAATGACGATGGCGCCCGTCAAGGTGGACAGCTCGACGATGGCGGCCGGGTTGTAGCGCTGGGCGTAAAACAGCGCGTCGGAGAGGATGATGCGACCCTCGGCATCGGTGTTGAGCACCTCGATGGTTTTGCCGCTCAGGGTGGTCACGACATCACCCGGCCGGTAGGCGGTGCTGCTCGGCATGTTTTCGGCGGCCGAAACGAGCCCCACGACATGCAGCGGCAGCCGCAGCCCGGCGATAGCCTGCATGGCGCCGTACACGGCGGCAGCACCACCCATGTCCGATTTCATGGTGTCCATGGCTTCGGCCGGTTTGAGGGACAGACCGCCCGAATCGAAAGTCAATCCCTTACCCACCAGGCAGATCGTTGGTTTGCCTTCAGCGGCCTGGCCATACTCCATGACGATGAAACGTGGGTCGTTCGCCGAACCCTGGCCAACGGCCAGAATGCCGCCGAAACCCTGCGCTGCCAGCTGCGGCTTGTCCAGCACGGTCACCTGCAGTCCGAAGCGCGCGCCGAGTGCCACGGCTTCTTCACCCATGTGTGCCGGTGTCATGGCATGACCCGGGCTGTTGACCAGGTCGCGCGCGTAGGTGGCCGCGCGGCCCATGATTTGCCCGACGGCCATGCCACGGCGTACGGCAGCTTCGTTGGGTGCGCTGGTATACACCGTCGCCCGTTCGACCTCGAAGGTCTGTTCGGTGGTGAGCCCGGTCCGATACTTCCAGTAGCGGTAGGCACCCAGCTCGATCCCTTCGGCAAACGCCTGGGCTTTCAATTCCGGCGCGATGGGTGAGCTGCCGAAGACACCCAGCGACACGTCGGCGATCTGCAGTGTGCGCGCCTCCTGCACCGCGCTGGCACTGGCCTGCCGGAAGCTGTCAGCCGTGACGGTGTCCCATTTGCCCACCCCCACCAGTAGCAAACGCCGCGGACCCACGACCCCACGCGGGTAAAGCAGCACGGTCTGTTTGGCGCGGCCACGATAGTCGCCAGGCTCCAGCAGGCCCACGACCGGATCGGGGAGCGGTGCGTCCTCGAAGGTGACGAGCACGGCGAGATCGGCCGGCTCCTGCAGGACGTCGCCCGTGCGTACGGTGATCTCCATGGTCAATCTCCCTTCGGCAGATTCGCCAGCTCTGCCAGGTAGACGATAGTCGTTTCGATGCCACGCTGGAACATCTCGATGCTGAAGCGCTCGTTGGGCGAGTGCAGGCCGTCGTCATCCAGGCCGAAGCCCATCAGCACCACCGGGATGCCCATCAAATCGGCGATGTCAGCCACCACGGGGATGCTGCCACCGCCGCGGGTGAAAATCGGCTCGGCGCCCCAACCGAGCACGTAGGCGCGTGCCGCCGCCTGCATGGCCGGGCTGTCGAAGGGGAAGAGCGCCGGCTTACCGGTGGTAAGCAGCCGCACGTCGACGGTGACGGTGGGCGGGGTCAGGGATTCGATATAGGCCTTGAGCTGGGCGTAGATCTTGTGCGGGTCCTGGTTGCCCACCAGCCGGCAGCTCAGCTTACAACCCGCTTTGGACGGCACGATCGTCTTGGGCCCCGGCCCCGACCAGCCGCTCCACAGGCCGTTGACGTCCAGGGTGGGCCGCGCGGCGATGCGCTCGCGGATGTTGTACGCCGCGTCTCCCCAGACCGCCGGCACGCCGGTGGAGGCTTTGTACTGCGTTTCGGTCAGGTCGGTCTTGGCGATCATGGTCCGCTCGGCCTCGCTGAGCGGAACCACGTCGTCGTAGAAGCCGGGCACGGCGATGGTATTGTCGTCGTTGAACAGCTTGGCGAGAATCTGCGCCAGGGCCATGGCCGGGTTATGCACCGCGCCGCCCCACAGGCCGCTGTGCAGATCGTCGCGCGGGCCGAATAGTTCGAACTCGATGTAGGTCATGCCGCGCAGGCTGTGCAGGATGGCTGGCTCCTCGATGGTGCGCATCGAGGTGTCGCTGATCACCGCCACGTCACCGCGCAGCATCTCCAGATGCGCCACGATGAACGGTTTCAGGTTGGGTGACGAGACCTCCTCCTCACCCTCGATCAGGAACTTGAGGTTGACCGGGGCCGTGCCGCTGGTTTTGAGATAGGCCTCCAGCGCCTTGACGTGGATGAAGAACTGGCCTTTGTCGTCAGTGGCGCCGCGGGCGTAGATCTTGCCATCCTTGACCACCGGCTCGAAGGGATCACTGTTCCAGCCGTCGGCCAGCTCGGCCGGCACCACGTCGTAGTGGCCGTAGACCAGCACCGTGGGCTTGTCTGGCCCGGCGCCCAGCCATTCACCGTAGACCACCGGGTGGCCGGCGGTTTCCATGACCGCCACGTGGTCCAGACCCAGGCCGGCCATGTGTCCGGCCAGCCACTCGGCCATGCGCCGTACGTCACCAGCGTGGGCCGGGTCACCGCTCAGGCTGGGAATACGCAGCATCTCGAACAGTTCATGCAAGAATTGGTCGCCGTTGGCGCGCGCATAGGCGCGTGCCGCATCACTTGTTTGTGTCATAGTCCATGCTCCAGACAATTCGACGAGTTATCGTACGTGCGGTCCGATGAAAGCCTGTTTGCTGTTCCACGACGAGCTGGCTGATGGACACACCCTCCGGGTAACGCGGCCGCGCCTACCGGCGCACCGGCGCGGCTCCGGGTGGATGGTCCTTCGTCAGTTCGTCGACTGACAGCTCGCCTGGGAGGTAGTTGGGTAGCTTGAGCGACGGGAAGATTGCGAGCAGCGAAATGACCGCCAGGATCAGGAACGTGGCTTTGAGGGCGCGCAGCCGTGCCACCTCGTTGATCCTGACCGCTTCGGCCACCTCCGCCGGCACGGCCGAGGTCTGGCCAAGCACCGTCTCGAGCTGGTCATTGCTGACGAAGTCGATCTTGTCGAAGTTGATTTCGTACCGCAGCGCCGGCGGCAGGCTCGACTGGTTGAAGGCCAGGACGATGAACAGGCTCAGTAAGCCCACAGCCACCACGCTGGAGAAAGCCGCACCGAGGGCCGATGAGACGTTGTTGACCACACCGCGCAGCGCACCAACGTCACCGGCCAGTTCCTTGGGCGAGGCCGACACGAGCACGTTGAACAGCAGCGTCAGCATTGTGCCTTCACCGATGCCGACGATCATCAGGCCCAGGATCACCGCCGGTGTGGCCCATTCGTTGCTGACCGTGAAGGCGAGCAGGGTCATGCCGACAGTGACCAGGCCAAAGGAGATCACGCCCAGGCGGCGCGGCGTGAGCCGGTCATAGAAACGCACCGACAGAATGGCCGCCAAAGCCACGGTCAAGGCGTAGGGCACGATCGCCACGGAAGTAAACAGCGGTGTGCCATTCTGCACGATCTGGATGTAGAGTGGTATGAGGAAGCTGATGACCGAACCCAGTCCTCCCGCCACCAGAAAAGCCATCACTGCGGCGCGCTCCTCGGTCGAGTCGAGCACTTCGAGGGCCAGGAGCGGTGTCTTCTGGTTGGCCACGCGCTTCTCGGACCAGGCAAAGAAGGCCTGGCCAAATACGATGCCCAGGGCAATGAGAAACGGCGCGGGGGACAACCCGAACAAGGAGATTGGCGCTGCCGGTTTGGCCAGGACCAGGCCCCAGGCGTTGAGGTTGTTGAAGCCAAAGAGCACGCACGCAATGGCCAACGCCGACAGCACCACGCCCACGAAGTCGATCGTGATGTCCCTCGTGCGCGGGATTGGTTTCAAACGAAAGCTGAGGAGAAATACGACGAGTGAGAGGGCAAAGATCAGCCAAAACGAGAGACGCCAGCTGAGGGCGGTTGCAATGAAGCCGGCAATGACAAAGGCCAGCCCGCTGGCAATTGCAGGAATCGAGGCCAGGATACCCAGGGCCTGCTCCTGCTGGCGCTCGCGATAATTGGCGGCGATGAGCACCACCAGCGTGGGCACAAGCGCTGCCGCGGCCACACCCGCGATGGCCTGCGCCGTATTCATGGTTTCGGCACTGGTGGTGAGCGCCATGAGCGCCATCGAGCCACCGTGGGCCAGCACACTGATCTGGAAGACCAGGCGCTCGCCGAACATCTTACCGATCTTGGCACCCAGCATGACGAAAGCCGCCACGAAGAGCGAATAGAGCACGAGTGCCGTGGCAACCGAGGTGGCTGGCGCATCGATGTCTTCGATGATCGGACCCAATGACACCGGCAGTGCGTTGATGTTGATGCCCATCTGGAGTTGGGCAAGCACGATAATCGTCAGTGGCAACCACGAAGCTTTGACGGCTTTGACGACTGTCTCAGATCTTGCAGCCATGCTGAGCGCTCCCAGGTCTAGGTCGCGAGAGTATAACATAGCAAGTACCCTTCAACAAATGATGACGACTGTTTTGGCGGCCTGCCCTATGGCACCCTTGCCCGCTGCGCATGCATGGGTGGCTATTCGTGCCAATGTACGGTTGCAGACCCGTGGGTGGCGAATCACGCCGCACGCATCTTGACACATTGCATATTCTGTGATACATTGCCCCCAACAATTGAATAGCACTGATGCTCTTATCCAGAGAGGCTGAGGGACCGGCCCTGTGACGCCTCGGCAACCAAACCGGCTGCTGGTGATGACGTGCATTGACCGATCGTCGAAGATGATTGGCGGCAGCGCACACCAGGTCACGGCAGTCAAGTTATGGTGCCAATTCCGGCAGATTAGATTCTGGAAGATGAGAGGCAGTGGCTTCATGGCCGCGCCCCTTCTCGCTTCGAGGAGGGTTTTTTTGTACCAGTGGCCTGGCCAGGTGAACATGCCAACCCTCTCGATCGGAATCGAGAGGGTTTTTTATCCCAAAGGTGGGGTGTGCAAGCCGCGACGCTTGCGATGGCATCAGTGCCTGTCGTACCTGCGGTCGGCACCGGCGCGACGGTGCCCCAGGTATACGCCATTTGGAGTGTGCGAGCCCTGCCGCCGCCGTTGGGCGGAGGTACCCGGCAGACTGGCGCCCTCCAAACAGGACGATCCAGCAGATTGAGAGGATACCATGACAGCCAACGAAACCAGCCGCACCTTCGGCTTCAGCACCCGCCAGCTGCACGCGGCCCAGACCCCAGACCCCACGACCGGCTCGCGGGCTTTGCCGATCTACCAGACGACCTCCTACAATTTCCGCGATACCGACCATGCCGCCAGGCTCTTTGCCCTCGAGGAGTTTGGCAACATCTACACGCGCATCATGAACCCGACGACCGACGTCCTGGAACGGCGCCTGGCCGACCTGGAGGGTGGCGTGGGGGCCCTGGCTTTCAGCTCCGGCCAGGCCGCAGAAACTGCCGCCATCCTGACCCTGTGCGAGGCCGGCGATCACGTCGTCAGCGGTTCAGCCCTGTACGGCGGCACCTATTCACTCTTTGCCCACACCCTGCGCAAGCTTGGCATCGAGTTCACGTTCGTCGACAGCACCAATCCCGCCGCCTTCCGCCAGGCCCTGCGCCCAAATACCAGGCTCTTCTACGGTGAAACGCTCAGTAACCCGCAGCTCGACGTCTTTCCCTTCGAGGCGGTGGCGGCCATTGCGCACGAAGCTGGCGTCCCCCTCGTCATCGACAACACCTTCGCCACCCCGTACCTGTGCCGCCCGCTGGAATGGGGCGCCGATATCGTCGTGCACTCCACGACCAAATTCATCGGCGGCCACGGCACCAGCATCGGCGGTATCCTGGTCGACGGCGGCAAGTTCGACTGGGCGGCCAGTGGTCGTTTTGCCAACTTCACCGAACCCGACCCCAGTTACCACGGCCTGGTCTTCAGCGCCCTGGGCGCACCGGCCTACATCCTCAAAGCACGCCTGCACGTCCTGCGCGATATGGGCGCCTGCCAGGCACCGTTCAATGCCTGGCTGTTCTTGCAGGGCATCGAGACCCTCAGCCTGCGTTTGCAGCGCCACGTCAGTAATGCCCAGACCGTCGCCGCCTTCCTGCGTGACCACGACAAGGTGAGCTGGGTCAACTACCCCGGACTGGCTGGCCATGCCTCGTATGACCTGGCGCAGCGTTACCTGCCGTTGGGGCCAGGCGCCATCCTCGGTTTCGGCATTCGCGGCGGGCGCGAGGCCGGCCGGCGTTTCATCAACAACCTGCAGCTCTTCTCGCACCTGGCCAACGTCGGTGATGCCAAATCGTTGGCCATTCATCCGGCCACCACGACGCACCAACAGCTGAGTGATGCCGAACAGCTGAGTGCCGGCGTTACACCCGACTTCGTGCGCCTGAGCATCGGCCTCGAAGACATCGACGACCTGTTGTGGGACCTGGACCAGGCCTTGGCAGGAGCATGAGCATGACCGGTTCCGTGGGTCTCGTGGCAACGCAGTTCTTCACCTTTGCGCAGCCCCCCCAGGCTCTGACCCTGGAAAGTGGCGAGCGCCTGGGGCCGGTGACCCTTGCCTACGAGACCTACGGAACCCTCGATGCTGCGGGCAGCAATGCCATCCTGGTCTTGCATGCCCTCAGCGGTGATGCGCACGCGGCCGGTTACCACGCCGGGCAAACACAGCCGGGTTGGTGGGATGACTGCATCGGGCCGGGCAAAGCGTTCGACACGGAACGATTCTTCGTGGTTTGTTCCAACGTCGTCGGCGGCTGCCAGGGTTCGACCGGTCCGAGTTCCATCAACCCGGCCAATGGACGCCCCTACGGACTCGACTTCCCGGTAGTCACGATTCGCGACATGGTCGAAGCACAGCGACACCTGCTCGATTTCCTGGGCATCGACCGCCTGCTGGCGGTGGCCGGTGGCTCGATGGGGGGCATGCAGGCGCTGCAGTGGGCCGTCAGTTACCCCGAGCGCATCCGCGCCTGCATCCCGCTGGCCACCACCGCCCGCCTCTCCCCGCAGACCATTGCCTTGAGCGAAGTCGGCCGTCAGGCAATCTACCGCGATCCCAACTGGCGCCAGGGCAATTATTACGACGGGCCCCCACCGCACGCGGGTCTGGCCCTGGCGCGTATGATCGGTCACATCACGTATCTGAGTGACCAATCGATGCACCACAAATTTGGCCGTCGTTTGCAGCACCGCGACCGCTACGGCTACGATTTTGCCACGGAGTTTGCCGTGGAAAGTTACCTGGCGCACAAGGGAGATGCCTTTACCCAACGTTTCGATGCCAACAGCTATCTCTACGTGACCAAGGCCATGGACTATTTCGACCTTACCCAGGATAGCAATGGCCGACCGTGGGGCAGCTTGTTGCCAGCGTTTTCCGGCGCGCGTGACGTTATCTTCCTGGTCGTCTCGTTCACGTCCGATTGGCTCTATCCCTCGTACCAGTCGCAGGAAATTGTGCGGGCTTTGATCCAGCTGGGGGCGGATGTCACCTACTGCGACATCGAATCGACCTGGGGCCACGATGCGTTTTTGCTCGAAGTCGATACGATGACCCATCTCCTGCACGATTTCCTGCAGCGTTTGCTGGCCTGACCATGTCCGAAGCATCACGACAAGATGAGGATCCTATGGCGCACAACATCCTGACTTCCCCGCGCGCGGCCTGGCGGGCCGGGCGCTACGCACAGAACCCCGGCACCCTGGCCGAGGCCGCCGTCGAAGGCGTCACCCTGCGCCCCGACCTGGCCGTGATTGCCAGCCTCATTGCACCGGGCAGCCGCGTCTTCGACGTGGGCTGCGGCAGCGGAGACCTGTTGGCCTATTTGAAGGTGCAGCACCAGGTCATTGGGCGTGGTCTGGAGCTTTCGGAGGCTGGTGTTCTGGCCTGCGTGCGGCGTGGATTGAGCGTGCGCCAGGGCAACCTGGAGTCTAGCCTGCTCGATTACCCGAACCAGGCGTTCGATTACGTCGTACTGAGTGAAACCTTGCCCTACCTGGATGACCCGGTGCGTACGCTGCACGAGATGGTACGCGTGGGCCGCCGCGCCATCGTCAGTTTTGCCAACTGGGGTCACTGGCGCTGCCGGACCGGCCTGCTCATCAACGGCTGCCTGTCGACCGACCCGGCGCGGGCGCAGCCGTGGTACATCTCGACGCGCAGCCGCGCCGTGTCGGTGCGTGATTTTGTGGCATTCTGCCAGGCCCAGAACCTTACGATCGTCGGCCGCCACCACCTGGCGGGCACGCAGCAGCTGCGTCTGTCCTGGGCCGAAAACCTGCGCACCACCATCGCCATATTCGAACTAGAGGCCAGCCATGGGGTGGATCGATAGGGCTAAACTCAACACAGTCGCACCGGGCCTACGCCCTGCAAACGGGTGCGTCATTATGGAAAGGAGTAACCAACCGTGTTGGTTCTAAAATTCGGCGGCACGTCCGTTGGTAGTGCCGACGCTTTTGCCCAGGTTGCCAGGATCGTGGCGCGGGCGCGCCAGCAGGATCGAGAAGTGGTCGTTGTGACTTCGGCCATGAGCGGGGTCACCGACACCCTCATCGCCGCGGCACGCGCCGCCGCGGCCGGCGATGAGGAGCCCTATCGCGAAGCGCGCGTCGCGCTCCTGGTCAAACACCAGGTCGTGGCCGGTCAACTCATCAACGACGGTGTCGAGCGTGCCGCCCTGGGCCGCCACTTCGACGAGCGGCTGCGCAGCTTCGAGCGTCTCTGCCGCAGCATTGCCGTTCTGGGTGAGCTGACCGCGCGCGGACTCGATGTCGTTTCTGGCCTGGGCGAGCGGCTGGCGGCCCCGCTCCTGGCTGGTGTCCTGCGCGCACAGGGTGTCCACGCCGAAGCGGTCGACGCCACCGAGGTGCTGGTGACCGATGATAACTTCGGCGCGGCCAATCCGCTCATGGACGAAACGCGCATCCATGCCCAGGAACGGCTGCGACCCCTGCTCGATGGCGGTATTGTGCCGGTGGTGACCGGCTTCATCGGCGCAACGCTGGCCGGCACACCGACAACCCTGGGACGCGGGGGGTCCGACTATTCGGCGGCCATTCTCGGTGCCGCGCTCGACGCCGACGAGGTCCAGATCTGGACCGACGTCAACGGTGTACTCACAGCTGATCCGCGCATCGTGCCCGAAGCACGCACCCTGCCTGTCCTGTCGTACAGTGAAGCTGCCGAGCTGGCCTACTTCGGGGCCAAGGTGCTGCACCCCAAGACGATGCTGCCGGCGGTCGAGCGCAAAATCCCCCTGCGTGTGCTCAACACCTTCGAACCCGATCACATCGGCACCCTGATCGTGCGCGATGTCACCGAAGAAGGACGCAGCATCGGCCCCGTGAAGGCGATTTCGGTCATTCGTAACCTGACGCTGGTCAGTGTGACCGGCAAGGGCATGATTGGTGTGCCCGGCATTGCGGCGCGTACGTTTGCCGCGGTGGCGCGGGTGGGCGCCAATGTGCTGATGATCTCGCAGTCCTCGTCGGAACAGAGCATCACGTTTGTCGTGCCGCAGAGTGATGCCCGCCGGGTGCTACCGGCGCTGCAGCAGGAATTGGGCCGCGAGGTGGAACGCCACTGGGTCGATGCCATCGCCGGCCGTGATGACATTGTGATCGTTGCGGTCGTGGGCGCAGAGATGGCGGGCACACCGGGCATTGCCGCCAAGGTCTTCAGCGCCCTGGGCGGCGCCGGCATCAACGTCATTGCCATTGCGCAGGGTTCCTCCGAGGTCAACATCTCGCTCGTCGTGCTCACCGGCGATGCGGACGAGGCGGTGCGGCGGATTCATGAGGCGTTTGGGTTGGACGGAGTAGGGAGGACGGAGTAGGGAGGACGGAGGACGGAGTAGGGAGTAGGGAGTAGGGAGGACGGAGTAACCTGCGGCTGGGTGGGCGTGGTGAGGGGTTG
>CAZXQZ010000049.1:0-22841 GCA_964642445.1 uncultured Anaerolineae bacterium
TGATTAGAAAGTAGAGGCTGATCAGGAGTGTGTTGAGGAGCAGCGTTGGGTCCATGTCCCGCGTCCAGAGAAGGACCAGGCCCAGGCTGTACCAAGGGTGGCGCACGTAGTGGTGTAGGGGGGTGGGGGGTCGGGTTGGGCTGGCATTTCTCGTTCATGATTGTGGCAGCCGCATGGTGTCCTGCCACAGTCACGGACCCCAACCCCTATTCCCTGACCCCCAACCCCTACCGCACCTACCAGTTCTTGACGAAGATCACGTTGAACGAGTTGTGGAACAGGGTGTTGCCACCTTCGCCAGGTGCGCACTCGGCTTCGTCGGTGAAGTTGGAGTGCAGGGGCCGGGCAACGTCACTGCCGGTCGGGCTTGCGCCATCGGCACTGGCATAGACAGCATATTCGGCGCCCTTCCACATGACGAACTCGAAACGTCCGGGGCCTTTCGAACCACTGGTCACTCGATCCAGCACCTCGCCGATACTGTTGGCTGGTGTTTGAATGAAGGTGATGCCATCGATCGGATTGCCCGCGGCATCGACCACCGTGCCGAAGATGTTGTGCATGCCCTTGTTCTCACACGGTGTCAGGCGGCGCATCTCGCGGATGGTGTACTGGGTGGTCGGTTTGGCGGGAGCGGCCGGGGCTTTCGCGGCCGGCGCGGCGGCCGGGGCAGCCGGCGCCACAGCCGCGGGTGCCGCAACACGTGCCGGTGCACGCGTCGGCGGCAGCGGCGTGGGCGTTGCCGTCGGCTCGGGTGTCGCCGTCGGCGGCGGGGTCACCGTCGGGGTTGCGGTCGGTTCGGGCGTGTCGGTCGGCACCGATGTCGCCGTCGGCGGCGGGGTCCAGGTGGGTGTCGGCGGGATCTGCGGTGCCTGCTGCGCCATGGCCAGGGCCTCACCCTGGGCAAACGCGGCCGGTGCGATGTTGCCCAGGGACCGCTGCACGGTATCCTGGGTCATCGAGACAATACGCCGCGCACTGTTGGCCGTCGGTTGTTGGCTGATGGCTGAGAACAGTGTAACCGGCACCGCTATACCGCACAGCCAGATGAAGAGCAGCACAATCGCCCACACGCGCAGTTTGGTGGCCCGGTTACGCGTGCGGTACCACATGGCCAGGTTGTCGACCGCCTGGCCCAACCCCCACACGGCACCCAACACACCGCCGGGCGCAGCTGTCTCGGCGGCGGCGGCCGGCGGGCGAGTCACCGCCGGCGGGCGCGGTGCGGGCGCGGCCGTTGCCGCCACCGCCGCTACCGCCACACCAGCGGCAGCTGGCCGGCCGGCGACCGGTGCTTCGGTTCCACGCGCCTGCACCAGCCGTGCGTCCGTCTGGTACAGGCGGCGGCTAAGCGCCCGGCTGATGTTGAGTGCCAGGCCAGGGTAGCGCATGATCAGCGACTCGAAATCGGCACGGTCGAGCGCCCACAGGTCGATGTCGGTTTGGGCCACCGCCGAGGTGCTGTGCGGCTCACCGGACAGCAGCGATCGCTCACCAAAGAAGTCACCGCTGTGCAGCACGGCCAGTTCCATAGCCCGGCCACCCTCGATCGAATTCAGCGCGACGCGACCTGTTTCGATCAGGTACAACGAGCTGCCCGGCTCATTCTGCACGAAGATCGTCTCACCGCGCCGGTAACGCTCCGGCCGCAGGTACTTGGAGACATCTTCGAGCTGCTGGTTGGTCAATCCGGCAAACAACGGCAAACGACGCAGGTGACGATCGACAAAACGCTCGTCGGCGTCGGCCAGCCGTGCGGCCAGCGCCCGACTGATGGCCATGCTCAGCGCAGGGTGTCGCGCCATCAGCGTCTCGAAGTCCTGACGGTAGAGCACCCACAGGTTGCAGTCGTTGATCGTACGCGCATTGACCGCACTGGGCCGCCCCGTCAGCAGTGCCATTTCGCCAAAAAACCCACCCGGACCGACGCGCGCCAGCACGTCGTCGGGCGAATCCAGGGCCGATGAAAGCTCGACGTCGCCGCTGTCCACAAGGTACATCGCTTCACCAGCGCTGCCCTGCTTAAAAACGACCTCACCCTTGGCCACGTGCTGCAGTAGCAGGCAGTCTGCCACGGCGCGCAGGACGTCGTCAGGCACCCCGGCCAGCAGCGGCATCGCCGCCAGGCGGCGCAGGGCTTCGGTTTTGTCGGCCGCCGAAAGGGTCGATCGCACATGACGGCTGAGCGCCGTGCGCAGCTCCGGAATCACCGAACACAGCGCATCAAAATCGTGCTTGGGCAGAAACCAGAGTAACGTGTTCTGGACGGCCCGGGCTTCCTCGACCTGCGGTTTGTCGGCGAGCAGTGCCATCTGTCCAGCCATGTCGTTTGGACCCAGCTCGACAAAACTATCGGCCGTGCCAAGCTGCAGTGCGCCCTGCTCGACCACATACAGGCCGGTGCTCTTCTGGCCCGATGTAAAGAGTGCCTGCCCCTGATCCACCTGCACGGCCTGTAGATGCCCGGCCACCTGGGCCAGCTGCGAGGTCGACAGGCTGTCTAAGCCAGGTACTTCGGCCAGGCGCTGGCTGAGGTAACTTTCCATCTGCACGAGGTGACCGCCAAAGCCCTGGCTCAAGTGAACACCCAGCTGTGGGTTCTGCGCAATCAGCGCTTCCAGGTCACTGCCAGCCAGCGTCCACAGCTCCACGTTGGCGATCGCCACCGCCGAGGTGGTGCGCGGCCGACCGAGGAACAGGTCCCCTTCGCCCAGGATGCTGCCCGCGCCCAGGTTGGCCAGAATGGCAATTCCCGGCGCAGCGATGCGCACCCACCCTGTCTTGATCAGGTACAGCGCAGCGCTGGCATCACCCGGTTCGAAGATGTGCTGGTCGCGCGTGTACTGTACGAGGTGCAGCCGCTCACTGATGGCGTGCTGTTCTGCTTCGGTCAGATAAAAAAACAGTGGTGCATCTTGTATCAAACTCGATTTCACAAACTACCATCCTCCAGACTTGACCCGGTCGGGTCTTGGCGACCCTGACGGCCGCTCACCATGTGCGCTGGAACACCACTTCGTAGGAGTAGTGGAAGCGGCACAGGCGGTTTTCTGCGATGAGCTGGCTGCATTCGGCTTCCGAGCCACAATAGCCGGCACCAATCAGCTCGGGAATCGGAATCTCTTCATCCCGCACACTCATCGACCGCGTGACCTCACTGGTCACGGGACCTTTCGTCGGATCAGCGATGACCAAGAGCTGGTCACCATTCTTGAAAATGTCGAACTGTCCCCAGCCCTGGCCCGTTGTGCCTTGGGCAAAGGGTGAATCCTTGCTGCCGGAGACGGACGTCTCCTCCGGGACATACACCCGCTGGACGATCGCGCCGTTGACGGGCGCGCCGTTGGCATCGATCACTTGCACGAAGAAGTTGTGGTTGCCGTTACAGCCACCGTTTTCAGCGATGGTCAGCAGACGCGATTTGACCACGCGGTAATCCACGGCCGGTTTGGGGGGTACCGTCGGCGGTACCGGCGTTGGCGTCGCCCGCACCGGTGTGGCCGAGGGAGGACGTGACGTAGCCGTGGGTGCGGGAGTGGGTGTATCGGTCGGCACAGGCGTAGCGGTTGGGGTTGCCGTACTGGTGGCCGTCGGTAGTGGCGTTGGTGTGCTGGTAGGCAGCGGCGACGGTGTTTGGGTCGGCGTTGCCGTTGCCACAAAGAGCGCCATCGCGTCGGTGCCGCTGCCCATCGCCTGGGCCAGGGCAATCAACGCCCGTGTCGCCTGTTCGTCGCGGCCCTCGTTGAGGTATTTGTCGGCCACCAGGCCGACCCACTGCGCGCGATTAGGCAGGTTCAGCTCAGCCAGCTGGCTCTCGGCGGCTGACAGGTCTTTGTTCGCCACAAACGCCTGCGCCACACGCAGCGTAGCTGCTTCTTTTTCATCCAGGCCCAAAGCTGGTGCTGCCGGTATTCCGGCACCACAGCTGGCCAATAGCACGACCAGGCACAGCAGCAAGAGTGGCCACGCCAGCCAACGTCGATGTTTGGGTATCATGCGCATTGCGCAAAAAGCAAGGGGGCCCCGCTGGCCGGGAGGCGGTCGCACCTCGCCGCTCCGGCACAAGTTAGCCCCTCTTTCCTCCTGAGAGTGGTTTAGCGTCTTTCGCCAACCCCTGGTATAATTCGATGCCGAAGGTGGGACTCGAACCCACACGAGGTCATCCCTCAACGGTTTTTGAGACCGTCGCGTCTGCCTGTTCCGCCACTTCGGCAGTAGATGGCGGCTCACGTTATTTTCACGAGTCTGTCCGGTTACGTCCCGCATAGACTCCCGTAGAAAAAAACGCGCGCCCAAAGCGCTCGTTAGTCTATCGTGCGTCAGTATAGTGCAACTTGGACGATTCGTCAAGTCATGGATGAACAAGCCCTGGTGAAAGCCGCCCAGCGTGGCGAGCTGCGTGCCTTCAATCGACTGATCCAGGAGTACCAGGGTCTGGCGTACAACGTTGCCTACCGCATGTTGAACGACCCGGACGCGGCGGCCGATGCTGTGCAGGATGCGGCAATCAAGGCGCATCGCGCCCTGGGCAGCTTTCGCGGCGGTTCGTTCAAGTCCTGGTTCATGCGCATCGTCACCAACAATTGTTACGATTGGCTGCGCGCCCAGGGCCGGCACGGTACAAGTTCGCTCGATGCCCTGGCTGAGGACCCTGACTACAATGCGGCGCTCGTTCATCCAGGCCCCAGTCCCGAAAGTGAAGCCCTGCGCGGGGAGATGGCATCTTACCTGACCCACTGCATCGACCAGCTGCCGCCCGATCAACGCCTGACCTTGCTGCTGGCCGACGTCGAAGGGGTGGCCTACCACGAAATTGCTGAAATCTGCGACGTTCCCTTGGGCACGGTCAAATCACGCTTGAGCCGCGCCCGTATTCGGGTGCGTGACCTGCTGCTGGAACATCCGGAACTTTTGCCGCAGCGTTTCCGTCTCATGGACACATGACGGGAAGCTGACCACACGAGGGCTTAGGAAAGTTGTTGTTGAAGGAAGACTGATGATCGACGATCTGAATCGTAAGCTGACCCCAGCGGGCCATATCTCGGACGAGCTGCTCTCGGCCTACCTCGATGGTGAGGTGACGCCCGAGGAACGCATGCTGGTCGAAAGTATGGCTACGGGCAGCAGCGATGTCGCCTGGCGGCTGGATGCACTGCGCCAGACGGTGGCCCTGGTCGGTCAGCTGCCGCGCGTGCCCCTACCGCGCAGCTTCACCCTCAGCGAAGCCGATATCCGGCCGGTGCCGCGCGATGGGCGTCAGGCGCCGGCCTGGTGGCACGCCCTGCTCAACCCGATCTTCCTGCGCAACGCCACCGCCGTCGCTACGATGCTCTTTCTGGTCGTGCTGATCGGCAACGTCATGCTGAGCACCCTGGCACCGGGCGCAATGGCACCCGCCCCGACGTTTGCCACGGTCGTGGTGCAGGCACCGGCTGAACCACTCGCCTTGGCACCCACGCAGGCCACTGCCAATGAAGACACGGCAGCCAAGGCCGCACCCACGCCAGCACCAGCCGCCTTGAGTGCCGGCGCACCGGTCGCCGCCGAAGCCACCACCGTACCCGAGATCGTCGAGTCGGTCGCCATCACCGTGCCTGGCGATACCGCCCCCGCGGCCGAGATCGCGGGGGCCGGACCGGCCGTACCTGAACAAGACGCCGAAGTGACACGCCAGCTTGCCGCGGCCGCACCAACCAGCGAGGTCACCACCCTCGCCGAAACCGCCCCGGCCGTCGAGATCGCCGGTGCCGCAGCGGACGTGCCCGCACAGGGCGCACCTCCCACCCGCCAGGCCGCCGGCCAGCCCTGGCTCACTACCGCGGCGTTCGTTCTGGGCAGCCTGGCACTGCTGCTCTTCATCGCCTGGCGGGTCAGCCTGCGGTCGGCGCGCACGTAAAAAAACCCTTCGGGTCTGCGAGACCCGAAGGGTTTGATGAGGAGAACCAAAACCCTTCGGGTCTCGCAGACCCGAAGGGTTTGATGCCGAAAGAACACCATGCCCGAACTACCTGAAGTTGAAACGATTGCCCGCGAGCTGCGCCACCACCTGGTCGGCCGGCGCATCACGGCGGTCGACGTCCGCTGGCCGCGCACGATTGCGCGACCCGCCGCCGACGAGCTACCAGCTCTCCTGGTAGGCCAGCAAATTGTAGGCACCGCCCGTCGTGGCAAGTACCTGCTCTTTCCCCTGGCTGGCGGCTACACGCTGCTCGTCCACCTGCGCATGACCGGCCAGCTGCACGTGGTCTCCGCCGATCACGAGCTCGACCGCCACACCCACCTGGTGCTGGACCTCGACGACGGCCAGCGGCTGATCTTCCACGATACGCGCAAATTCGGGCGTGTGTATGTGGTCACCCAGGCGGAGGAAGTCGTCAACAAACTGGGACCCGAACCGCTCGATCCCGATTTTACCCCCCAGGAACTGAACAGGCGCCTTACTCATCGTAAAGCGCCTGTCAAAAGTCTTCTGCTCGACCAGCACGTCGTGGCTGGTATTGGCAACATCTACGCCGACGAGATCCTGTTTGCCGCCGCCATCGATCCGCGCCGTCCAGGCTGCAGCCTTCAGCTCAACGAGGTCGCCCGGATTCACACCGTGCTGCGTCAGGTCCTGGCGCAGGCCATCTTCGATCGCGGCAGCAGCCTGGCCAACTACCAGCGCCCCGGCGGTGGGCGCGGCCAAAACCAGGAGCGTCACCGCGTCTTCCGGCGCACCGGAAAACCCTGCCCAATCTGTGGCACACCCATCGTGCGCATCGTCTTGGGCCAGCGTGCCACCCACTTCTGTCCGCAGTGCCAGCGCTAGACGACCTTGAGGGGCCAGGAAATGTCATGCGCAAAGCCGCGTAGACCGCGCACCGGCGCAATCACAGCATCCTTTGCGTCTTCGCGTGCGCCTTTATACCGGCGCGTGAGCCCGTCACACAGTCCCCGGTCGTCTACAGATGTTTCTCCTGGGTAAACTGCGCCTTCAACGCCTCTTCCTGGGCCGCGCCGGCGCGTTTGCCTTCTTCGATTGCCGTTTCAACCCGCTGACGCACGCCAGCCTGCAAATCCTCACTCGAGGCCGGCGTCAACAACCGGCTGGTCACAAAACCGATCGCCGCGCCCACGCCAAAGCCCAGTGCAAACTGTACCAGTTTTCCCATTGTCCTGATTCGCTCCTCGTGATTGACGTTTTGTTCGCATCGATCCGCATTATACCATCACGATAGCCGTTAGCGAGAATCGGAATCCGAATCGCGACTTAGCAGACCCTGAACCAGGAAACCCAGCCCGGCCAGGATCAGAAAGACCGGCCAGAGACGTGCGATCTGTACGAGGGTCTCCTCGTCGATGCGGCCGCCGGTGAAAGCGAAACCAACAGCTGCCACCGCAAAACCGATGAACGTCCACAACAGATTGCTCCACCGCTGCCAGTGAAACAGCCAGGTGATGCCATTGCTAATACCAATCAGCAGCGGAAACACGGGCCAGGCCTTCGCCCAATCCTGATCAAACAGGTCATAATTGTAGAAACCCAGGAAGAAGATTCCCAGGCCAGCAAGAAAGATGCCGCCACCGAGGTCGTCTGGATTCGACCGTCTATTGACGAAGTAACGACCGACCAGGACGACACCCAACAGCACAACCAGCATCGGCCACCAGACACCCAGGTTCAGAATCGAAACCCCAAGGTTCTGCAACAGCAGCCAAACACCGATCAAGATCAAGATGACAGCCAGAAACACTGGTGCCGTATTCTTCTTTTCCATGTCTCCCCCCTCTGATTCTTTCAACAGGCCTGGTGTCTCCAGATCAAAAACGGCTTCTTCACGGTTCACGTGAAGAAGCCGTCACACGATACTTAGGGTTGAGCCGATACGCTGGGCGGTAGATTGTCTGGTGCCTCCGGCATGACCAGGAGCAGGATCACGTAGACCATGACGCCCAGGCCCAGTGTCGCGGCCGACCCGATGGCCCAGACGATGCGCACGACACTGGCGTCGATGCCCAAATAGTCGGCCAGGCCACCGCACACCCCAGCCACCATGCGGTTGCTGCGGCTGCGTACCAGGGCACGCTGGCCATGCAGCACACCCCGCCAGTCGACACCCCGCCCCGTAATGCCGAGCAGCAGAATGACACCAATGCCAATCAACACCATCGGCCAGAACAGGGTCCAGAACAGGTTCCACAACTGCTGGAGGGGCAGAATATTGAAGTTGCCCAGCAGAAGCAAGATCCCGAGCGCGACAAAGAGGCCACCCCAAAGCAGCCCACGGTTGCTGTCGACACCTGCCCAGGCCCGGAAACCGGCCCCGCGCAGCGGTGCCGCTGGCTTGTTGGCCGCGTGGGCACGCGTCTCTTCGGGAATGATCACCGCTGCCACCAGGTAAGCGAACAACCCCGCGCCAGCAAAGATGATCGAAACAAGCCAGGCAATGCGAATCAGCGTTGGGTCAAAACCCAGGTATTCGCCCAGTCCACCACAGACACCGGCCACCTGGCGATCGGTCCGCGAGCGATACAAACGATGCGCTTCGGTCGGCGGTGGTGATTCGATAATGGTACCTTGTTGCTCGTCCATGGTACAACCCCTCACTTCTGACCATTGTTTCGCCACAGTCTGGTTCGATCCAGCGTGCGGGCGATTCGATCTCATGCGTGTATACGCTTGGCGTTGGGCAAAGGTTGCAGAAGTGGGTGGCCTGACAAACAAAATCGCCGGACGGTACCCGTCCGGCGATTTGAACGCTGTGTGAAGTGGCTGGCCCCCTGTGTAGCCCGGAAACAACTGGTGGGGTGACTTCAGGCAGGCAGTGGCGCAGGTGCCCCCGGCAGTCGATCGCTGCTGCGTTCGCGGCGTTCCTCGTTTGGCCGCGTGGGTGACGTCGACGTTTCGGGCGCAGGCGTCAGCGGTGCTTTGCCAGCTGGCAGAGGCAGGTCCGCCAGCAGGGCCCCAAATTCTTCCGCCGTGATCGTTTCTTTGAGGATCAAGGTCCTGGCAATCAGGTCGAGCTTGTCGCGGTACGTCAGCAAGATGTTCTTGGCCTGGGAATACGCCTGGTCGACGATACGCCGAACTTCACGATCAATTTCTTCCGCCACTTCTTCGCTGTAGTTGCGCTGCTCGGTGATTTCGCGTCCCAGGAACACCAGGTCGTCCTTGTGGCCGAATACCTGCGGTCCCAGCTTTTTGCTCATGCCGTACTGTGTCACCATCGCCCGCGCAATCTTCGTCACGCGGTCGAGGTCGCCCACTGCGCCGTTGGTGATATCCGTGAAAACAATCGCTTCTGCAGCGCGACCCCCCAGCGCCATGGCCAGGTCATCTTCGAACTTGGCCTGGCTGCGCAGAACGTTGTCGTTCTCCGGCAGGGCCATCGTGTAACCCAACGCCATGCCACGCGAGATGATGCTGATCTTGTGCACTGGATCGGCCAGGGGCAGCATGTGCCCCACCAGGGCGTGGCCGGCCTCGTGGTAGGCAACGATCTCTTTTTCAGCATCGGAGATGATGCGGCTGCGGCGTTCCGGTCCCGCCATGACCCGCTCGACGGCTTCCTGCATCTCCTGCATGGTGATCTTACGTTTGTTGCGGCGCGCCGCCAAAATCGCGGCCTCGTTGACCATGTTCTCGAGGTCGGCACCCACAAAACCGGGCGTCTGCCGCGCCATGGTGTCCAGGTCGATATCGGGCGCCATCGGTTTGCCGCGCGTGTGCACGTCCAGGATGGCCCGCCGGCCCTTCATGTCGGGGCGGTCCATGACCACTTGCCGGTCGAAACGGCCTGGTCGCAGCAGGGCAGGATCCAGAATGTCGGGCCGGTTGGTGGCGGCCACGATGATGATGTTGGTATCGGTGTCGAACCCATCCATCTCGACCAGGATCTGGTTGAGGGTTTGTTCGCGCTCGTCGTGGCTGCCGCCCAGGCCAGCCCCGCGGTGGCGTCCTACGGCATCGATTTCGTCGATGAAAATGATACACGGGCTGTTGCGTTTCGCCTGATCGAACAGGTCACGCACGCGGCTGGCACCCACGCCGACGAACATTTCCACGAATTCAGAACCAGAGATGGAAAAGAACGGCACACCCGCTTCGCCGGCGACTGCCTTCGCCATGAGTGTCTTGCCGGTACCTGGGGCACCCACCATCAACACACCTTTGGGAATACGCGCGCCGAGCGCTGCAAACTTCTGGGGCTCCTTGAGAAACTCGACAATCTCTTGCAGTCCCTCCTTGGCCTCGTCTGCGCCGGCGACGTCGGCAAACGTGACGGTGGGTTTGTCACCCGCAAACATGCGCGCCCGGCTCTTGCCGAAAGCCATGGCCTGGTTGTTGCCACCCTGGGCCTGCCGCAGCAGGAAGAAAAACAGCGCGCCCACAAAGAGCAGGGGCAGCAGGCTGCCCAACAAGGTGATCCAGTTGCCCATATCACTGGGACGATCGATCTGTATATCGACCGCAGCCAGCTGGGCCGGGGTGACACCCAGCTCGAGCAGCGCCTGCGTCGCATCGGTGCTCGATTCTTTGCGCGACACCACATCCTGCTCGCTGTCCTGCCGTTTGACGCGCAGCTCATCGCCAACCACCGTGATCGATTCAACCTCACCGCGCTTGACCCACTCGGCGACTGTCGAAATGTCTTGCGATTCGACCTGACTGGTCTGTGGGAAGATGCTGAAGAACAGCGCCACCACGGCCACCAGGATCAACAGGTATACGAAACCGTTTTTGGTCCAGCTAGAATTCACACTATCCTCCCAACCAGGTTGGTTGCTGCAAGCAACACCTGCTGGCGGTTCACACTCGACACGACAGCAGACCGGGCACAGCCACGCCATGCCCCCGGTGCCTGACAGCCCACGTCGGTGGAATGACCGCCGGTGGAGTGACGATTACACGCCATGTCTGCCCTGAGCGGGCATTTGATGGACGGCATTATACCAGATACCTCCCAATTGCGCTAGCTGCCTAGATTACAATCAGGATTCTCAAAATCCGGACAGAACGGCTGTCCGCCCGTTGGCGGCAAATATGCCACCGGGTCGCTGTACGACGTCAGCGGCTGCGCGTACAGGTGTTTGCGAGCACGTTCGGTCCGTGCTATACTTGCGACATGGCCGCACCTGCCACGACACTATGGGACACGCTGAACCTGCCCTTTTTACGCTTCGCTGGCCGCCATTTGCCGGCCGCGCAGCAGTTGCTGCGCGCCTGCCAGGATCATCACTGGCCGATCGAGCCGCTGCCACGACCTTTCCTGAGTATGGAAGACACCGCTTTGATCGACCGTGACCTGCCCCTGTCACCCCCCCGATCTCCCGAACTCGTGCCATCCCCCGGTTACCGGCCAACCTTTCGTGGCCTGACCCCGGAGCAGCGCTGGATTTACTTCGACTGGCTGCAGCATCACGCCGAAGCTCCCCAGATCGGCTACGGTTACCTCTACGTGATGATGCTCGAGGCCGCTCTCTTCGACGAACACGCCCTGGCCGCCCTGGCCGAGCTGCAGTGGATGGTCGAAGGGGTCCGCGCCCCGTCGGTTCACGAGTTCTCCATGCTCAGCCTGGCATTTGGCGCCTGGCTGCACCGGCAAACACAGATATTCCACTGGCTGATACCACAGCAGGTCATGCTGGCCTTCTTCGCCAATCCCATGCTCTCCTTCCAGTCCGACCTGCAGATTCCGCTCAGCGCAACCCAGGCGGTGCAGTTGGCCACCATGGTGGGTCACACCTGGAGCAACTGGGCACGCCAACACCCCGAAGCCGTCGAGGCCGCTGTGGCCGACGAGCTGGCCGGGGGCGAACACCGTTTCCTGGCCAACTGTACGGACCGCCTGGTCGGGCAGTCGCACAAGGGTGAGGTTCGTATGTTGAACCTCGGCCTTGCCGTCTACGTCGAATTCTACAACTATACCGCTGACGAGCACTTCCGCCACGGCCTGCGTGAGATCCTGCGCCTGGGCGAACGTGCCGCACAGCTGGGTGGCCACTTTGCCCCCCGCCCGGTCCCCGCCGCCCAACCCTTACACTGGGTCGATCGCGGCTGGTACCTGGTGCTGGAATTCGGCGAAACGACTTCCGACAAACTCGACCGGGTGCTGCGCGTGGCGCGCCGTCACCCAGGTTATGTCAAATTGTTGGACGAGAACCGCCAGATCGTCCACCGTGTCCTCTATCGGCGGCGCGAACTGGACCTGTTTTGGTCCCTGTTCGAGCGGGTCCGTACCTGGAAATCGACACGCGTCTTCGTCAACGGTAACCCCATCGGTACCGACTACTTGTGGCCCGGATCACCGGACCTGATGCTGTGAATCAGTCCATCATGCGCCAAGAACTCGACATCTACACCCGTGCGCGTTACCCATTGCTGTACGTCGTCACTGCCGAAGAAGAACGCGCCCTCGTTGAGATCAGAAAAGTCGCCGATGAGTCACCAGGTGGCCACAAAGAGGTCGTCACCTGGTCGTGCACCGAGGGTTTTCAGGCAACCAGCGGTCGCAAAGACGTCAGCAAACGCGATCCGCTGGCAGCCCTGAATGCCATCATGGACGACACAGCCCCGGCCATCTTCGTGCTGCGCGACTTTCACCCCTTCTTCGAGAGCCACGAAGTGGTGCGCAAGCTGCGCGACCTGGCCAGTTTCCTGGCACGCAGCAACCGCACGGTCGTGCTGCTCTCGCCCCGGCTGCGTATTCCACCCGAGCTGGAAAAAGAGATCACCGTCGTCGACTTTGGCCTGCCCAACGAGTCCGACCTGGGTGAGCTGGTGGAGGGCGCCTGTGCGCGCCTGGACGTTACCGGGCGCGGCCGGGTGCGGCTGGACCGCCGCGAGCGCGAGCAGTTGGTCACCGCGGCGCGTGGCCTGACCCTGGCCGAGGCCGAAAAGGCGCTGGCCAGGTCTGTCATCATGGCCAACGGCACATTGGACCGCCGGGCGATCGATGCGGTCACGGCCGAGAAGAAGCAGATCATCCGCAAGTCGGGCTTGTTGGAATTCTTCGACACCTCCGAAACCCTCACCGACGTCGGCGGCCTCGACATCCTCAAGGAGTGGCTGCGCAAACGCGTGCGCGCTTTTTCGGCCGACGCACGTCACTTCGGCCTGCCCGAGCCCAAGGGTATTCTCCTGGTGGGGGTCCAGGGTTCCGGCAAGTCCCTCATGGCCAAGGCAGTCGCCAATGCCTGGCACCTGCCGCTGCTGCGCCTCGACGTCGGCCGCCTCTTTTCCAGCCTGGTTGGCTCATCAGAAGAAAACCTGCGCACCGCCATCCGCGTTGCCGAGTCGATTGCACCCTGTCTGCTGTGGGTCGACGAGATCGAGAAGGGGTTTTCGGGCGTGGGCAGCTCCAACCTGAGCGATGCCGGCACGGCGGCACGCGTCTTTGGCAGTTTCGTCACCTGGCTGCAGGAGAAGCAGGCACCGGTCTTCGTCGTCGCCACGGCTAACCTGGTCGACCAGCTGCCGCCGGAGCTCGTGCGCAAGGGACGTTTTGACGAGATCTTTTTCGTCGACCTGCCCACCGCCACCGAGCGTGAGGACATTTTCCGCATTCACCTGCGCAAGCGCAACCGTGATGCGCAGCAGTTCGACCTGCGCTCGCTCGCCATGTCGAGCGAAGGGCTCAGCGGCGCCGAGATCGAGCAGGCGGTGATCGATGGCCTGTACGAAGCGTTCGACCAGGGACGCCCCCTGGCCACGGCTGACATCCTGGGGGTCCTGGCAGAGACCGTTCCACTGGCCCAAATGATGGAAGAGACCGTGACCGCGCTGCGGGCCTGGGCCAGGCAGCGGGCTCGGCCGGCCTCGTCACAGGTGGCTGTGTAATGAGAACCGACCGGGTGGTTTGACCATCAAAAATGCACGGGATGCAAAGATACCTATCGTGACCTGTTTGAACAATGCTTGAGCGATTCGAATGGCTGGAGATACCCCCTGAGAAGAAGCCGCAGCGTAAATCGACGCGCGGCCAGGATGACGTCGTGCCCGGCAAACGGTGCCCGGTCTGCGCGTGGCTGGACGAGGAAACCGCGCTGGAGTGTTTCCGCTGCGGGCACCTCTACAACCGCAGCCTGCAGCTAACCACGGCCATCGAAGCGTTGGGGGTTAGCCTGCCCCCGCGGCTAATCGAAAGCAGCCAGGACCTGGCCCGTTTCGTACAGCAGCACACGCCGGCCGCGCGCGAACTCTTCGATCTTCGTCTGCGTGCCGAGGCGCTGCGCCTGTCGCGCGGTTTCGACGAGCTGATCTGCCTGGAAGACATTACCGTCGACCATTACGAACATCAGCTGGACACGGCACGCCGCGCCCTGCGCGAGATGCGCGGACGCGCCTTGTTAGCCGACGAGGTTGGCCTGGGCAAAACGATCGAGGCCGGCATCGTCATGAAAGAGCTGATCGAACGTGGCCTGGCCCAAACCGTGCTCGTTTTAACGCCAGCATCCCTGACGGCACAGTGGCGTGAAGAGCTGGAAACCAAGTTCCACGAATCGTTCACCGTGCTGGAAAGCACCGCCGATTGGCACGCCCTGGTGCAGGCGCACACCGGACGCTGGATCGTTTCGCTGGACACAGCCAAACAGACCACGCGCGCACCCATCCTGCTGCGGCGTGATTACGACCTGCTTATCGTCGATGAGGCACACAAGCTCAAGAATCGCGCGACCGTGGCCTGGCGTTTCGTCAACCAGGTGCGCAAACGGTACGCACTGCTGCTGACGGCAACCCCGGTGCAGAACGATCTGATGGAGCTCTACAGCCTGGTGACGATCCTCATGCCAGGCCATCTCGGCACCGTGCGCAACTTCAAGCGCCAGTTCTTCAGCCAGAGTGATGGCCGGCAGCCGCGCAACGCGCGCGCCCTGCGCCGTCTGCTCAACGACGTCATGATTCGTAACCAGCGCAGCAAAGTCAGCGTACGCCTGCCCGCCCGGCGCGCCGCGGTCTATCACCTCAATCTGTCCCCGGCAGAGGTCGACCTTTACCAGGGCGTGACGCGCTACATCCGTGATGAATTCCGTCAGGAAACGGGCAGCAAACACCTGCGCCTGGTGCTCCTGGCCTTACAGCGCGAGCTGTGCAGCAGCCCGGCCGCTGTGGCAGGCACCCTGCAGAAGCTGGTGGCCGACCCGCAGTACCCGCCGGCCACCCGCGAACGCCTGGCGAGTTTCCTGGCACTGGCAAACAACATCCAGGGCAGCCGCAAACTCGACGCTGTGCGCGAGATCCTCGACCGTTTCCCGGGCAAGTTCTTGATCTTCACCGAATACCGGCACACACTCGACCTCATCGTGCGGCATCTCAACGCCGCCAACATCCGGACCGTCGGCTTTCACGGTGGGCTTAACATCTATCAAAAGGAAGATGCGATCGACGCCTTCGCCCACCATGCCCGCGTCCTGGTCAGCACCGAATCGGGCGCCGAGGGCCGCAACCTGCAGTTCTGTCACCAGTTGATCAACTACGACATGCCCTGGAACCCGATGCGCGTCGAACAGCGCATTGGGCGCCTGCACCGGCTGGGCCAAAAACATGACGTCGCAATTTTCAACCTCTCGAGCAACGGGACCATCGAGTCGCACGTACTCGATCTGCTGGCCTACAAGATTCGTATGTTCGAGTTGGTCATCGGCGAACTGGACCTGATCCTGGGCACCCTCGACAGCAAAAAAGGCTTCGAGGACCTGGTACGCGAGGCCTGGGAGAAGAGCCAAAACGACGACGATCTGGCTGCCCGGATCTCAGCGATCGGACAGGCCATTCAAAGCGCCCGTCGCGACTTCGAGTCGATTCGCGAATCCAACGCCCTGCTCAACGTGTGGCTGGAGGACTGACCATGCCACGCAAGGCCAAAGCGGTTCGCACGTCATCAGGCATCGATCGTTCGTTGCACGACCTGGCCCTGCATGCCTTCGGTTTGTTCGGAGCCGGGGTCTCCCCAGCACGGCGTGGTGCACTGCACGTCACCCTGACACAGGAATTAGCCGAACACTTCGGCAAACCGACCTTGCAGCTCGTCTTCTCGACGGCCCACGTCGCCCCAGATCACGACCTGATGGTCTATGGCAGCCGCGCCTTCGACCGGTTGATGGCCTACATCACCAACCACGGTTCACTCATCCGGCACCAACTGCCTGACCGCTATCCGGGGCTGGCGGTACGCGGCCTGCCCGAGGGCGTACGCCTGTTCAACTGCCACACCACGCGCGTCACGACGCGGCGCAGCGGACGCGTGGTCTGCCAGTTCAACTTTCACCTCAGCTTTCGCGCCGACGACAAACGCGAGGAGCTCTTCGCCGTCGCCCTCGATGAAGCGGGCCAGGTCATTCCCGATTGGAGCGCCTTACTCGACCAGTCACAACCGTCGCCGACCGATGATGACGAGCCCAACCTCGATACCCTGGTCGTTCTGGCCGAGGCCGCGCGCCAGCGTGCCATCTACTACGCTGACCAGCAGTGCGCGGCGATCGAGCAGGAGATCCTGCCGCGCCTGCACAAGACACTGTCCCGCCTGGTGTCCTACTACGAAGAGCAGGCCCTGGAGATTCAGGATCGGTACGCTGAGCCATGGCGCGCCGAGGAACTGCGCGCCGAGCTGCGCGCCGACCTGCAGCGTAAAATGGCCGAGGAGGTCGAAAACCACCGCCTGCGCGTCACCGTAACCCTGTTCAGCATCGCCCAGATCGTGGAGCCGGTCTGGGAGCATGCCCTGCACCTGCGGCAGCAGACGACCGACGACACGGTGCGCGTGCCCGTCGTGCGCAACCTGTTCACCGGCGCGCTCGAGCCACCCGCGTGCCACGTTTGCCACAGCCCCACCCTGGCGGTTGGCCTGTGTGCGCACGGTCACGTGGCGTGTCCCGACTGCCTGGCCCGATGCCATGCCTGCACGCGTGATTTCTGCCTGGACTGTGGTTTGCAGGGCTGCAGCGCCTGCCACGAGATCCTGTGCGCCGACTGTGCCGTGGTGTGTCACGCCTGTGGCCAATGGGCGTGTGCCGAACACAGCGCACGCTGCCCCATTTGCCAGGAAACGACGTGTTTCGCCTGCCAGGATACCTGTGCCGGCTGCGGCATACGCCAATGCCGCGGCCACCTGGTCGCCGATCATCTGGCCACGGACAACCTCTTGTGCAGCCGCTGTGCCATCAGCTGCCCGCACTGTGCGCGGCCATCAGCGCAAACGGCCACCTGCGACTACTGCGGTCAGCTGTTCTGCCGGGCCTGTGTGCAGCGCTGTGTGGCCTGCGGCCATACCTATTGCCTGGCACACGTTGTGCAGGCGCCCCGGGAGGGGGGCCCTGTCTGCAAACGGTGCCTGGTCACCTGCCCGCACTGTATGACCGAAGCCGTGACCGTGGCGGCGTGTGCCACCTGCGGCCGCGAGGGCTGTCGTGCCTGTCTGGTCACCTGCGCAGAATGTGGTACAATGGTATGCGACGAACACCGGCAGGTGTGCCACTTGTGCGCACGGCCGTTCTGCGGCTGGCACAGCGACCGCTGCCTGGTCGATGATTGTGTGGTGTGCAGCTTCGATTCCCTCACCTGCCCGGGATGCGAGCGCACCGTGTGCCGCCCGCACCAACGCCAGTGCTCCGTGTGCGGGCTGGCATACTGTCCAGACTGCACCGACGACGAACAAAGTGTCTGCCATACCTGCCAGCAGTTGGAAGAGGCGGAGGTGGTCGACCTGCACCACGAGCCAATCGGCGCCGACCCGGATGTGGCAGCCCTGGCCGACCGCTACACCTGGCGTAGTGTGCGCAACCGCCGCTACACGATCTATCACGGCGCCCGCCTGCTCCAGCACGTCACCCTGGTGGCCACCCTGGAGGGCCAGCTGGTACACACCAACCATCACCGGCGCGTGGAACGGGTGGCGGGCTGGCTGCGCAACCTGCTGAGGTGAGCCATGACCAGACGCCTGTTGCAGACCCACCCACTGGCCATCGATCTGCCGGCGCGTGCTGTCCAGGCACAGACGCACCTGGTGAACTGCCAGTTGTGCCCACACCGCTGTGGTTCGGCCCGCGTGGGTGGGCACGGTGTGTGCCGGGTCGATCAACGAACCTTCATCGCCAGCGAGATGCTGCACTACGGCGAAGAGAAGATCCTGCAGCCGGCACACGCGATCTTCTTTGCCGGCTGCACGGCGACCTGCTCGTTCTGCACGGCGGCACGTTTTGCCTTTCGACCCACCTACGGCACAGAGGCAACGCCGGTGCAGCTGGCTGCGGTCATCCGCCGGCGGCAGGCCGAGGGTGCACGCACGCTCGAGTTCGTGGGTGGCGACCCCTTGCCGCACCTGCCCTTTGTTTTGGCAACACTGGCTTTCTTGGATGGGGACTCACCCCCGGTGGTGTGGAACTCCAATTTTTACCACACCCCGGAAGCGCTCTGTCTGTTGGATGGCGTCGTGGACGTCTATCTGCCAGATCTCAAGTTTGGTAATGACCGGTGTGCTGTCGAACTGGGCGGAATGCCCGATTATTGGGCCACGGTCACGGCGGCGATCACGTGGGCGGCTGGTCGGGGGCAGGTGATCGTGCGTCACTTGTTGATGCCAGGCCACATCGACTGCTGCACGCGGCCCGTGCTGCGGTGGCTTGCGCTGGCCGGGCCGGAAATTGGGGTAAGCCTGCTCACGCAGTACCTGGCGCCTTCACACCTGCGCGGTGACCTGGCCCGATCGCTCGATCCGTCGGAGGTGCATGCAGCTGCCACACTGGCCCGGCAGCTGGGCCTGCGCCTGGTAAGTTAACACCTGACCCGACTTTGCCAGTGCGTGACCCATCTCGGCGAGAAGTCCGCACCCCAACTGCGGAGCCGCAATCACTCGGGATCACCCAACGGGAAACGGCCGGCGTCTGGGGATGCCGGCCGCAATGCACGGAGTCGAATAAGATACACAGGAGGCACATATGTCCAAATTCGTCAAGGTGCGCACCGAGCTGCGCGATCTGGAGATGATCAAACGGGCCCTGGACGACCTGGGTCTCCCGTACACAACCAGCGGCGACTACCGCCATGGCTGGTCAGGCAGCACCCACCAGGCCGATCTGGTCGTGACCGGCGGCACGTTCCACGGCTTCGCCTTCCGCCGCAACGACGACGGCATCTACGACATTCTGGGAGACAGCATGGGGCTCAGCGCGCAGAAAGAGACGCTGCGCCAGCTGAACCAGCGCTACGCTTACCACAAAGTCGTGCATGAAGTGAGCCACGCCGGTTTCAACCTGGTCGAAGAAAAAACCGATCGCGACCAGACGATCCGCCTGGTAGTCCGGCGCTGGTCTTGAAGGAGGCATCATGCCGCAAAAACAAGAGATCGTAATCACTATCTTGCCCGACGGCCGTGTCGAATACACGGTTGTAGGCGTCAAAGGTGTAGGTTGTGAAGATATCGTCGAACTCCTAAACGTGCTGGGACACGTCGAACAGGAGCGGAAAACGGGTGAGTACTACGAATCCGAGCGCGGCAGCGACGTCGTCATTCGCCACTGAAACCGAAATCTACCTGACCAGTGACGGCCGGGTTATCATTGCCGACCTGCCGGCTGAATTGGTCGAACTGGTGGGCCTGTTGGGTGAGGTCGAACCGTGCGAAATCGCGAGCCTGGCGCCCGCCCTTGAAGAATCCTGGAAGGCAGGAAGGGAAGAACATGGCCAAAAAGAAGAACGATCCCGGTGACATCGTCGCCGGTATCGATCTGGGTGGCACCAAGATCCTGGCGGCGGTCGTCGACGGCCAGGGACGTATTTTGGGCCAAGCCAAACGTAAGACCAAAGCCGAAAGCGGCGTCGAAGGTGTCGTGGCACGAATCACGGAGACGTTGGATGACGCCGTGGCCAGTGCCAAACTGACACGCAAGGACCTGCGTGCCATCGGCATCGGCGCACCAGGCCCGGTCGATACGAAGACCGGCGTCATTGCGACGGCGCCCAATTTGCCCGGCTGGGCCAACGTCCCACTCGGCGAATTGATCAAAGCGCAGACTGGGATCATCACGGCCATCGGCAACGACGTCAACGTGGGCGCGCTGGGCGAATTCACCTACGGCGCCGGACGCGGAACGTCGGACATGGTCAGCCTGTTCGTCGGCACAGGGATTGGCGGCGGCCTGATTCTCAACGGCCAGCTGCGTGCGGGTGTCCGGGGCGCGGCCGGCGAGATCGGCCACATGATCGTGCTGGCCGATGGTCCCTACTGCGGTTGCGGCAACCGCGGCTGCATCGAAGCCCTGGCCAGCCGCACGGCGATCGTCGAGAGCCTGCAGCGGGCCATTGCGGCTGGCCGCCAGAGCAGCCTGGCCAGCGTGCTGGGTGACGGGGCACAGCGCCTGAGCAGCGGTGGATTGGCAGAAGCCTGGCGCGCCGGTGATCCTTTGACCGTCGAAGTCCTGGGGCGCGTGCAGCACTACCTGGGCCTGCACATCGCCAGCATCGTCAACCTGCTGGATCCGGAGGTCATTGTGTGCGGCGGAGGTGTGATCGAAGCGCTGGGTGAAGCCTTTATCGCACCGATCCGCCCCATTGCGTACCAGCATTTTCTGCAGCACCGCGATGCCGAGCGGGTTCAGATCCTGGTTTCGGCCCTGGGCGACAATGCCGGCATTCTTGGGGCGGCGGTCCTGGCACGCCAGCACGTGCAAGAACCCACATAGGAGTATTCTGTTGCCGCATCGTTTTCTGGTTGCCCTGCTCGTCCTGGCCGTTGTGCTGGCCGGCTGTGTGCGCGTCTCGCTGCCGGAGATGCCGTTTCAGCCCACGCCACCCCCCACCGTGACCCCGGCCGTTCTGCGCACGGACCCGGCGCCGCTTGGTGACGCCGATACTTTGCTGCAGGGTCTCGACGCGCGTGAGCAGCGGCTTATCCTGATCTACGGGCAAACCAGTCCTGCTGTGGTCAATATCACCACCCAGGTACTGGTCAACTCGTTCTTTTTTGGTGCCTACCCGGAAGAGGGCAGCGGCTCTGGCTTTGTATGGGACGATGCGGGCCACATCGTGACCAACTATCACGTGGTCGAAAATGCCGATTCGTTGAGTGTCAACTTTGGCAACGACACCTCGCTGCCGGCGGAGATCGTGGGTATCGATCCGCCCAACGACCTGGCGGTCATCAAAGTCGAGCAGCTGCCAGAGGCGATCGAGCCCCTGGCGCTGGGGGATTCCGATACGCTGCAGGTGGGCCAGCTGGCCATTGCCATCGGCAATCCTTTTGGCCAGTTCCAACGCACCTTGACCACCGGTGTCATCAGTGCACTCAACCGCACGATCCAAACCGATAACAAAGTGCTGCGTGGGGCCATTCAGACGGATGCCTCGATCAACCGCGGTAATTCGGGCGGTCCGCTGCTGGACAGTCGTGGGCGTCTGATTGGGGTCAACACGGCAATCTTCAGCCCCACCGGCACCAGCGCTGGTGTCGGACTGGCCATCCCGGTCAACAAGGTCAAACAGGTCGTGCCCATCTTGATCGAGCGCGGCCGCTACCCGCACCCCTGGCTGGGTGCGGTGGGCTACGACATCACGCCGCGTCTGGCGCGGCAGTTGGGATTGCCAGTGCAAAGCGGCCTGTTGGTTGCTCAGCTGTACAACGGCAGCCCGGCGCAACAGGCCGGCCTGCAGGGTGCCGATCAGCAGGTGGTGGTGGGTAACCGTTACGTCCTGACTGGTGGGGACATCATCACGGCGATCGATGGCCAGCCGCTGGCCACGTGGGACGACCTGGACCGTTACCTGGAAGAAAAGACCGCGGTCGGGCAAGTGGTGACGCTCGACATCTCCCGGGGAGACCAGGCCGGGCAGCTGCAGCTGGAGCTGGCAGAAGCACCCGTGCAGGGACTGTAAAAACGTCAAAGTGGAATTGGCGCTACGTCCGATGTCGAGACATTGTGACATAATCGATTTTGGATTTTGGATGGGGAGTCTGTCGGAGCTTTGCGGCGGCTGACGGGTTTTTCAGGATAAAGAACGTTCGAGGGATACAGGGCCTATGATGCCACGTGCGTTACGAAACGGATTGGTTTACATACTCTTGCTGGTTGCGCTGGCGGCGTTTATCTTTACGTCGTTCTCGCGCACGCGCAGTGAGATTCCGGAAATATCACTGAGCCAGGTGGCACGTGAAGTTGGCGACGGATCTGTGCAGCGGGTGGCGGTCAAGAGCAATGATCTCGAAATCACCTACAAGTCAGATGCCAGTGCCCCTGAAGCGTTATCGCGCAAGGAGTCAGAGACCAGCCTGCCCGATACGCTGCGCAACCTGGGTGTGCCCAGGGAGCAGATCGACCAGTTGAACATCCAGGTGGTGCCGCCGAGCCGCTGGGAAAACTGGGGGGCGATCATCGGTACGCTGTTGCCGCTGATCCTGGTAGGCGCCTTCTTCTTCTTTTTGATGCGCCAGGCGCAGGGTGCCGGCAACCAGGCCTTTGCCTTTGGCAAGAGCAAAGCACGCATGTTCACCGGCGACAAGCCGACCGTCACCTTTGCTGACGTTGCGGGGGCCGAGGAGGCCAAAGAGGAACTGCGCGAGGTGGTCGAATTCCTCAAAGAACCGCAGAAATTTGCCGCGTTGGGTGCGCGCATCCCCAAGGGTGTGTTGCTCATCGGTTCACCGGGCACCGGCAAGACCTTGATGGCCAAGGCGGTTTCGGGCGAAGCAGGCGTGCCGTTCTTCTCGATTTCGGGCTCCGAGTTCGTCGAGATGTTTGTTGGCGTGGGTGCCAGCCGTGTGCGCGATCTCTTCGAGCAGGCCAAACGAAACAGCCCGGCGATCATCTTCATCGCCGAGATCGACGCCGTGGGACGCCATCGCGGCGCTGGCCTGGGTGGCAGTCACGACGAG
>CAZXQZ010000050.1:0-22522 GCA_964642445.1 uncultured Anaerolineae bacterium
GTTTCTCAAGCAGCGTCTGAAGATCCTGACCGAGTACCGGATCAACTTCCTGATCGGCGCCTCGTCGACGGTGGCCGAGCAGGCGGCCGGGCTGCTGACGGTGTGGGTGGTCATGCGCCAGGTGCCGACGCTGCAGGGCTGGAGCTACTACGAGGTCCTGCTGATTTACGGCCTAATCGTGCTGGCCAAGTCGATCAACCACATGTTTGCCGACAACCTGTGGACCGTCGGCCACGATTACATCCGCAGCGGCGGCTTCGACCGCTTCCTGGTGCGGCCGATCAACCCGCTGTTTCACCTGCTGGCCGACCGCTTCTGCCACGACGGCGTGGGCAATTTCCTGGTAGGGCTGGTGTTGGTGATTGGCTCGATCAATGCGCTGCACATCCAGCTGACACCGCTGACTTTGTTATACCTGGTGATGGCGGTGATCAGCGGCGGTTTGATCTTCGTCGGCCTGAACCTGATTACGTCCGTGAGCGCGTTTTGGATCGTGGAATCGGTGCCGGTGACGCGCTCGGTCTTCGAGTTCCACGAGTTTGCCAAGTATCCGCTGACCATCTACCAGCGCGGCATCACCCTGCTGTTGACCTGGTTGATTCCCTTCGGCTTTGCCTCCTACTACCCCGCTGCCTACCTGCTTGGCCGCGATGCCGGTTTTTACGCCTTCATGGGGCCGATCATGGCCGCGATGCTGCTCGTCATCGGCTACCGCTTCTGGGTGTTTGGGCTGCGGCATTATGCCAGCACGGGATCGTGAGACGATTTTGGATTTTGGATTTGGGATTTTGGATTGAGGTACGCGGCCATCAACGAATTACGATCACGAATGAACGAATCGATGGCACCAGCCCGGCACCGTAGATTCGTTCATTCGTTGTCCTCATTCGTTGACGGCTATTCGTTCGTTGACGGCTGTTTATTCGTTGGCACCCAGCCGCCGCCCCACCGTACCCCCCGCCAGCTGCGGCACGCGCGGGCCATACAGCGGTGCCAGGTCGGGGCTCATGTCCTCGTTGACGTACAGCGGAATCGGCATGATGTCGACGGGCTGGTTGTGTGTGGCGCTCCTGCCGAGCGCCGGGCAGCCCCAGGCATCTTCGGGTGTGCCGCGGCGCTGGGTCTTGAACTGCCCCAGGATGCCGCAGCTGTAGCAGTGCTCACGGCAGTCGTCGACGACGGCACCGACCAGGCTGTGCTGGTACTCCTGCACCAGGAAATCCTTTTTCAACCCCAGGCTCAGGTGGTCCCACGGCATCACTTCGTCGACCGTGCGCTCCCGGCGGGCGTACCAGTCGGGATCGAGGCCGGCTTCAGCGAAGGCCTGTGTCCAGGCATCCTCGCGGAACTGGTCACCCCAGGCATCGAACTTCGCACCGAGCTGCCAGGCGCGCTCGATGACGTCGGCCAGGCGGCGGTCGCCGCGGCTCAAATAGGCTTCCATCAGGGTTTCGCGCGGGTTGTTCCAGTTGAAGTGAAAGCCCGGCCCGCGCAAACGGTCCTGCAAATAGGCGATCTGCCGGCGGATCGTGGCTTCGTCGGCCATCGGCACCCACTGGAAGGGCGTGTGCGGCTTGGGCACCAACGTGCTGACGCCGATGCGCACCTTGGCTTTTTTGCCGATCGTGCGCCGGCCCACCTTCATCACCTCCCAGGCCAGGTCGGCGATCGCAGCGACGTCTTCGTCGGTTTGGGTGGGGTGGCCGATCATGAAGTACATCTTGATCGTGGTCCAACCGCGGCTGTAGACCTCCTCGGCGGTGCGCAGCAGGTCGTCGGTGGCGATCGGCTTGTTGATGACGTCGCGCAGGCGGTCGGTGGCCGCTTCGGGGGCAAAGGTGAAACCGCTGCGGCGGCGGCCCTTTTCGAGCAGGTTCATCAGGTCAACCGAAAACGACTCGATGCGCAGACTGGGCAGGCCGATGCTCAGTTTGTCACTGCCATGTTTTTCGACCACGCTGCGCACCAGGTCGCCGATGTAGGTGTAGTCGCTGGAGCTGAGCGAGAGGAACGAGACCTCTTCGAAGCCGCAGCTGGCGATCATACGGTCGACGGCGTCGGCCACCTCCTGCACGAGGCGCTCACGCACAGGGCGGTAGGCCATGCCGGCGTGGCAGAAGCGGCAGCCGCGCGTGCAGCCGCGCTGAATCTCGATCGCCGCGCGGTTGTGCACGATATCGAGGTAGGGCACGATGAAATCGGTGGTCGGCGGCGGCAGGGTGGTGACGATACGTTTGACCACCACGGGCGGTGCGACCTCGGCGTATTCGGCGCGTGGCCGGGTGCCAGCCAGCGTGCCGTCGGCGTGGTAATCGGCCGCGTAAAACGAGGGCACGTAGACGCCGGAAATACGCGCCAGGCGGCGCAGGAGGTCGACGCGGGAAGCGTGCACCTGCGTTTCACCGAGTCGGGCGTTATCGGCAGTGAGGAGTGCCGCACCCCCCGGTGCGGCCTCCGTTGGCACCTGGGGGTGCGAACTCCGCAGTGCCATGTCTGTTTTCCAGGCCTGGACCACGCGTGCAATCTCGAGGATCGCCTCTTCGCCTTCGCCCAGCAGAAACGCGTCGATGAACGGCCACATCGGTTCGGGGTTGGTGCTGGCGCTGCCGCCGGCGATGATGACCGGATCGTCGGGGCCACGCTGGCTGCTGCGTTGGGGGATGCCGGCCAGGTCGAGGCAGTTGAGCACGTTGGTGAAGAGCTGCTCGTAGGGCAGGCCAAAGCCAACGATGTCGAACTCGGCCAGCGGACGGCGGTTTTCCAGGCTGAAAAGCGGGATGCCCTCGCGCCGCATCGCGGCCTCCATGTCGATCCACGGTGCGTAGGCGCGCTCGGCCAGCATGTCGGGCTGGCGGTTGATGATGTCGTACAGCAGCATCAGGCCCAGGTTGGACATGCCGAGTTCGTAGGTGTCGGGAAAGGTGAGCGCGATGCGGACCGGGGTGTTGTCCCAATCTTTGGTAATGCTGTTCCACTCACCACCCGTGTAACGGGCCGGTTTTTCGACTTTCCAGAGAATACGGTCGAGGCGCGCACTGATCTGCGCCGGTGTCATCGGTGCCATGGTCATCTCCTACGTCTACCCGGTGTGGCCGGGGCGGGGTTGGTACCCGCAGTGACGGTGAATTCGAATGTGGGGGTGATTGTACCATGGGTGCGACACACGTGCAAAGAGCGATCATATCAAGATGGTTGCCACAAGTTGCGAATCCACGATGGGCAGTCTGTCAGATGGACACCAACTGACTAGCCATGAATCAAGTTCTCTAGTATAATGCCTTGCGGAGGCAACACGTGCTCTACAAGTTTGATTGGGATCTCACAAAAGAACAAGCCAATATTCGCAAACACACAGTGTCTTTTCGCACAGCAGCAACCGTATTCCGGGATCCCAATCAATTGTCCATCTACGATGAAGCACACAGCGAGTACGAGGATCGCTGGGTGACCATGGGAATCGACAAAAGCGGTGTCTTGCGGGTTGTGGTGCACACTTTTAAGCTGGTCGCGGAGGATGTTGCTGAAATCCGAATTATCTCTGCGCGCAAGGCAACGCACAGGGAGACGCATAAATATCAGGAGGAGAACGCATGAAAACTGAATATGATTTCACCAAAAGTGAGCGTGGGAAATTCTACAGTGCCAATGCCGATTTTAGCTTTCCAGTCCACCTTGAGCCAGACGTCGATGATTTCATGAGCAAACTGGCGGACGAGAGGAAAATCGCTGTCGAGGCGTTGGTCAACGAATGGCTCAGGGCAAGCATCAAGATCATTCAAAGCATCAGTGCTGACCAGGTTGGCAAATCTACAACGTCACGCGCAGCCGGTACCCCACCCCTGGCTCAGTGACGATGTAGTGCGGCCGCGCCGGATCGGGTTCGATCTTGTGGCGCAGATTGCTCATGTTGACCCGCAGCAGGTGCGCCTCACCTTCGTACCCCACACCCCACACCTGGCGCAGGAGCTGGCGGTGCGTCAGCACCTTGCCGGCATGCGCCACCAGCACCCGCAGCAGATCGTACTCGGTCGGCGTCAGCTGCACCTCGCGCCCGTCCACCGACACCAGGCGCCGTGCCTGATCCACCACCAATTCATCGACGACAAACACCGGCTCCGCCGCGGGTGAGGCCGCGCGGCGCAGCGCCACGCGCATGCGCGCCAGCAGCTCACCCATGCCAAACGGTTTGGTGACGTAATCGTCGGCGCCCGCATCCAGCGCGGTGATCTTGGCGGCCTCCTGCTCCTGCACGGTGACGATGATGATCGGCACCTGCGTCCATTCACGCAGCCGCCGCGTCACTTCGATGCCATCCATGTCGGGCAGCCCCAGGTCGAGGATGACCAGGTCAGGCCGGTTGACCGTCACCGCCGTCAGTGCCTCGCGGCCATCGACCGCCTCGAATACGTCGTAGCCGTGATTGGCGAGTGAGGTGTGGAGGAAGCGGCGAATGGGCGGCTCGTCATCGACCACCAGCACACGCGGCCCAAGCTCGCTCATGATTCTTCCCTCCGCGTGGCGACCGCCGGCACAACCGGCAGGGCCAGGGTAACGATCGTGCCTCCTCCGGGCCGATTCTGCGCCCAAATTCGCCCGCCGTGCGCCTCGACGATCCCTTTGCAAATCGCCAAACCCAGGCCAGTGCCGCCCACTTCCGCCGGCCGCTGCACGCGGTAGAACTTATCGAAGATGCGCTCAAGGTCCTCCGGTGGCACGCCGACGCCACGATCGGCGACAAGCATCTCCAGCGCGCTGTCGCTGACGCGTGCCTGCACCTCGATCGGTGTGCCCGGCGGCGAATATTTGAGCGCATTGTCCAACAGGTTCACCAGCACCTGCACGATCATGACAAAATCGAGCGGGACGAGCACGCCTGGCGCATCGACGATCACTTCCCGCCCTTGCAGCCGCTCGCCCAGCCGCTCCAGCGCCGAGCTGATGACCTCCTGCACGTCGCAAGGCTCGGCGCTTGTCTGCAGCGCGCCGGCCTCGATGCGCGTCATCTCCAGGAGATTGCCCACCAGCCGGTTGAGACGCTGCGCTTCCTCGCGCGCCACGGTGATCATGCTGCGCTGCGCGGGGTTGTCCAGGCAGGCGCCGTCCTCCTCCAGGCTGGTCAGGGTGCCGGTGATCGAAACCAGGGGTGTGCGCAAATCATGTGAGATCGAGTTGAGCAGGGCGTGCTGCAGCGATTCGGCGGCCCGCGCCAGCTGCGCCTGGCGGGCCTCTTCCGCCAGCTCGGCCCGCTCGATGGCCAATGCGGCCTGGCTGGCAAAGGCCTCCAGCAGGCGGCGCTGCTCCGGCCGCAGGTGCGGACCAGGTTCGAGCGGCTGCACGCCCAGTACGCCGATCACCCCACGCGCCGTTTTCAACGGCAAGTAGCGCCCACTCGACGCCGGCAGGGTGTCGGTGCCGCGACCCGCTGGCTGTCCCTGCCTGAAGACCCAGGCCGCCACCGCCGACTCGTTGTCGTCGAGCGTAAAGCCGGGGCCCTGGGCACGCACCGTGAGTGTGGCGCCGGCAGGCAGAACGATCGCCGCCGCGCGGGCAAACGTGCCGCCGACGTGCCGCACGACCACGGGCAAGATGTCATCCATCCCACTGGCCACCGCCAGGTCACGGCTGAGCTCGTACAAGGCCACGGCCTGTGCCTCACGCTGCTGCGCCGCGTCGGCCTGCTCGCGCGAGCGGGCGGCCAGGGTGCTGATCACAATGCCAACGATGAACAGGCCCACAAAGGTCAGGATGTATTCCGTGTCGGCGACCGTAAACCGTAACTTCGGCTCGACGAAGAAGAAATCAAAGGCCAATACGCTCAGCCCAGCCGTCAGCATGGCCGGCCCGCGCCCCAGATAGATTGCAGCGACAACGACCACCGCCAGGTAGACCATGACCAGGTTGGTGGGGGAAACAATACGGTGGATCGGTTCACCGAGCAGCGTGGCCAGTGCGACCAGGATCAGCGCCCACGCGTAACGCGACCAGGGTCCGTGCGGGCGCCACGCGCTGGGGACGGCTGGCACCGTATCCTTGGGTGCGCTGCTGACCACGTAGATGTCGATGTCCCCGCTGTGTTGGATCAGGCGATCGACCACGGCGCCGCCCAGCAGCTCGCGCCAGCGCGGGCGCAGCGGCTTGCCGGCGATGATTTTGGTGATGTTGTGCTGGCGGGCATAGTCGATGATCGTGGCGGCCACGTCGTGACCCGGCAGGGTGATCGTCCTGGCGCCCAGCTCCTCGGCCAGCCGCAGGGTGCGCGCAACCCGGTCCTGGTCGGCCTGGGACAGCCGGGCGTTGCCCGCCGTTTCCACATAAACGGCAAACCATTCGGCCTTGAGCTCGTAGGCCAACCGGCGAGCCGAACGCACCAGCCGCTCGCTCAATGGGCTGGGACTGATGCACACCAGCAGCCGGTCGCCCGCCGGCCAGGGACCGGGGATAGCGCGGGTCTGCATGTAGGCCCGCATCTGCTCGTCGACCTGTTCGGCGGTGCGGCGCAGGGTCAGCTCGCGCAGCGCCGTCAGGTTGCCCATACGGAAAAAGCGCTGAACGGCGTGTGCGGCCTGTTCGGGCACGTATACCTTGCCCTCGCGCAGGCGCTGCACGAGTTCGGGCGGCGGCAGGTCGACCACCTCGATGCTGCTGGCGTCGTCGAGCACACTGTCGGGGACCTTTTCCCCCACCGTGACGCCGGTGATCTGGGCCACGACGTCGTTGAGGCTTTCGAGGTGCTGCACGTTCAGCGTGGAATAGACGTCGATGCCCGCCGCGAGCAGCTCTTCGACGTCGAGATACCGTTTGGCATGGCGTGAACCGGGTGCGTTCGTATGTGCCAGCTCATCGACCAGGGCCAGCCGCGGGCGGCGGACCAGCACGGCATCAAGGTCCATCTCCGGCAGGACGGTACCCCGGTAGGAGATGAGCTGGCGGGGAATGGTTTCCAGACCCTGTACCAGTTCCTCGGTCTCGATCCGGCCGTGGGTCTCGACGTAAGCGATGACGATGTCGACGCCTTCCGCCTGGCGTTGACGCGCCGCTTCGAGCATGGCAAAGGTCTTGCCCACGCCGGCGGCATAGCCCGCGCAGTCCATGCCCCTCCTTGGCCAGCACGACGATGCTGCGCCCTTCGGGCGTCTCGTCGGCCAGCGAAGCGAGCTGTGCCGCTTCGGCCAGGGTGCGTGCATCGGTGGTGCCGACCGGAACAAAGGCCACGGCCTGGCGGTTGCCCAGGGTGATCGTGCCTGTTTTGTCGAGCAGCAGCACGTCGACGTCACCGGCGGCTTCGACGGCCCGGCCCGACATGGCAATGACGTTGCGCCGGATCAGGCGGTCGATGCCGGCGATGCCGATCGCGGGCAGCAGCCCACCGATGGTCGTGGGGATCAGGCAGATCAGCAGCGCCACCAGCACGGTCACCGTAATGGGTGCCGCGGCCACTTCACCGGCCGCGCTGACGCTGTACAGCGAGTAGGGCAGCAGCGTGGCGCACACCACCAGGAAGATGACCGTGAAGCCCGCCAGCAGGATGTTGAGCGCGATTTCGTTGGGTGTCTTCTGCCGTCTGGCGCCCTCCACCAGGCTGATCATACGGTCGAGAAAGCCCTGACCAGGGTCGGCCGTGACGCGCACGACCAGCCAGTCCGACAGGACGCGCGTGCCGCCGGTGACGGCGCTGCGGTCACCACCCGCCTCGCGGATCACCGGTGCGCTTTCACCAGTGACGGCACTTTCGTCCACGGAAGCGATGCCAGCGATGACTTCGCCGTCGGCCGGGACCGTGTCGCCGGCCTCGATGAGCACGACGTCATTGCGGCGCAGGACGGTGGACGAGACCAGGTTGTATCCCGCTGGGGCCTGGTTCAGGTGATCATAGCTGGCGGCGTGCGGCAGCTGTTTGGCCTGCGTCTGCTGGCGCGTGCGTCGCAGGGCCTCCGCCTGCGCCCGGCCGCGGCCTTCGGCAATCGCCTCGGCAAAATTGGCAAACAGCACCGTGAACCACAGCCACAGGGCTACCGCGCCGATGAAGCCGGCCGGCGCCTCACCGCGCCCGAACAGGGCCTGCACGAACAGCAGGGTGGTCAGCAGACTGCCAACCTCGACGACGAACATGACCGGGTTACGCACCATTTGCCGCGGATCGAGCTTGACGAACGCACCGGCAAGGGCCTGGCGAACCATCACCGATCGTGCTGCAGGGTTTGATTTGGCCTGTGCTGTCATAGGTTTTCTGGTCACTCCATCGTTAAGGCGCCAGCATCAGCTGCTCGACCAGCGGCCCCAACGCCAGGGCTGGCAGGAAGCTCAACGCACCGACAATCACGACGACGCCGATCAGCCAGCCGACGAACAGGGGGGTGTGGGTGGGCAGTGTGCCGGCACTCGCCGGCACCCGTTTTTTGGCGGCCAGCGCGCCGGCAACAGCCAGGGTTGGGATGATCAGCCAGTAGCGAGCCACCAGCATCACCGTACCCAGGGTGATGTTGTAGAACGGCGCATTGGCACTCAGTCCGGCAAAGGCGCTGCCGTTGTTGTTACCGGCCGACGAAAACGCGTACAGCACTTCGCTGAAGCCGTGCGGCCCCGGGTTGAAGATACCGGCGCGGCCGGCGGCGGTCGAGACGGCCAACGCCGTCCCGGCCAACACCAGGATCACCGGGATGAGGATGACCAGCGATGCCATCTTCATCTCGAACGCCTCGATCTTTTTGCCCAGGTACTCCGGCGTGCGCCCCACCATCAGCCCAGCCACGAAGACGGCCACGATGACGAAGGCCAACATGCCGTACAGGCCGGAGCCAACACCGCCATAGATCACCTCACCCAGCTGCATCAACCACATCGGCACCAGCCCACCCAGGGGGGTCAGCGAGTCGTGCAGGGCGTTCACCGAGCCGTTGGACGCCGCCGTGGTGGCCGTGGCCCACAGGGCGGAATTGGTGATGCCGAAGCGCAGCTCTTTGCCCTCCATGTTGCCGCCGGGCTGCACGTCACTCGCCGCCTGGTCGATACCCAATGCAGCCAGTGCCGGGTTACCGGCCTGCTCGGCCCACACCGCCGCCCCCAGCATCAGCACAAAGACGAGGGTCATCGCCGCCAGGATCGCCCAGCCCTGGCGCGTATCACCGACCAGGCGGCCAAAGGTGTAACACAGTGCGGCCGGAACCAGCAGGATGGCCAGCATCTCCAGAAAATTGGACAGCGGCGTGGGGTTCTCGAACGGGTGGGCCGCGTTGGCGTTGAAAAAACCACCGCCGTTCGTGCCCAACTGTTTGATCGCCACCTGCGACGCGGCCGGACCGATCGCCAGCACCTGGGTGGTGACCGGCTGACCGCTGCTACCGAGCGTAGGCTGCACGAGGTCGGCCATCGGGTATGCCCCGAAGGTCTGGACAACACCCTGCGAAACGAGGACTACGGCCAGCAGCAGTGCCAGAGGCAGCAGGATGTACAGGGTGCTGCGGGTCAAATCGACCCAGAAATTACCGATGGTGCGACCGGTCTGGCGCGCAAAACCGCGCGCCAGCGCCACCAGCACTGCCATACCGGCGGCGGCCGAGACGAAGTTTTGCACGGTCAGGACGAGCATCTGGGTCAGATAACTCAGTGTCGTCTCACCACCATAACTCTGCCAGTTGGTATTGGAGGTGAAGCTGACCGCCGTGTTGAAGGCGAGATCGGGCGCCACGGCGCCGAAGCCCTGGGGGTTGAGCGGCAGGACGCCCTGCAGGCGCTGCACGGCGTACACCGTCAGCAGCCCCAGCGCGTTGAACAGGAGCAGCGCCAGCGCATACGTTGGCCAGGCCATCTCGGCGTTGGGATCGACGCCGGCCAGGCGGTAGGCCAGGCGCTCAACCGGTCCCAGCACCGGGTGGAGGAACGTCCACTGCCCCTGGTAGACGCGTGCCATGAAGGCACCCAGCGGCTTGACCAGCAGCAGGAGCACGGCCAGGTAGAGTGCTAATTGCAGCCAGCTCCAGGGGCTCATCCGAACTTCTCCGGCTTCAGCAGCGCGACGAACAGGTAAACCAACAGGATGAGGGTGACCACCGCAGCCATCAGGTAGAGCAGGTTCATGCTTTCTCCTCTGCCAGGCGTACACAGAGCCGCACGAATCCCCACGTCGCGGCACAAAAGATCACACCCACAGCAGCCAGCGCAAGATCAGCCATCGTATTACCTCCGAGCACAGTCTACACCGGAAGTGCGTCAAAGGGGTGACAAGAAAGGTGCCTGGGGAGTCAAGGAATGGTCAAGATGGGAAGTAGTGCGAGGAGCCTGACGTGTGTCACAAAAGATGGCAACTGTGCAACCGCCACCGCCAAATTCGATCAGAAAGGCACCGGAAGTTATTCTTTTCCGAGTCCTAAGGCAGCCACACCGGATGCCGGTCGATGTGAGCACCGCTGGTGAGTTCGATCTCCTGCCGGCCGTCGATGCGTGTGAGGATGATCATCTGCCCGTCGCGCATCGCGCGCACGCCGGCGATCCAGTTGCCGTCCAGGGACCACGCCGGATCGAACTCATCGGCGTTCGAAGACTGGGTCAGGTTGCGCGGGTTGTTGCCATCGCGGTCCATGATGTAGATTTCGCGGTTGCCGTCGCGGTTGCTCGGAAAGGCGATCTGCCGGCCATCGGGTGACCAGCTCAACTCCCAGTTGAGCCCACGAATTGCTTCCGGGTTGCGCTCCAGCCAGTTGCCCTTGGTCAGCTGGACCTTGTTGCTGCCGTCGGCGTTCATGCGCCACACTTCGACGCGGCCCGCGACCACCTGGCGGGTCGAAAAATAGGCAATGTACCGTCCGTCCGGCGACCATGCCGGTGACCAGTTCAGCGCCGGGTCGTCACTCGTCAACTGGCGGCGGTCCGAGCCGTCGACGCCCATAGTCCAGATTTCCCAGTCCTGGTTGTCGCGCGAGGAGGTGAACGCGACGCGCTGCCCATCGGGGGAGAAAGACGCCTCCCAGTCACTCCAGGAGTGCTCGTCGAGGGGCCGCGGTTCGCCGCCGTTGGCAGGAATCTCGAAAATATCGACGGCGCCTGGCCCAGTCGGCGCGGTGAAGGCAATGCGGTCGCGCGCCCGCGAATACGTGGCTTCGGCGCCGCCGCTGGTCGTCAGTTGGGTCCTGTCGCCGCGGGCCACGGTGATCGACCAGAGGTCAGAGCCGAGGTGTAGCGGCAGCGTTGGATTGCCGCGGTTCGAGGTGTAGACAATACGGCCCGTGGGGGGCGGGGCGGTCGGTCGGGCGAGTGCTGTCTGTGTCACCCGCACCTGGGCCAGCTGCGTCTGCTGGGCAATGACCGTGCGGTTGGGTGTTGGCGATGCGGGTGCTGGCGTGCGCGTGGCCGTGGCCGTTGCGGTGGCGGGCGGGCCCGGTGGGGTGGGTGGAACGGTGGCCGGGGTTGGCGTGGCGGGTGGCGTAGCAGTGGGGGCGGCCGCCGTTGCGGTCTGGGCCACCGCAGCCTGCGCGGTCAGGTTGATCTGGAGCGCGACTTCCAGGTCTTGCAGGGCTTTGGCCTGGGCGTTGGCTGCGGCCTGGGCGGCCATCTGTTCGGCCACGGCTTTCGTGGTGGCGGCTTCGGCTGTCGCTTTTGCGGCCACGGCGGTGGCGGCATTCGCCTCTGCCTGCTGGCGTGCGTTTTTCTCCCGGCCGGCCAGGAAAACAGCCGTGTCCAGGGCATCCTGCACTTGCAGGGCCAGGGCCTCTGCTTCGGCCTGTGCCTCCTCTGCCGTCGCTGCCAGTTGGCGCGCGACATCGCTCTGGTACAGTGCCCAACCTGTTAGAGCAGCAAAAACCAATACCAGCACCGCGGCCGCGGCCAGCACCCTGCGCTGACGCCGGGCTTCCATCCGGTGCTGCGCTTCACGGCTGGCTTCGACGAACGCGCGCTCGGCGTCACCATAATTGACCGGGTGCGCCTGCAGCTCGGCGATGGCCGCCGCAAGCTGCGAACCGGTATAGAGCTGCGACGGATCGAGGTTGGCTTGGCGCCAGGCCTGGGCAGCCAGGGTCAGAGGGTTCCGGTTCTTTTCCAGCCAGGCCTGGTTCGCATCGCGTATCGGCTCGATGAAACGGTCGTGCACCAGCTCGATCCAGGCCCCACCGGCACGCAGTTCCGTACGCAGCAGAAACTGGGCCGCCAGCAGGTCGACCGCCCGGTTGGGCAGTCCTTCGGTCTCCCCGCTGGTTTCGTTGCGAAATACGATGCTGCGCGTGCCGGCCGCGGTAATTAGCTTGTTGGAAAACCAGCTGCGCAGCGCGAACTCGGTGACCCCACTGTCTCGCGTTTCCAACACCTTGCTGAGCGCCCGTTCGTAAAAATCAGACAGGGCGTGATCCACATATTCGGCCAGGGTGCTCCCGCCCGCCAGCCGTTCCAGGTCGGCGAGCTCGATCGACGTGGCCGCTCTGTCACGCAGGTCTTCCCACAGCTGGAAACAGACCACCTGCAGCTGCACGGGCTCGACGTATTCGCCGGTTTTATACTCCACCTCACCGGGCGCACGCACCCGGCACAGGTTGTCGACCAGCAGCCGGGCCACTCCCGCGGCGAAGGGGCGGTTGGCGTTGGCAGCGGGCCGCTCGACGGCCTCGCGTGCGGCGTCGATCCCCATGCGCTGCATGTAGAAGCGGGCCCGCAGCCGGTTGGGGACGAGGTGGGTGTAGGGCTCCAGGCTGGGAACGTAGTCTTCGCGCATGGTCAGCACCACCCACAGGTTGGGATGGCGCGTCATCGCGGCACTGATCTGCTCGAAGAACCCACTGCGCTCTTGCCAGCGTGACGGATAGGTGGTCAGCAGTTCCTCGAATTGGTCGACGATCAGCACGTGGGGTATGAGGTCTTCGGCGCGGCTGGCAGGGAGCAGATCAAGGTTGTCTTGCGGATCTGGTCCCGTCTGCCCGCTCAAGAAGCGGGCAAACGAAGTATGCGTCAGGTCTGGGACGCCCGGTACAGTGCTGGACGCTGGTTGCCCTTCCCCTTCGGCCAGCTTTTGGCTCAGGCCCAGGAGCAGATGATAGACGAAGATATTGTCGACGGCCTCCGGGGCGACGTCACCCGGAAGCACGCCTGAAACGCGCGCGACCGGCAGCACGGTGAAACCTTCGCCGTGCAGCCAGGGCACAAGCCGCGCATTGATCAGAGAGCTCTTACCGGCGCCCGATTGGGCGTAGAACAGCGTCAGTCGCTCGCTCACGACCAGCGCAAGGAGCTCGCGTGCCTCGCGCTCGCGGCCAAAAAAGCGGTCTGCCTCGTCCTCCTGAAACGTGCGCGGGCCGACGTAAGGGTTAGTGTTGGGTGGCGTCTCTGTCATCGTCGGCTCCCCGGCGGCTAGTGCCGCCACAGGTCGTATAACTCATGCACGCAGGACTCGACCGAGCCCCAGTAGACGCGAAAATGTACGCCCCGAAAATACTCTTCCAGGTAGTTCCGGATGCCGTCGGCATCCCCTTCGATGGCGTCGAGCTCACCGGGTTTGATCTGCATGCAGATACCCTCGGGCGCATTACGGTTGCGCCGGCTCTCGCCGCTAGGCCGGATCAGGCCGCGAAAGAGGACGCGAAATTCCCAGGTCACGACGCTGTATCCCAGGGTCAGCAGGGCATTGCCACTCAACGCCATGCGCACCGGAGCCGGCAACTCACGCCGCCGGTGCGCCGTCCCTTGCCCGGGCGTCTCGGCAAGTTTGACCTGATAGCGCAGCCCGACGAGCCTGTCCAACAGATCCAGAAAGTCATCCTCGGTCAGCGCCATCGACTCGGGATGGCGGTCCAGGCCGTACAGGTGGTATACCAACGGCTGTTCCACGGACGGTTCCCAGTCGGGCTGCTCGTCGAAGATCGACGGGATGCTCTCCAGGTGGTCGCCCCAGTAGAAGATCTCGGACACCGGCCGTTTGCTCGGCTGGGTCTGCGCCAGCGCATACTCCAAGAACTGATGATGGCTGGTCGTGATGTAGATGGGCAGCGGCATCTCTGCCAGGAGACGAAAGGGATTGGCCTCGATACGCTCGAAGCGCGGGTAACCCAGGTCGCGGGCGATCTCCGAGAACGGTTTCCCGAAGCTTCCCTGCTGCTCGAACCGGGTCAGGAACTCTTGCACCAGGTCCTGGTCGACGTTCGGGTCCTGGGAGGCTGTGCCAAGCAGGTAGTCGGTGAGCGTGTTGAGATAGTTCAGCTTGGCTTCCAGCGATCCACCCTCGTGCGTCACGGCGAAGTATTGGGCGACGTGGGTCATGTCGCGGTTATCGGCTTCACCGAAGGGCGACCCGATATCCCTGGCCCACAACGTCGCCAGGTGACCGCGTGGGATGCCAAAGAGGGCGGCACTCATGTAGTTGCTGATGAATGGCGTGACACGTCCCTGCGTCAGGCGGTCCCTGGTGTCCGGCCAAAAAGGCCAATGGGTGGTCGTTGCCGGCGGCGTTTTGATCGATCGAGAGGCTCGCTCCAGACTCAACGTCATGGTGACTTTCCTCCTGCAGAAGCGCTGCGCACACTGGGCAGAACGGGCCCGTTGAAAGGCCCGGGGTAACACGTGGGTGACTGTTTTCCGTCGCATCGTGTCTTACGATGCGTGCTGCTGACTATTTTAACATGAACAACCGCCAGGTACAAAGTAATCCGCAGGGTCGGGTCTGTGTCATGATTTGGACAGGCGTGCCATGCAGATTACAATGAATCGTGAGTCTCGTAGATTCTTTCACTGAGGAGTTACACGATCATGGAATATCGTCGTCTCGGCAGTGCCGGGTTGAAAGTCTCAGCGTTATCGATCGGGGCGTGGGTCACGTTTGGCAACCAGATCGACGATGACGCGGCGCGCGCCATCCTGATGGCCGCCTACGAACACGGCGTCAACTTCTTCGACAACGCCGAAGCCTACGCCAACGGCAAAGCCGAAATCGTCATGGGCAAAGCGCTCAAGGACCTGCGCCGCGAGGACCTGGTCATCTCCAGTAAGGTCTTCTGGGGTGGCAAAGGCCCCAACGACGAAGGCCTCAGCCGCAAACACATCATGGAAGCCTGCCACAACGCCCTCAAGCGCCTGCAGGTCGATTACCTCGATCTCTTCTTCTGCCACCGGCCCGACTTCAACACGCCGGTGGAGGAAACGGTGCGGGCGATGGACGACCTGATCCACCAGGGCAAGGTGCTCTACTGGGGTACCAGCGAGTGGCCGGCCGACCGCATCATGCAGGCCTACGGCATCGCGCGCCAGTACGGCCTCTACCCGCCGCAGATGGAGCAGCCGCAGTACAACCTGTTCGTACGCGAGCGCTTCGAAAAGGAGTACGCCCGGCTCTATTCGGAAATCGGCCTGGGCACGACGACTTGGAGCCCCCTGGCGTCGGGGCTGCTGACCGGCAAGTACAACGAGGGCATCCCCGCCGGCTCGCGGGCCGCGCTCGAAGGCTACGACTGGCTGCAAGGGTATGTGATCACCGAGGAACGTATCGCCCGGGTCAAACAGCTGGCTCCGATTGCCGCCGACCTGGGCGCCACCCTGCCGCAGCTGGCCATCGCCTGGTGCCTCAAGAATCCCAACGTCAGCACGGTCATCACCGGCGCCAGCCGTGTCGAGCAGGTGCACCAGAACATGCAGGCCCTGGCCTTCGTGCCGAAGTTGACACCTGAGGTGATGGAGACGATCGAGGCGGTTTTGGAGAACACACCGGCGGGCGATTCTTGATTTTGGATTTTGGATTGGGAGTGGGTGTTCTCAAATATTGCAGGTATGATCTAGGCCCATGCAGGAACGTGGCTATCGTTATCTCAACCTGGTGACGGCGATTTTCGTCACCACCTTGATTACCGCCAACATCATGGCCGTCAAGCTGGTCGACCTGGGGGGTTTGATTCTGCCAGCGGCTGTGGTGATCTTTCCTGTCAGTTACATCTTCGGCGACGTTCTGACCGAAGTGTACGGTTACGCCCGCGCGCGGCAGGTGATCTGGATCGGGTTTGCCTGCAATGCCCTGGCTGTGGCTGCTTTCACGGTCGGCGGGCTGCTGCCGGCAGCGGGCTTCTGGGACGGACAGGCGGCGTGGGACCGCATCCTCGGTTACACGCCGCGCATTCTGCTGGCGTCGTTTGCTGCCTACCTGGTGGGCGAATTCCTGAACTCCCTGGTGCTGGCCAGGCTGAAAGTGGCTACCGGCGGGCGCTGGCTGTGGTTGCGCACGATCAGCAGCACACTGCTGGGCCAGGGCGCCGACTCGCTGATCTTCATTACCCTGGCCTTCGCCGGCACGATCCCACTGGCCGCCCTGCTGCCGCTGATCATGACCCAGTGGCTGTTCAAGGTGGCGTACGAGATCGTCGCAACGCCGCTGACCTACGGGGCGGTGGGCGCGCTAAAACGGGCCGAACACGAGGACTATTTCGACACCGGGACCGATTTCAATCCGTTCAAGCTGGATATTTGAGCCTGCGGGCAAACTGCCAGAGCCTGTGAACTCGAAGGAGACCTGTTCATGACAACCGACGCCGCGGCCGCGCCGACCGCTACGACGTATGCGGATCTCACCCTGTTGGGGCGTGAGGTCAAGGGACCGGTGCGCCGCCTGGAAACGGTGCCCAACCAACATCCACAGCGCAGCTATACCGTGACCCTGGTTTGCCCCGAGTTCACCTGCCTGTGTCCCATCACCGGCCAGCCCGATTTCGCCACGATCACGATCGAATACATCCCCGGCGAGCGCGTCGTCGAATCGAAGTCGCTGAAACTCTACCTCTGGTCGTACCGCGACGAGGGCGCGTTTCACGAAGACGTCACCAACCGCATTCTCGACGACCTGGTGGCTGCAATGCAGCCGCGCTGGTGCGTGGTGACCGGGGTATTCAACGTGCGCGGCGGGATTACGATCACGGTGCGTGCTGAGCACGATGGGCGGGGTGGATGAACCCGCCTGGCGCTCAAGCGCCAGGCTAATAGTTCAAGGCCGCTAAAGCGGGCTGGATGGGCGACAACTCAGTCGGCTTGTAGCCGACTTGTGCTGTCAGCCTGGCGCTTGAGCGCCAGGCGTTGCCGCTAAAGCGGGCTGGATGATGACCTTCATGACGTACCGTATGACGCAACTGCTTCGTTGGCTTCTCCGCATGGACGTGCCGGTGCTGCCGCGCAGCGACAGCGATATTTCGGCCGAGGTCGAGCGCAACTACCGTTGGAATTTCGTCGTCAACCTGCTGGACGGCGGTTTCTTCTGGTTGAGCATCAGTTTTGCCTCCTCAGCCACGATCCTGCCTTTGTTCATCAGCAAGATCACCCCCAGTCCACTGGCCATCGGCATTCTGGCCGTGATTGCGCAGAGTGCGTGGTTCCTGCCGCAGCTGCTGACGGCCAACGCCATGGAACGTCTGCCGCGCAAGAAGCCGGTTGTGGTCAATCTGGGGTTCTTCACCGAACGGGTGCCGATGTGGTTCATGGTGCTGGCCGCGCTCATCGCCATCCCCGCACCGATGCTGTCGCTGGTGATTCTGCTGGGCAGTTATGCCTGGCACTCGCTGGGTGCCGGCGTTGTGGCCATCTCCTGGCAGGACTTGATCGCACGCTGCTTTCCGGTTGACCGGCGCGGGCGCTTCTTTGGGACGACGATGTTCGTGGGCAGTGCCACCGCCGCCGTGGGCGCGTTCTTCAGCGCCTGGCTGTTGAAGACCTACCCGTTTTCGCTCAACTTCGTCCTGGCCTTCACCATCGCCGCGGTGGGGGTGACGATCAGCTGGTTTTTCCTGGCTTTGACGCGTGAGCCGGTGCAGCCGGTGAACGTGCCCAAACGCAGCACGCGCCAGTACCTGGGCGGCCTGCTCCCCCTGCTGCACGAGGACGACAACTTCCGCCGCTTCATGCTGTCACGCCTACTCATGGCCTTCGGCGCGATGGGTGCCGGCTTTCTCACCGTGTCGGCCGTCCAGCGCTGGCAAATCCCCGACAGCACGGCCGGCCTGTTCACCGTGGCCATTCTCGTGGGCCAAACCGCTGGCAATCTTGGCTTCGGCCTCATGGCCGACCGGCGCGGGCACAAGCTATCGCTGGAGATTGGCTGCCTGGCCTACGGGTTGGCCTTCGTCACGGCCATCCTGGCGCCATCACCCACCTGGTACTACGCCGCGTTCGCCTTGATCGGCGTCGGCAGCAGTGCCACCATCGTCTCCGGCATCCTGGTGGTGATGGAATTCAGCGTCCCCGAACGCCGCCCGACATACATTGGCCTGGCCAATACCGGTGTCGGCCTGGTCAGCGCCACGGCGCCGCTGCTCGGCGCGCTCCTGGCCAGCATCAGCTACGGCTGGCTGTTTGCGCTCAGTGCCCTGGTCAGTTTCGTCGCGTTTCCGTTGATGCGCTGGTGGGTGCGTGAGCCGCGCTGGGAACAGCAGCTCGCTGCCTACCCGAACCACCACGACGATATGACGGTTTGACGACCGTTAATCAACAAAATCCCGAATGAACGAGTCGATGAACTGATGGGCCTGGTAACGCCCGTTGATGACGTCCCACAACCCCTTGGCCAGCGGCAGGGAGACGTGCAGCTTTTCGGCGATGAACAGGGTCACCTTCAACGTATTGTAGCCCTCGGGCAGCACACGCATCTCGGCTTTGATCTCTTCCAGGCTGCGCCCCCGGGCCAGCTGCTCGCCGAGGTGACGGTTGTGGCTGTGTTCGCTCAACGACGTGGCCATCAAGTCACCCAGGCCGGCCAGGTAAGAGAAGGTTTCAGCCATCGCACCCATCGCCACGCCCAGGCGTGTGATTTCCTCCAGCGCCAGGGTCAGGTAGGCAGCCCGGAAATTGACGCTGCGTACGTCAGCACCGTCGAACAGGCCCAGGCCGATGGCAAAGATATTCTTGAGAATGCCGCCCAGCTCGACACCGATCGTGTCCGAAGAAAAACGGGTGCGGAAGTAACGATTGTCCAGAACACCCGCCACCGGCACCAGGTCAGACATGTTGGCGCTGGCAATGACCACCACGGTCGGCAGGCCACGCGCAAACTCGGTGGCGATCGACGGGCCGGAGAGCATCACCAGCCGGTTGTGTGGCAGCAGCTGCTGTAAGATCTGGAACGAGGTCCGGCCCGTGTCGGGTTGGATCCCCTTGGCCATGTTGACGATGATCGTGGCTGGTGGCACCAGCGAGCGCCCCGGCGCAATCGTGCGCTCGATGAAGGCGGACGGCAGGGCAACGAACACGAGGCCCGCCTCTTGCCAGATACGCGAGAGATCGCTGGTCGCTTCGATATCGGGTGACAGTGTGATACCGGGCAAATAGGCCGAATTCGTATGCGCCTGGTTGATTTCAGCAACCACCGCCGGATTGTACTCCCAGCCAATGACGGGGTGGCCGTTGGTGGCCGCCAGGTTGGCAATGGCACTGCCCAGGTTCCCCAGGCCGATGAGACCGACAATCATACGTGACATTCCTTTCTAGGTGCAGGGCCAGTGAACGAGCAGCGCTGGCCGCCGTGCCAGCCTTGCATGGACGATATGTGACACAGGGCCTGGTCAATCCGCCGGCGGGTCGCCGGCTGGCAGCTCCTCCGCTGCGGCGGCCGCGAACTCGGCTTCGGTGACGAATTCACCGCCGCTGACCTCGCGTGACAGCAGCTGGCGTTTGGCATCGAAGACCAGGTTCATCTCCAGCCGTGCATAACAGCGCCGGGTACCACCGACCAGGGTTTTGTGGACAGCATAGTTGCCCTCGTCGTCTTCGCTCAGGTCATTGCTGAGATTGATACGCGCCCGAACCACTTCACCGCAGCGCCGGCACCGCACGTACACGGCATAACCGCCCGGCTGTGCCGGCTGCCCGCCGCCGGATAACGACTTCTTCAGCGAATCCCAAAATCCCACGCCACCCTCCTTCTAATTACCGACAAAACGCGACCGTCGCCACAGCAGCGGCAGCAGGAGTGGAATACCAAACTGCCAGGGGATCAATACAAGATGAAGGATCAATAGACTGGCACCAGGAAACCCCCAGTGCCAGCCAAAGTACAGTATGACGACCGACAGCTCGGTAACCAGGCAAAAGAGAAATGCGCGGCCGCGGGCGGTCGGCGACAGGCTGAGGGCCGCCAGCGGCACCAGCCAGATCGGGTACCACAGGCGGAAGTTGCCGCCGGTGACCAGGTAGGCAAAATAGGCCAAAAAGCCGGCGGAAGCCACGTCCAGCCGGCCGCGCCACACCTGGCGCAGCAGCCAAAGAAAAAGCCCCACAAACAGGATCTGCCCGGTGCGCTGCAGCGCGGGCCAGAGCACAGTTTCGTGCAGCAGTGCTTCCAGTCCCATGCGCAGGGTGCCGCTGATCGTGAACAGGTAGTTGTTGGCCAGCTCGGCCTGCAACCCGCCGATACTCCGCCAGGGTGGCCAAAAGGGTACAAAGACCAGGAGTGTCATGCCGATGGCAACCCCGGCCGCCCCCACGGTAACCCCCACGCGCCGCGCACGGGTCGGCTGATCGCGCAGGGTCGCCACCCACCACAGAGGTACCACCAGGGCCGCGGCGGCCTTCGTCAGAACCGCCAGCGATAAGGCCATTGCGGCCAACAGCCAGTGCCCGCGGCGGCCATCCGGTGATGGCCGCACCTGCTGCACGCGCGGCAGCCCCACCACCAGGCCCAGCAGCAGCCAGGCCAGCATGACCAGGTCATTGTGGCCATTGCCAATGCCCTGGATCAACACGAGCGGGTTCCAGGCGAAAAAGATCACCACCAACGCGTCGCCGCGCTGTTGACCTGCCGATCGTCGGGCGGTTGCCAGCACCCCCAGGCAAACCACGTAGGCCAGGAAGGCAACCACCTTGTAGGCGAGCGCCCCCGCAACCGCGGTCGTGGGACCCAGGCGCGCGACCGTCCCCGCCAGCAGTTCCCACGCCGGCCCGTAGGGTGAGACCGAATTGCGCCACACACCGGTGAACGGCAGCAACGGGTCACCCGGAAACTGGCCGGGCGCAACGGCCAGCGGATTGGCCTGGTGCACCACCGCCACCCGCGCCCGCATGACGTACTGGAACAGGTCGGTCGCCGTCACTGGATACAACCAGATCAGGATCGAACCAAAGAGCAGGCCAAACCCGATGACTGGTGCCAGGGGCAGGTTTACCGACGAGCTGAGACGCCAGGCGATGCCGTAGACGATGAACAGGCCAACCAGTGCACCTACCCAAACGATGGCTTTCCAGCGCGCTGGCTCGATGATGCCGCGCAGGTCGGTTGGCTGGCCGATGGCACCCCAAATGGGCAAGGGCGCCACGAAGACCAGGGCCGCGTAGAGGGCGGCGGAAAGCATGCCCAGGACCACCAGGTGACGAACGGGGGCCGTAAGGCCGGCGGGCAGTGCCGGGATCATCGCTGGGGCAAGGAGGTACTCTGCAGGTGCAGCACACGCACCACGACCCACGCTGTCGTCATGAGCGGGATCAGGCGTGTAAAGGGCACCAGCGCCTCCACAAGGGTGATGGGCCGTAGAGGGCCTAATCCGAGTCGGGTCAAAAGAACCCAGCCAATGGGGGCTGCCAGGAAATCAAGCGACATATCCAGCAGATCGAGCACGATCACAACGACCAGGGGTGTCGCCCGCAGCGCAGTGATCCAGTCCGCGTCGGGTGGCAGGTTGATCCGCCGCACGCGCACGATCACCCAGATCAGAAGCACGACAGCGATGCCCAACATCAGAGTCGCCAGGGCTCCGCCAACGATCAGAACTTGCCGCCAGTCAATCGTGGGCTGTTCCATACGCTCCTTCAGCTGGCAAAGAATGCCTGCCAGGCAAACAGCACAACCATCAGAAAGGCAAAAAACAGCTGGACGGCGCTGCTCATCAGATAGCCTACAATGTACCCCGTGCTGGCACGGATTGCCTGGCGCAGGTCTCGTTTATCATAATATTCGAAGAGCACCATACCGACACAGGCACCCAGGATGGTGCCAATGATCGTGCCAATGACCGGCAGCTCGCTCAACAGGATGCCGCCCAGGATACCGCAACCGATGCTGGCCGCAATGGCTTTCCAGCTGGCACCCACCTGCCGGCTAAGCAGCACGGTCAAGCCGGTATTACTGGCATAACTCACGACCGCGAGCAGCCCCATCACGATCAGGGTAGGCCAACCCACCGTGGCAAAACCGTCCAGCACAGCCCACAGCAGGGCCCCCAGCCAGATCAGAAATGCCCCGGGAACGATCGGCAGCACAGAACCGGCAAGTCCAATGCCGATGAGCACGAGCGCCACGGCCTGGCCGAGCGACGTAGACGATATGGGCAGCTGCATGATCCAATCTCGCGTCCAGTTCTCAAAAAACCATCTGAAAAGCCGGCCGTATCAGCGGCGAAGCCGTACCCACCGTAGCTGTGAAGCAGCGTTGTGCGGCCGCTGCGCGCACACGGTCACGCAGCACCGGGCCGGTCGCCAACGTGTATTCTCTGCCATTATAAGTTATCATTCATCAGGGGTCAAACACTTGCCCGTGACCGGGTGCATCGCATGTCTGGGGCACGACACAAGACCCTTCGGGTTTTTCACCATC
>CAZXQZ010000051.1:0-22446 GCA_964642445.1 uncultured Anaerolineae bacterium
TTGTTCGGTACACCCGCGTCTGGCCTCGACCGGCTAGCAGTCCAGTTCGGCACGTCGCATCAGCCTGGTCAATGGTTCACCGATGGTCGGAACTGCCTCATTGTAGCACTTTTCCGCCAAGATGCAACCTCATACCAACTTCTGCCGCCGGCCTGATAGCCGGGCTGGCGATTGTTATGCTTTAACCGAAGATGGGCAATGGTCAGAGGCAGCTTGATGGGCTACAGACAAATGGTGACAACGCCCAGAATCATGATCAGGGAAAGCCCATGCCTCACACATTCCGCTGAGCAGCTTTACGATTGGCATGCCTTCTCCTACAACTTAACGTGAAAGATCAGCGGCCGACGGTCCGCTGGAGCAGGTTGTTGTACTTGGGGTTACTTCACTTGGGCTAGGCGCCACTGGGCAGCTTGTAGCTCCGACTCTGTAAAAAGCGGCTTGAATTTATCCTATTGCATAATTGCTTCCATGCTTAAGTCGAGTCGCCCCAGCTTTGCCAACTTTATTAATCCGTCTTGTAGCTCTCCTGATAAAACAAGTTTCTTCGCTAGCCCAACGCCGCCAAGGCTGGCCAACATGCTCTCAAACCGAATTGGGTGATAACCGAGCCTGTAACACTCGCTCACAGCATCTCTTAATCGCGAGGAGAATTCTGTTTCGAGTTGTTCCATGTCTGTAGCCCTTATTCAGAAATGACGAGTGAGCGGAGCCGATGCATCACTGTTGATCATGCTGAAATCATTCCACCCTTTTCCCGGCATTGACCCGTCGATACGAACCCACTACGCCCGACAATTCGCTGCCATGGGTTGTCGCGCCAGGCGGTCCGTGAGACGAATTTGGTGAGGTTGAAGGCGAAATCGGGATACGGTTTCCTAATCCCAGAGGCGAAAATGTGCGACGGTTTCCTAATCCGAAGGCGAAAATACCAGCAAAGAACACTCCAAAATACGCCCCCGGCAGGACTCGAACCTGCGACGCACGGTTTAGGAAACCGACGCTCTATCCCCTGAGCTACGGGGGCAAACCCGTTCACACCCGCCCAGTTTAACACGAAACCCGGCTTTGAGCAAAGCACCCGCGCCAAACCCAATGATCCCAACTCAGGCGGCGCCTCATCCCCACAGCACACCCAGACAACACAAAAACCTTTGCGTCTTGTGTGCCTGTGTGGTCAATCATCGACCCGCCGCGCCACTACACCCAGCCCCAGCGCCACACCCACCAGCACTACATCCCCCCACACCCCCAACCGCAGCCCCACCACCCGCAGCACCTCGTCCGCCCGCAAAAACTGCAAACCCAAATCGGCCAGGCTGAGCACCAGCAGCACACTGGAAAACAGAATCCCCGGTGTGGTGTACCGCCGCACCAGCCACAAACACCACCCCAGGCACAAAACACTGGCACCCACCCCCACCAACTGCACCGGTACCCGCGGCGCAACCACCCCGTACAAATCCGGCCAGTCGAACACGGCCAGCCACGGCTGCCGGCCGACGTCCACCAACGGCCCGTACGCACACCCCGCCAATCCACAGCTGACCCAACCCGCCAACACCAGCACCACCACCGGCACCGTCAGCGCATCCGCCGCCCGCAGCCACGCCGGCCACGTGCGAAAACGCCAGGTCAGCCCCAACAGCAGGCCGGCCACCGCGCCCTGCGCCGAGATCCCACCCTGCCATACGACCCACGCTTCCACCGGGTGCTCGATGAAGTAGCTGCCCTGGGCCACAACGTACACCAGCCGGCCTACCACCACCGCCACCAGACCCACCAGCCCGTACGTGTCGATCACCCGGCGTAGCACGTCCGCCCAGCGCTGCCCCGGTTCCCGGGTCCGCCAACATAACCAGGCCAGGCCAGCCGCCAGACCCAAAACCAGGACGATGCTCGACCAGGCCAGCCGGATTGGCCCCAATTGCAGAACGGGTGGAAACAAACTACTCTACCAGGTCACGCAGCTGCTGCACTTCATACCGGTGATACTCCAGCAGCTCCGCCAGACGCTCGTCCGAGGTGGCCTCGGCCGTCAGCTGGATGTGGGGAAAATCGGGGTCGGCCCGCAGCAGCACCCACTCACGCGGGCCATAGACGATCTTGACACCATCCTGCACTTCGCAGTCGACATGCGCCTCGGTGAGACGGCGCATGACCACCGCTTTCAGCTCCCACGGACACGAGACGTGGCTGGCACTGATGTGCAGCACCGGCAGCTGCGCCACCAGGTCCGACAAGGGCTGCCGGTAGGTGGCCAGGAACTCTAACAGCTTGGCCGTCGCCATGAAGCCGTCACTCACCGGCTGGAAATATGGGAATATGAAGGTGCCCGTGCCATCGACCGCCAGGATGACGTTAGGCTCCTGCGCTGCCATCATCAGGGCATGCAGATCGATGCGCGTGCGCACAACCTGACCCCCACACGCAGCCGCCAACTCCTCGAACACGTGCGAGAGGTTCAACGGCACGACGATCGTGCCACCAGGATGATGGCGCAGTGCCATGGTGGCCATCAACACCGCCATGTGCGCATCCGGCACAATACTGCCGTTGTTGTCGACAATGAAGACCCGCTCACCACTGACGTCGAGCTGGACACCGAGGTGCGTATTGAGTGCCCCCGCAATGATGGCCAACTGCTTGAGATTGGCATCGAACTCATCGCGCTGCACCGACATCCGCGTGGCATCGACGCGCGCATTCAATGGCACGACGTCGATGTTGAGCCGGGCCAACAGCGGCGGCAAGACCTCGGCGTTGGGCGCATGCGCATAATCGACCACGATCTTGAAGCTGGCATCGCGAATGGCCGGCACGTTCAACACACTCATGAAGCCGGCCGTGTAACGTTCGATGCTCATGCCCGGATAATCGATCGTGCCGATGTCATCCATGTACGCGCGCCGGTAGTCCTCGCGGAAATAGACCCGCTCGATCTGACGCTCGTTTTCTTTGCTTAAGTTGAGACCATCGGCGTCGATGAAACGAATGTCCACCACCCGCGAGTCGTGCGGCGAGAGACGCACGTGCAAACCACCCACCGCCTCCGATACCCGCGTGAAATAGCGAAACACCGGCGTCGGCAGCGTTCCCAGGTCCCACACGTTGATGCCGGCCGACGGCAGACCCGAAATCAGGCCACGCTTCAACATGCGCGGGCTGCGATGCGGATCACGATTGATGGTGACGAACGCACCTTTGGGCAAAGTCGCCCCATACGCCGCACCCAGGCGCGCACACAGCTCCGGCGTCAAATCGACGTTGACGAAACCGGTGACGCCAAAGCGGCCAAAAAGCACCCGCCGCCCCTGGCTGCCCCAGATGATGCTCGATTTGACAGTGGCGCCAGCTTCGACCTCCTTGTCAGGCCAGAGCTTGACGTTGCTGTGGATGACCGCACCTTCACCAATGACGCAGTTGTCGGCGATGACGCTGCCCTCGAACAGCAGGCTCTTGGGCTTGATGCTGCATTGGCGGGTAACAATGGTGCCGCGTAACTCGGCACCCTCACCAATGTAGCAGTTGCGCCAGACAATGCTGCGCTCGACGTGCGCACGGTTGTCGAGGATCGAATAATCACGGATCGACGCCGGCCCGTGAATTACCACGCCATCCTTGACCTTGACCTCGCGGCCCAGGTAAATCGGCCCCAGCAGCTGTGCGTCAGGCGAAATCTCGACGTTGTCGCCGGTCCAGATGCCACCCCCCAGGTGAGTCCCCAACGGTCCAACTTTGACCCGCCCAAAGAGCACGTCCGCATTGGCACGCCGGTACTCGTCCAGGTCACCGATGTCACACCAGTAGCCGTCGGCAATGTAACCGTATACCGCGGCGCCCTTCTGCAGCAGCCGTGGGAAAATGTCCTTGCTCCAGTCCACCGGCAGACCAGGCTCAATCAGGTCCAGAACCTCCGGCTCGAGCACGTAGATGCCGGTATTGACCGTGTCGGAAAGAATCTCACCCCAACTTGGCTTCTCCAGGAAACGCACGATGTGCCCGGCCTCGTCGGTCGTGATGACGCCATACTCCAACGGGTTCGGCACGTGGAACAGCACGATCGTCGCCAGGGCCCGCCGCTCTTTGTGGGACCGTACGATGGCCGGAATGTCAAAATCGGTGAGGGCATCGCCGCTGATGATGAGGAATGGCTCGTCGGTCTTCAGGAACTGGCTGGCGTTACGGACGCTGCCGGCGGTGCCAAGCGGGGTCTCTTCGACGGCATAGCTGAAGTTGACACCGAACGATTTTCCGCTGCCAAAATAATCCTGCACGTACTCCGCCATGAACTGCAGCGTCACCACAATGTCGGTGACGTCATGACGGCGCAGCAGCTCCACGATGTGCTGCATGATTGGCTTGTTGACGACCGGCACCATCGGCTTGGGCCGTCCTACGGTCAATGGACGCAGGCGGGACCCCTGACCCCCTGCCATCACAACTGCTTTCATGCCATTTCCCTCGTCCTGCATGCGCTCGACCGCGGCCGCAGGTTTTCCGCTGCTGCCATCATACACCCGGCAGGCCAGGCTTTCAAGTCAGGTTTCTTAACAATCCACCGGTGGCGAACGTCGGGAGTTTTGATCACCCCGTTACAGATTGAAGCGCACATGCACGATGTCACCATCGCGCACGATGTAGTCGCGCCCTTCCAGCTGGAACTTGCCGACCTTCCGCGCTTCCGGAATCGACCCGGCAGCAATCAGATCGGCATACGCCACGACTTCGGCCCGGATGAAGCCCTTGGCCAGGTCAGTATGGATGGCACCGGCCGCTTCCAGCGCGTTGGCACCCTGGCGAATCGTCCAGGCTCGCACTTCGTCCTCACCGACCGTGAAGAACGAATGGACCCCCAGCAGTCCGTAACAGGCGGCGATGACGCGTGACAACCCTGGCTCGCTCAAACCAAAATCGGCCAGGAATTCGGCCGCTTCGGCCTCGTCCATTTGTGCCAGCTCCATCTCGAGCTTACCACGCAGCGGTAATACGATCACCTGCTCTGCCGGCAACGTGATCTGCTGCGCCACTTGCGCCAGGTCGGCGTCGTCGTCCACGTTGATCACCACCACCATCGGCTTGAGACTGAGCAGGCCGTAGCTACGCAGTAGTTTGTCTTCCTCGGCCGATAAATCGATACCACGCAGCGGCTTTTCTTCCTCCAGCCGCGCCAGCAGCCGCTCCATCAACGGCAGCTCTGCCGGCGAGGTGCTCCGGGTACGCTCCTTGCGCAGGCGCTCCAGGCGCTTCTCCAGGATCGCCATGTCGGAGAGGATCAGCTCGGCCTCCAGCGCGTTGAAGTCGCGCTGGGGATCGATCCGGCCTGCGGGATGCGGCACCGCCGGATCAGTGAACGCACGGATCACGTGCAAAAAGGCGTCGTTGCCGCTCAGCTCATTGAGCAGCCGGCCGCTGAGCGTGCTGCCTTTGGACGATCCACCCTCGATACCGGCCACGTCCTTGAACTGCACCTGGGCGTAGACGGTCTTTTTGGGCCGGTACAGGGCACTCAACCGATCGACCCGTTCATCGGGTACGGTCACAGCCGCCATGTTGACGTTGAACGTGCCCGCGTGGTAGGTCCCCGTCTCGGCCTGGCCATGGGTGAGTGCGTTGAAAATCGTGGTCTTGCCACTGCTAGGCAGGCCAATGATTGCAATTTGCATAGAATGTCAGCTCAAAACACCTTGTCGAAACGCTTTGGCAGCCAGCGGCTGCTTCTGTCATCAGTTTACCATGCGCGGCATGGGCCGCCAAAATGATACCCGGCACATTGACAGAATGACCCTGGCAGCGGTATACTCTGGGCCGTTATCACACGGAGGATGCATCATCGTTTGTCCGCAGCCATCGAGACCTTCAACCTGAGCAAACGTTACCCCCCTGCCAGCGGTTGGCGCCGGTTTGCGCGGGTGCCCACATCCGCCAACGCCGATGCCGTCAGCCACATCAACCTGGCAGTGCAGGAGGGGGAGCTGTTTGGCTTGCTCGGTCCCAACGGCGCCGGCAAGACGACGCTGGTCAAGATCCTGTGCACCCTGATCCTGCCGACCGGAGGTACAGCGCGGATCGGCGGTCACGATCTGGCGCATTCGGACCGGGTGCGGGCCCAGGTGGGCCTGTCGACCGGCGATGAGCGCAGCTTCTACTGGCGCTTGAGCGGCCGGCAGAACCTGGCGTTTTTTGGTGCACTGTCCGACCTGCCCAAGTCGCAGCTCAACCAGCGCGTGACTGAAGTCCTGCGCCAGCTCGGACTGGAATCGGTGGCCGACCGCGCCTTTCAAACCTATTCCAGCGGCATGCGCCAGCGCCTTGGCATTGCACGGGCACTCCTGCACCGGCCGCACATCCTGTTTCTGGACGAGCCCACGCGCAGCCTCGATCCCAATTCGACCCTCCAGCTCCACCAGCTGATCCAGGAAGAGCTCCTGGCGCGCGCAGGCATGACGATCTTCCTGACAACGCACCGCCTCGACGAGGCCGAAAAACTGTGCGATCGGGTCGGCATCATGCACAAAGGACAGCTGCAGGCGATCGGTTCGCTGGACGACCTGCGCCATTCGCTGCGCGCACGTCATCGTTACCAGTTAACCGTGCAGAACCTGGCCGATCCACTGGCACAGCAGCTGTGCCGGTCGTACCCGTTCTTGCAGCTGGAGCCCGACCACAACGGTGACCTGTTGTTCACCCTGGACTCGACCACCGCCGAGGACCTGTCCACCGTCATCGCCGGCGTCGTGGCAGCCGGTGGGCGCATCCAGGCCGTGCAGCGTGAAGATGTTTCGCTCGAAGAACTGTTCGCCAGCTTTACCCGCGACCAGGCATGATCTGGGAGACTGCCGTGAACACCGAACTTTCCGACCCCCAATCGCACTCGACGCCGCTGCCCAAGGTGGCGGGCAGTACCCTGGGGCATCGTTTGTGGAAGGCTGGCTGGTTTCTGCGCCGTGACTACACCATCGAGTTCAGCTACAAGCTGTCCTTCGTGATGCAGTTCATTGGGATCTTTTTGAATGTCTTCCTGTTCTATTTCATGGCCCAGCTGGTCGACGGTGACAGTCAGCCAGCCCTGGCCCAGTATGGTGGCGACTACTTTGCCTTTGTCCTGATCGGCATTGCCTTCAGCCTCTACTTCACGATTGCCCTGTCCAGTTTTGCCAAAAACCTCAGGGATGCACAAACGACCGGCACGTTGGAAGCGATGCTGCTGACCCCTACCGACATGTCAACGATCATCTTATCTTCTGCACTGTGGGATTATCTGTTCACGACGTTTCGCGTGTTCGTGTACCTGGCCCTGGGGCGGTTCGTCTTCAACGCCGACATCGGTGGGGGTAACTACCTGGGCGCCCTGGTGGTCCTGCTGCTGACGATCATTGCCTTCAGCGGCCTGGGCGTGATTGCGGCCAGCTTCATCATGGTCACCAAACGCGGTGATCCCGTCACCACCATTTTTGGCGGTGTGGGGCTGCTCCTGGGTGGGGTCTATTACCCGGTCGAGATGCTGCCGTCGTGGCTGCAGGTATTTTCAGCCCTGATCCCAGTCACCTATGCGCTGCGCGCCCTGCGCAACGCGCTGCTCAACGACGCTCCCTGGTCGGTTCTATGGCCCGACATCGGTGTTCTCGCCCTCTTCTGCCTGGTGCTGATTCCACTCAGCCTGTTCATCTTCAGCCAGGCGGTGCGCTGGGCCAAAACCGATGGCAGCCTGGCCCATTATTGAGTCGACGGCTGCACCAGGTGCATAGCCGGATCACCCAGCAGGTTGAAGGTTTCGATGACGTCACGGTAGTTCTTGCCGTTTTCGGGCATCGCCTGCTTGGCCCGCATCATGGCCTCACCAATCGTCACCGCTTCGTCCCCGAACAATTCCTCGTAGAACGCTTCGGCCAGCGGTTGTTGGTGTGACGTGATCGATTCGCTGGTCGGTACGAACGCGGCCACGATGCCCTTGTCTGGCGCTCGCAGGAACAGCTCACCCAACGATTCCGCATTGGGGTGATGGAAATAGCCGGTGAGGCAGGTCATCGTCACCAGCATTGGCCAACGACCGCCCGCATTGTCGATCTTGTCCAGGTCTGCCGACTTGAGCGCCTTTTCGGCGCCCCAAACGTCCAGGCTGCCGTGGCCCACGTAATTGACAAAACTGACCCCCTGGTTGAGCGCGTTGAGCACGGCCTCGTTGGGATTGGCCGCCTGACCGATGTACACTTTCTCGATGTCGTAAGTGCTGGTCAGGTAATCGCTGGCCAGGATGTCCGACATCGTTGTGAAGGTCTGCTCGTCATCGTCCGCCACCAGCAGAGCCCGCGCCCGCCAGTCGCCATCGGGCGCGGCCTGTTCGTAGCGCAGGATCTTGTCGACCATCGCCTTGACCTGGTCGACACTTTGTGCCGGCAGCCGGCCGATGGCCATCGACGGCCGGTAATCTTCGGGATCGCTGCCAAAACGTACGAACCAGTTGTCGCTGGCCGTCTCGCCCACGTACGTCGTGTCCAGCAGATGGGTGGGCACCAGGTCCTTGTACTTGCCCTGCAGGCGATCGCGGTAATCGTAGCTGGCGTCGCCCACCAGCAGCACAAACCGTGGTGCCGGCGCCGGCCAGTTACGGTAGGCTTCGTACAGAAAATCCTTGATGCCCTGTGGATCGGGTCGCCCGTTGCTGTAGGCATCGTAGACCTGTTCTGTGGTCACCACCACCACCCGCAGCCCCTCGGCCTGCCGTTGGGTCACCAGCGGTTGCACAGCCTCGACAAAATCGGGGTGTGTTACCACAATGTAGTCGCCACCCTCCGGCATGTGATGCAGGTCCAGCCCTTGCCAGGGGGTCACACGAGCCGCCGTCTGCATCGCCTGCGGCGTGGCAGCCACGTAACGCCGAACCCCGCGTGCCTCATCGGTGAAGCGTACGGCATAACCAGCGCCATCCTTTGCGGCGGTAAAGCCGGTAAGCTGTGCCGGATTGGCCGGGTCGGTCACGTCCCATACCTGCACGTCGGCGCGACTGAAACCGCCCACCCCAAAATCGTGCTGATCGGCCGTGGTCCACCAGGCGGCATGGTCGTCCTGGGCGTCGACAGATTGGGTGTAGTCCAGCTGCACCGCCTCCACGGCCACGGTGTCGACAACCGCACCCGTGTCGCCGGGCAGGCTGATCACAACCTCGTTGTTGCCTTCTTGCACCAGCCCCTGCGGTACGCGCGCCGCAATGGTCTGCCAGCCGCGCCCATTCCAGGATTCGTCATGCACCGCCTGCCCGTTGAGGCGAACGATGACGCGATGATCCGGGTCTTCCGGGGTTTCGGTGATGGTCCACAGCATGATGTGCAGCGTGTGCGAGATGTCCACCATGTTCTGCACCGGCAGGGTTACTGTCATGGCGGCGGGTGCATTGAGCTGTGCCCACACCCAGTGATCACCGGCCGCCGGCAGTTTGGGCAGGTAGAGATTATCTTCGGCCAGACGTGCGCTGGCCGTTGTGGTGAGGGCCGACGTCGTCGCCGGCACACTCACGGCGCGACTCGCCAGCGGCGCGGCGGGCGTCATAGTCGCCTGCATGCCTTTTTCCGGTGCACGACGCTGCAGCCAGTAATAATCGTAGTCGGCAAACTGGTCGACCTGTGTTTGTCCGTAGAAGTAGAGCGCGCGGTCTCTACCCTCGCCGGTTATGGTAAATGGAACCGGCTCCGTGCCGCGCGTCAAGGCGAGGCGCTCAGGCGCGAACTCATCGGCCGCGATCCCCTGGAACTGGTCACGTGTTAGCCGGTAGATGCCGTCCTGTTCGACGCGAATCCTGTAGACGCCGCTGTTGGGCAGGTCCTCGGGTGGCTGATTGCAGGCGGCCAGCAGGCCACCCATTAGCAGCAACGCAACCAGCAGCAACCAGGCGTTCAGCCTGTGCGACCACTTTGCTTCAGACGCAAGACGTTTGGACGAGTTCATCGAAGAGATACGCGGCATCGGTTTTTTCCCTGTATCAACGCTGATCGTCGGATGGTTCATCGGCCGTCGGTTGGCGGCGCCACAGCACAAAACCGACGACGGCCAGCAGCCCGGCTCCAAAAATGGCACCTCCGCCCAGGCACAGCAGCAGGCCCGTGGCGGCCGTGCTGCGCGTCACGCCGCTCGATTCAGGGGTGGCGGTGATCTGCGCCTGGGTGCGCGGTGGCAGACGGGTGGGTGTTTCGGTCGCGGGCGGCGCCGGCACTGTGGGTGAGGCTTCGATCACCACCGAGGTTGGGACCTCGATGGTTCCTGCGTCGGTGACGACCGGCGTGACCGTAATGGAGGGTGTGCCGGCCGGAAACGGTGTGTTCGTCGGTGCTCCAAAGGGCGTCACGGTGGCCGTAAACTGAGGCGGGAACGTGGCGGTGGGCAACGGGGTATTGGTAGCGACCCCCGGGATCGGGGTGGGTGTGTTTGTGACGAACGTGGTGCCAATCGGGGTCGGCGTGCTGGTCGGCAGTGGTGTCTGCGTGGGCGTCGCCGTTGCACCGGTCACCGATGTGGCGGTGGGGGTGGGTGTCGACGTCGCCCCGGTGACGACGGTTGCAGTGGGCGTGGGGGTCGCCGTGGCGCCTGTGCCCACGGTCGCTGTCGGTGTGGGCGTTGGCGTGACACCAAACACAACCGGCTGCGAATCATTGGCGTAGAAGTACTGCTCTGGCCCGGTGGTCTGCAGAACCTTCAGCAAGTAGTAGTAGGAAGTGCCCTGGACCAGGTTCCCCGTGTCGCTGAAGTTGTAGGTGAAACCACCCACGCCTCCCCCTCCCTGGGGGATAACCTGGTGGACCTGGGTACCCGGCTGCGAGGGTGACAGCGGTGACTCACCCCGGTAGAGAACGAACAACGCCAGGTCCACCTCCGATTCGGTGACCCACTGCACGTTGATGGGGTTGCCGCCGCTGTAGACGGCAGTGAAAGATGAAATCACCACGGCGGTTGGGCTATCCGCAGCCGCGACAGGGGCCAACGTCAAGGCCAACAGGCCGAGGGCCAGGAGGATGCGACCGGCAGCTGCACGGCCGCTCGTCAATCGGATCGAAAAAGATGAAACCATGAATGAAATAGTACCTCGAATCGAGATCGGCAACGCCAGAATCAGGGCGACTGCACGCTGCCCGGTGCTCGCAGTGCTCACTTCCGCATTAGCCAGTCCGCAGCCCGGCTCAGCGGAAACGGGCGAGCAGATAGGCCAACAGACGACTCGGTGCCGTCAAAACGGCCTGTGCCCAGGGTGCCACCGCTGTGGGGCGCGTACCAAACAGCCGACGCCGCACCGCCATACCCCGCACCAGCAAGGCCGCTTCCCAGCGCGAGACCGCGCCCAGGGCCCGGTTCAAATAGGGCCAGTAGCCGCGCAGCAGGTCGATGCGGCGGCCATTGGGCTTGTAGACCGTCACCACCTGCCCGACCAGCTGACTTGCGTCCCATGGCCGGTCGCGCCACGGTGAACGGTCGCCGCGTGTCTGCAGGTACCAGGTATCTGCCACGTGGTGTGGCCGTGCCAGCAGCCGGTGCGTATAGAACTGGCCGCTGTCGTCGAACAACAGGATATCTCCCACCTGCAAACGCGCCACGGACGCGGCCCGCAGCTCGACCTGATCGCCGATGTCGATCAGGGGCGACATGCACACCCCGATGACGTCGAAGCGCAGGTGACCCTCGTGTGCCAGGTGTTCGCGCAGCAGGTCGACTGCCACCGCCCGCACGTGGCTCTCATCAACCGGCATGATCAGCGCTCGGCATACGGCAGGTACGTCCGCTGCAGCAGCCCAATGCGCAGGGCCGGATCGCCAAAGATCATGAACGTGTGAATCAAGTCCCGATTATGGCCTTCGGCATACAGCTCGACCTTGGCCGTTTCGGTGGCTACCGCCAGGGTGTGTGACGCATCCTGCTGCAGGGCGTGATAGAACTCGCGGTGCAGCACGTCGTGACCGGTGGCGACACCCAAGCCGGTGGGGGACCAGTGGGCGATCGTGCCCGCGCCAGGATAACGGTTGAATGTTTCGGCCAGGCTGGGGCGGTTCGGCCAGTCGAAATAACCGTCCAGGCAGCCCATGGTGATCGCCACCGGCAGCTTGACGTTGGCGGTCAGCAACCCCGTATCCTGGTTGCGCCAGAGGTCCTCACCCCACTTGTCGATAAACGCATGGCCCACGTAGTTGAGGATGGCACCACCGTTGTTCCATTCGGCAGCAATCCCGGCACGTGTGTCGTCCACCGTACGGAAGCGCCAGGCCTCACCATTATCGTCGTTTGGATACGGGTCGTAGTAGGCACGACGGATTTCGAAACGATCGATACCGGTTTGATCGATGACTTCCTGGATCGAACGCTCGAAGTCACCGGCGGGGTCGGGTGTACCGTTGGCGCTGCGGAAGTTGTCGGCGGCGAAAATCAAACGCTGGCGCCAGGGTGCATACGGTGCGGCCTGCGCGTAACTCAGGTTCTTGGCCACCATGGCCTGTACATCGGCCACGCTCTGTGCAACCAAACGCCCCACGAAGATGTCGGCCAGGATATCGCTGCCATCGACGGTGACCAAATGATTGTCGGATGCCACTTCGCCGGTGTACGGATCCTCGTTCAAGATGAACGACGGTACGAACACCGTCTCGACAGCCCCGTAGACGGCGGGGTTGTACCCCTTGGGATTGAAGGTGGTATCACCCACCAGCAGGACGAAACTGGGAGCCGGGGCGCTCCACTGGTGATAGGCGTAATCCAGGAAATTTCGAATACCATCTGGCTCCGGAATACCCCAGTTGAACTCGTCGTACAGCCAGGCGACGTCCAGCGTCTTGACCTGCAGGCCGCGGCTGGTGTGCAGGGCGGCCAGGGGTTGGATGGCGTTCATGAAGGAGGCATGCGCAATGATCAGGTAATCGGCGCGCTGGCTGCTGGCACGTAAGTCGAACGGCGGTGGCACGAAGCGCTGGATCTGTGGCGCGCGGACGGCTGTATCGGCGACGGCAAAGAAGCGTTTATCCGGCGTTATCGTATCCTGGATGGTCAGCCGTGAACCGGACATCTGCCCATTGAGCAGGCGCACCGGGTTGGCCGGATTCGTGACGTCGAACGCGCGCGCAGAACCGCTGAAACCATCGATTGGGAAACGCCAGGTCCCAGCCGTCTCTTTGCTGAAGTGCAGCTGGTTACTCTCGGCCAGGAAGCGGCGATCGTAGGTCACGTCGACCCAGTCCAGGTAGTAGATATCGTACGCATAAGCGGTTCCCATATCGAACAAGGCACGCACGATGACGTTGTTGGCGCCGGGCAGCAGCGTGCCGGGACCGCTGGTCATCGAGACTTCGATCGGGGTGCGCCCATCCCAGGTGGCCTCGGTCAAGGGCGTCGATGGGTCGTTGAAGAAAAACAGGGCGTGATGATCCGGGTTCTGCGTGTAGTTGGTGTTCGACGCCAGGGCTACCCGCACGCCCACCGGCTGGGTTTGAGTTGCCACACCGGGAAGGTTGATAGCATGCGTTGCCGTGACCTGAAACGCCGGGGTTTCGTAGAGGGTGTACCTTTCCCACCACCAGGCCCGGTTCTCCACCAGGTGCTGCGTCCAGCGGTGCATGTTCTGTTCGGCGCGGTACGTGGTGCGGAAACTCAACGCCAGGGGCGCATTGGCGGGTGCCACGCTGCGTGTGGACATACGCGGGCCGGCTGGGCCGGTGGTGCGCAGCCAGTAGGCATTCTGGCTGGTATAATCACTGTGCCAGGCCTGTCCGTAGAATTCGACGTAATCGCCCGGGTCGAATCGTCCATCAGCTTCGCCGGCGACATAGACAGCAACCGGATTACCGCGCTGGCTCAGGGCAAACTGTTGGGGATTGACCCCGCTGGGATTGAAGCCAGCCGCCACCAGGTCGGTGTAGGTGACCCGATAGAGCCCGTCGGCGTCCACGACGAACTTGAAGTCGCCCGCTTGCAGGCTGCTGGGCACCGGCCCTGGGTTGGGCATGTTTTGCCGCCAGGCGCGCGCCTGTTCGTAGTTGATGATGCTGGCGCGCAGCACTGGTTCGTAATAGGGATCGCGGGTCGGGTCATTTGTAGGGGCTGACACCCCCGCGGGGAAGTCGAAGTGCACGGTGACCTGCAGCGTCTTGTGCAGTGTCAGGGTGCCGGCACCGAGATCTGCCTGCACGGGGAAAAGACGCACAGGTACCACCTGGTAACCACGCAGGATCGCGGCTTCACCCATCTCCGTTATGGCCTGGGGATAGATGCCGCCGGGCAGTGCATCGATGGGTGCGGGCTCGTAGACGTTCACGGTACCGACTGGCTCATCCCCGCTGACCTTTGCCATCGCATCGACGCTGCCGGCCACATCCTGCGGCAGCCTGGCACGCGGCGCCGGCAGCAGCTGGTTAGTGACGGCAGTGGCCTGGCCGTCACTTGCTACAACTTCAAGCCGCACCGCGGCGCCCGGCGGGACCGCCACCAGCACGCTCTGCTGGGGCAGCTGCGGCAGCCCGGGGGTGCGCAGGTCAGAGAGGCCATCCACCACAGGATGTGCAAATACGCCCTGCGGCGTTTCCACGGTTTCAACCCGATACCCAGGCGTGGTCAGTTCCAGCACCACACGCCCGGCGGTCGATTCGAGGACGCGCAAACTGGCCGACTCAGACCCTGGGGCGGCAGGAGGCGACTCGACCTGAAGTGAGTGGGGCGAGGGTATGGGTGCGGCACTGCTGAGGGCAGGCCCCAGTAACGTCAAAATGAGTGCAAAACTCGAGAACAACTTCATGGCAGGATGCCCCCATACACATAAATGGATGGCTTCCTCCCCATTTCCCCCCGGAAACGTAGGGCAACTATATCACAGTGCCTACACCTTGTCAACCAAGAGAAGCACGCACGGCCCAGGGTGTTGGGTTGGGCAGGCGGGTGTCCGGCCCGTGACCCAACACCCGATCAGGACAGTCATTACGAACGACTTTCCTGATCGGGCATCCGTGCCTTATGATCCAGGGGCGATGGGAAGGGAAGCGTTACTGCCGCCAACCGTAATCGCTGGCGGTCTCAATGAGGTCCAGGACCGTGACGGCACCATCGTTGTCCACATCGTACCGCCTGGCAAAACCGGTCTGTCCGGTAGCCAGGCCAAACCGTCCGGCCACCAACTGCACGTCCACCACGTTGACCTGGTTGTCGCAGTTGACGTCTGTGGCGCTACACAACGCAACCAACACCGTTGCCGGATCACCGAAAAGGTTGAAGGTGTGCAGCAGGTCCTGGTAATAGAACGGCATCATGGTATTGAGGTAGACCTTGGCCGCCAGAACAGACTGGCCTGCTATCCGGTGATCGTTGATCAGCAAACTCTGCAAGAAACCGCGGTGCAGGTAATCGTGCCCGGTGGCAATGCCCAGCCCAGACGGGGCAAAATGGGCGACAGCGCCGCCGCCGCTGTGCGTCAGGAATTTTTCAGCCATACTCGGCCGGTTGGGATAGTCGAAATACCCGTCCAGGCAGTCCAGCGAGATCAGGTACGGCAGGCGTGTGCTGTTGGTGAGTGTTGGCGTATCATTGTTGTGCCAGAACTGGTCCCAGGTCTGGCTGCCCCAATAATCGAGGAAGGCGTGGCCGATGTACTGGCCGATCGACACCCCTGCGTTCCACCTGTTGCGTATCCATGTCCGTGTGTCCTCCAGGGTTCCGTAGTAGGGGTACTGGGGATTGACCATGGTGGGATGGTAGTAGACCTTGCGCGCATCCCAGTTGGCACCGTTGAAGTACGCGTTGACGATCGCTTCGGCGGTGGCATGGAAATTGCCGGCTGCGTCGGGATCATCGGCGACGACCAGCGTGTCGTTCTGCCAGTCGCCACGGTCGAGGTTCATCTCGTAGTTGATGATCTTGTTGATAATCGTCGTCACCGCGCTGGCGTTAGTGGTCGGGAAGCGGCCACCGAAGATGTCGGGCAGGCTGTCGCTGCCGCTGACAGCCACGAAGTAGTTATCGTCGGCCGATTCACCCTGGTAGGGGTCGATGGGGTAGTAGTAGGTTGGAATGTAGGTGGGCTGCATTGCGCCGTACAGACCGGGGTTGTAGCCATGCGGATTGAAGGTGCCGCCGCCTACCAGCAGCAAAAAGGCCGGAACCGGGGCTGTCCACGTGCTGTAGGCGTACGATGTCAGGTTGCGGATCGCCACCGGGTCGACAATGCCGGCATTGAACTGGTCATACACCCAGTTGATACTGGCCATCAGGGTACTGTATCCCTGGCTGGCGCGATAATCGAGCAGGGGCTGCACGGCGGTCATGAAGTTGGGGTGGGCCACGACCAGGTAGTCGACGCGCAGGGACGGATCGCGCAGGTTGATGGGTGCGGCCGCATACACAGAAAGACCGGCAGGGCTCTTGAGCACGCTGCTGCCGACGGCGAAAAAGCGCTGATTTGGTGTGGTGGTATCCTGTACGGTGAAGGTGCCGCTGCTGAGACTGCCGCCCGTCAGCTGCACGGGCTGTAGGGGATTGGTGACATCGAGCACCAGCACCGAGGGGGATGAGAAGCCCTGCAGGGCAAAGCGCCAGGTTCCGGGCACCTCTTTGCTAAAAGCCAGCTCCTGGTTGTCGGCAACGTAGTTGCGGTAATAGGTGGCTTCGACCCACTTGAAGTAGGTCCAGTCCACCAGTAGATTCGGCGGCCGGCCCACGTCAGAATTGATGGTCTGGACACGCAGCTGGTTGGTACCGCTGATCAGGCTGCTTTGATCGACCGTGCCGGTGAAGTCCCTGAGCACGCGGCCATCCCAGTACTGGTCCACGAACGCCGTGGGCGAGCCGTTCAAATACAGGCGGTTGTGGTGATCCGGGTTGTATTCGGTCCAGGTGTATCGTGCGCCCAGGCGTACCGTAAGGGTCACAGGCGTCGAGACGGCGGCCGTGTGCGGCAGCGTGAATGGGTAGGTCCGCTCGTCGCTGGGACCATTGCTCTGCCACTGGTCCCACCACCAGGCATTGTTGGGCTGCATGTGCTGGCTCCAGCGGAACATGAACTGGTCCTGGATGCGCCGGGTCGTGAGGTAGTGCGGTGCAAGGGTGGCCAGGGTGGGGCTCGCCCGTCGTGCACTCATCAGCGGGCCCGGCGTGGCGGCATTGAACTTCAGCCAGTAGATGTTGTCGCGCGTGTAGTACGTAAAGTCGAGCGCTTGACCGTAGAAGAAGATGTATTCACCCGCATCCAGCAAACCGTTGCGGTTACTGTCGGCTGCGCCGAAGGCAATTGCGCCATCGCGGTGCGATAGTGCAAAACCTGCAATGCTCAGCTCCCCCGGGTCGAGACCCAGTCCCATCAGATCTTCGTACGAGACCTTGTAGATACCGGTCTCGCGTACAGCGATTTTGATGTCACCCGATTCGGGGACTGCGGGCAGGTCCGGGGCTGGTGCTGCGGTGCCCCAGGGCTGTGCGGTTTCGAAGTTGAGAATACTGCTGGCCAGGGTCTCTGCGAAATGGGGGTCGGGTCGTGCAGACGGTGGGATTTGCCCCCCCTGGAAGCTGATCGTAATCTGTGCATGCTGCAGCCATGCCAGCTGGCCGAGCACCGGGTTATAGCGCACAGGGTACAATTCCAGGGTGACGACTTCATAGTCGCGCAGCCTGGCTGGTTCACCCAGGCGCACAGCGGCGGTGGGCAGCCATTGATTGTTACCATAGACGATAGGATCCGCGGCAATCGTGGGCACCACCGTCGCGTTGGTGACATCAAGGCCGTTATCGATGACCTCGAAGCGCGGCGCCGGCCGAACAGCGGCCGTTGCCGGCAGCGTCGCCCACGCTTCGTCGCTAACCGTCAGAACGGCACTGGCTCCGGGCGGCAGGGCAATCAGGTGCGACCGGTAAGGCAGCTCAGGCTGCCCCGGTTCGGTGGTCACTCCAAAGTCTCCGCCGAGTGAGACGACGGTATAGACGACGCCGTTTTGGCTGGTAGTCGTGAGTGTCGGTTGTGTCAGATTAAGATCCAACACCACGCCCTGGCTGGACGACTCGACAAGTTCCAGGCCGCTTTCTGCCGGCTCACCGCTGTCGGCGGCCGCGAAACCCGGTGTGACCAGGGCCAACACGAGGCACCACGGGACAATCTGGCGCAGGTGGTAGCGTGACATGGTTTGCCTCCCGGTGGGAAGTCCCTCAGCAAGGCCTGTGCCAAACGCACAGCGCCTTGCAGAGCGAACTTCGAGTGTGATTCTTTTTGTGAGGCCCTAATCTAACCGCAAGTTTGCCGGTTGTCAAATGTCCAGGCAACGAACTGGAAAACCGACCTCTCCCCTCTTGACAATCAAGATGGGGCTATGCTATAATCCCCGAAGTCTGGCCCCGTCATGTGCCTCGCATACAATACGCACGCTAGTCAAGGAAACTGAGTGGCCCAACACCTGGAACGCACCTATATTCGACGCCGCAGCGATATCGCATCGCGCATCATCGAGGGTGAAGCGATTATCGTAAAAATCAAAACAGGCGAGAACTATTCGTTGAACCATGTGGGGGCACTGGTTTGGCAGATGGCGGATGGCACCCATACTTTGGACGGTATCGTTACGGCGATCGTTAGCCGCTACGATATCAGTATAGATCAGGCCCAAGCAGACCTGAGCGAGCTGGTTTCCGAATTGGAACGCGAACAACTTGTGGAGGTTGGCGAGGCCCCACTGTACAGCTAGCGAAGGATTTGTGACGGGCTACGATCTTCGAGTCGACGGTGCTTTTACAGCACAACCGTAGGCACAATTCCAACCATTCAATGCAAGGAGGAATCAAATGACTGCCAAGATGGCGTACGAAGCTCCGAAGCTGATCAAGCATCAGCGGCTGCAGAAGGTTACTCTCGCGACGACACCGCCACCGCTCAATTTCCCGAACGCACTCCCTGGCGAATAAGGCGATGCTCTCTGTCCGGGCAACCGGACAGAGAAAGTTGCATTGTCAGCCGTGGAGCACGGCGGTACGAAATCCTGACCCTTCGCTTGCTGGGGACGTTACCAAGTTCGCCTAACTTAACTCGGCGGTCTGCTGACAGATCACGCAGCGGAATGCCAGGTGACGTTCGGAACGAGGGTAAGTTCACGGGGCTTCGCCAAGTCACACCGATGTGCTCACGTCGCAAACAAACGGGACAGTCGTCGCGAGGCGGCTGTCCCGTTTGTTGTGCCATGCATCCACGATCATTCACACCATGACGTCAACGACTGCCACCGCCGCACGGCCATCGGCCGCACAGTACTTCGCCCAACTTCAACACGAGGCCGGCGGACACACCACCCTGTTTGGCGGTATGATCCAGATCGGTGACGTGCCGATCTACCTGGCGGCTAACTCAGCCGGGCTGGCCGCACGACTCCTGCGCCCACTGTCCCACCTGCGCCAGGGGGATGACCATCCGCCGCGCCTGCGGATCGTGCTGGTTACTGCGGGACCCCAGGCACCTCGTTTTCCCTGGCCAGACGCCGCACAAGCTGGCGGCTTTCGGGAGTGGGTTGCCGATGGTTATCGCTTTTCCCAGTACGGCGCCGACCTGGCTGTGGTGGGGTACGATCCCCGGACCGGCCAGGCCGTGGGGTATGTGCAGATGGCGCAGCAGCTGCCCACAGCGTTTTTCAGCGGCCTGTTGTTTACCACGATCTACCAGGCCCTGCGGACACATGGCTATTTTTTACTGCATGCGGCGGCTTTGAGCTGGCAGGGGAATGGGGTATTGATCACCGGCCCGTCCGGTGCCGGCAAGACGACCACGATGCTGCAGTGCGTCAGGGCGGGCTTCCAATTCATTGCCGATGATGCAACCCTGCTCGAACTGCACGACGATGGCCAGGTACGTGCCGTGAGTACCCTGAACACGATGCACGTGACACCGCAGACTGCTGCCCTGTTGCCAGAGCTGGCGGCACGCCCGGACTGGGCGAACGCCGACGACAAATCGACCCTGTTTCTGCCGGACGTGTACCCGCAGGCCATGGCAGCTGCGGCGACGGTGCGCCTGCTGCTGGTGCCTTCACTGCACGGGCCGCGCGATGGCAGCCTGGAACCGCTGGCGGCCCGCACCGTGCTGGCCGATGCCCTGCCCCTGAGCGTCGACCTCAGCCAACCCGATGCCGCCGCCGCCCATTTGGACCTGCTGTTTCATCTCGTATCCACCGTACGCTGCTTCCGGCTGCACTTGCCACCAGAAATTGACACCGTACCGGACTTGATCCGAACGGCGCTGGTCCGCGCCGCCGCTCCGAATCAGTAATGGTTATCGGGTGGCCAATTCGCGCTGCAGCGCCGTGATGCGCACCATGGCTGCGTCGAGTTCGTGCAGGGTCGGTTGCAGCACGTCATCACCCTGCAGCGCCTGGTACCCCACCCGGCGCCCGTCACGCAGGATGCGCTTGAGCAGCAGATAGGGCAGGCTGGTGAGGACGTTGTACTCCAGTTTGAGCTCACGTACCAGCCGGGCCAGGTGATCGAACTGGCCATTGGCCTGGGGCAGCGCCATTTCCAGGCGCGCCACTTGATCTTGCAGCGTGATAACCTGCTCGTACCAGCGGGCACCAATCCGTGCCATGGCTTGATCGAGCAGCAGCTTGACGGCGGCGACGTCGTCATTCTGAAACAGGTAGGGCAGGGATTCGTGCACGCTGCCCAAGGCAATGCCAGCCGCCTCGGCTTCCTCGCGCGAGCGTGTGCCCGGAAAGAGGGCCAGCGTCGACAAGATGATCGGCGGGAAATAGCCCACCAGGCCGTGCTGCTCGATGAAGTCCAGGTTCAGCTCCAGGTCCTCGATGGTTGTGTTGGGCTCGAACATAATAAAATCGACCTGCGCGGCCAGGTCGTTCTCCCACAAGATGTGCAGAGCCCGGCTGTTTTCTTCGACCGTCGTTTCTTTGTTGAGCCGCTCCAGGCTGCCCTGGCTGCCACTCTCCAGCCCAGCCCCCACGTAGCGCAGCCCCGCAGTGCGAAACGCAGGGAAATACTTCTCCCCTTTCACGATCTGATCGGCCCGAGTCAGGAAAGCAAACGTGAAATCGACACCCCGCGCACGTAAGGTGGTGGCAATCTCCAGGGCCCGTTTCGGCTGCACGAAGAAGTTGTCATCCTGGAATTCGTAATGACTGGCGCCGTATTCGGTAGCCAGCTCAGCCATTTCTGCCACCACATTATCGACACTGCGCCCGCGCCAGCTCTTGCCCGGCGAAGCCGCATAAAAGGTAATGATGCTGCAGAAGTTGCAGTGAAACGGGCAGCCCCGGCTGCTGATGATCGATGCCTTGAAACGCGGCCGGTTGTCGATCGGATCGAGGAAACCAGGATAGGAACTCAACGGCGGCAGTAGATCGCGTGCCGGAAAAGGAACCTCGTCCAGGTTTTGGATCAGGGAGCGCGCCGGTGTCAGACGGATGCGGCGGCCGTCGCGGTAGCCGATACCGGCCACTTCAGCCAGGTCACGCCCCGCCTGCTGGGCCTGCACGAGCTCGAGCAGGGTGACTTCTCCTTCGCCGCGCACGACGATGTCGACTTCGGCAAAATCGCGCAGTGACTCGTACGGGGCAAAGGTCGGATGATACCCACCCCAGATGATCTGCATGTTTGGTCGGGCAGCCTTGATCTGGCGCGAAATATCGAGCGCAGCCGGGATCGTGGCGGTCAGCAGGGACAGGCCAACCGTCTGGTAACCACCATCGATGGCGTATGCCAGGATCTCGTCCATGGGCAGCGGGTGGTCACCCCAGTTTGCATCGAGCAGATCGGCGCGCAGACCGTGCTGGCGCAGATAGCCCGCCAGGTAGGCAATCCCCAAAGGCTGCGTGCCACGCCATTCACGATTGTCGTAATCGGGCGGGCTGATGAGCAGCAAGTTGGCACCGCTGGGGGCGATGGGGTACATGGGCATTCCTCCGGCTCACAAGAATCGCGTCTGGCCTGCGGTGGGATGGAACCCTTACGGGCCAGACGAGGCGAGATTCTAACATATCGACTGCCCAGCGTCAAGGGTTGGGCGCCAGATTTATCCTTTTTTTGTGATCATGCTACACTATATGGTGGCATTTCAACAGCCAGGGGCTCGTAAGAGAATGACTTCCCGTGATTTGCCGGAAATTCCAGCCATAATGCCGGGAGTTATTTTTGGCGATGCCCAATTCCACAGTTCGGAGCTGTCATGCGCATTTTGGTAACAGGCGGAGCCGGCTTCATTGGCTCCCACGTTGTCGATCGTTTTGTGGCCGATGGACACACCGTCGTGGTCGTTGACAATCTGAGCACCGGCCGGCGTGCCAATCTCAACCCGGGCATTGCGGCCTTTTACGAGCTCGACATTCAGGATTCGGCCGGCATCGAAGCGGTTTTTGCCGCGCACAAGCCCGACGCGGTGTCGCACCAGGCTGCCCTGGCGAACGTGCGCGAGTCGATGGATGAGCCGCTGCGTTATGCCGCCACGAATCTTCTTGG
>CAZXQZ010000052.1:0-21935 GCA_964642445.1 uncultured Anaerolineae bacterium
CACGGTGAGAGATGCGCAGCAGCGAGTTTATGCGGGCCGTTCCGGGCGCGGTGCAGCAGCACCTGCCGCACGGGTTGTCCCTGCGGCGGGGACGGGCCTGGAGCTACGGGGCCCAGCTGTATGATGACCAGCCCCAGTTTCATTACGAAGTGGCACGCGTCCCCGTGCGCCTGGGTGACCGGTTGGAGCTGGGGCTGCACTTCGAGAGCCGTAACCCGGCCGAAAACCGGGCGCTGCTCAATGGATTTGCTGCACACCTCGTCGAAATCAAGGCGGTCCTGGGCAACGGCATGGAGGCCGAGCAGTGGGACAAGGGCTGGACCAAGGTGTACGAAACCATCGCCCTGCAAACCTACGACGCGACCTACCTGAACCGGGTGGCCCAGCGCCTGGCTGAAATCGTGACGGCGCTGCACCCGATCTACCGTTTGTTACGCTGAGCATCCGAACCGTCGGGTCTTGCCTGCGCATCGCAGCAGGCGTGACCCGCACCATGCAGTGCCAGCAGCTGCGGTCAATAACGTGCAGCGCCTGCTCCAGCTTGATCGGAGGCCATCGATGCCACGTCCTTTGAACGACTCCGAGTACCTCTACGGGCTGCACGACCCCGGCGGCGAACAGCTGATGCTGAATGCAGGCGTGCCAGGCTGGGTCCTCTTCACCGAAGCGGTCGGTGCCAACCCAAACGACAACACCGGCCGCGACTATCGGAGTTTTGCCGATCGTGGGCTGGGCGTCATGGTACGCCTCAACAATGCCTACAACCCCGGCGGAACCCTACCCTTCGAGCGCTTCTACGACGATTTTGCCCGCCGCTGTGCCAACTTCGTGCGCAGCTCACAGGGTGCCAACATCTGGATCGTCGGCAATGAAACCAACCACCCCATCGAGTGGCCAGGCGCCGAATGGAACTGGAACGTCTTCCCGCCGCAGCCGGTCAGCCCCGAAAAGCGGGGCGAACCGATCACGCCGCAGCGTTACGTTGCCTGTTATCGTAAGGTGCGGGCGGCCATCCGCGGCGTGCCCGGCCGAACCCGCGACCAGGTCCTGATCGGTGCCGTGGCGCCCTGGAACACCCTCACCAAATACGACGGCAACACGGTCGGCGACTGGGTCAAGTACCTTTCCGATATCCTGATGCTGTTGGGTCCCGAACAGTGCGACGGCATCACGCTCCACGCCTACAGCCATGGACCCGATCCCGCCCTCGTCGCATCCGACGTCAAAATGACACAGCCAGAGTTCGCCCAACGCCACTGGCACTTCCGCGTCTATCGCGATTTCATCGGCGCCATCCCACCCAACATGCGTCACCTGCCGGTGTACATCACCGAAGCCAACCAGGGCGACGACGCCTGGCGCAACGAAAACAGCGGCTGGGTGCGTAACGCCTACGGCGAGATCAACGCGTGGAATCAGAATCACACGCCGAAGATCCGTTCGCTGATCCTCTACCGCTGGCCACGCGTAGGCGACGACCGCTGGTACATCGAGGGCAAGGCAGGGGTCATCGATGACTTCGTTCTGGCCATGCGCCAGGGGTACAAGTGGACGGTCGAAACGCCGGTGGTGGGTGACCTGGCGCAGTGGTGGGAGGAGCTGTTCCGCCTCGAGTCACGCGCCCAGGCCCTGGAGAACGATATCCGCACCGCCCAGGCGCTCAGCCAACGGATGCAGACCCACGAGGCCGCCCTGCGCCAGCTCATCCCCCAGGTCGATGCCGCCGTCACCACGTTCAACCAGCTGGATGTGCTCACCCGCCAGGTGACGGCGCTCGAACAGGAGGTGGAAGCGGCCCTTGGTTTCGTGACACCGGTCGTGCCGCAACCCGACATCGTCGACGTCACCAACAGCCTCCCCCATCACCCAACCGCAACCTGGGCGACGCGAACCACGACGACCATTCGCCGCCTCGTCATTCACCACACGGTCACCAACCCCAACGTCACACCGCAGCGCCTGGCCGAGGTGGCGGTGGCGCAGGGCAAACCGGGTGTCGCGTACCACTACCTGGTCAGCGGGGATGGCACCATCCACCAGACCCAACCGCTCGACCAGATCGTGCTGCAAACGACCAGCACGGCCAACCAGAATGCCAATGCCGACAGCGTGGCCATCGCCCTGGCGGGCAACTTTGGTGCCGATGCCGATGTCGAGCCCAACGTCGTGCAGCGCGGCAAGGCGGCCCAACTCCTGGCCTGGTTGATGCAGCAGTTTGGTCTGGGTGTGCAGCCCAACGCGGTCATCTTTGGCCGCAAAGAGCTGGGTGAAAACGTCGGTTCACCCGGCTCACAGTGGATGGAAGGGGTGCGCTACAAAGACAAGCTGCTCACCGACGTCACCGCGATTCTGAACGCTGGCAGCGGTGGCACGATCGTCGAGATCGAACGCCTGCGCACCCAGGTTGCCACGCTCACCGCCCGCGTGGCAGAACTCGAACCGTTGGCCGCTATGGTGCCCGACCTGCGCCAGCAGGTCACCCAGCTGCAGAATGACGTCACCGCCCGACAGGCCGAAATTACGCGGCTGCAAACCTACATCAATACGCACTGCACCAGCAGCGGCGGCCGCGTGGCGCGGCCGGCCATCGTCGACGTCGTCGACAAGGTGATGAAACACCCCACCAAAAGGTACTCCAACCGCACCCAACGCATCACGTCGTTTGTCGTACACCACACCACCGGGCGCACGACGCTGACGCCCTACGACATTGCCCGTTACCACGTCGAGTCGCGGGAGTGGCCGGGGGTTGGTTATCACTACCTGATCGGTGCCGACGGCACGATCTACTGGTGCCAGCGGCACGAGACGATGTCGTACCACACCGGCGTGGCCAACGGCTACACCCTGGGCGTCAGCCTGATCGGCGAGTTCATGAGTGGGGTGTTGCCCACGGCACCGCAGCTGCAGAGCACCAGCCACCTCATCGCCTGGTTGATGCAGGAGTTCAACATCACCGACATCAGAAAGGTGATCGGCCACAAAGAAGCACCCGAAGCGCAGACCGCCTGTCCGGGCGACCAGTGGACGACCGGCGCCAAATGGAAGAACATGCTCTACGAGCGCATCCAGGCCCAGCAGGTGCAGAAATCGAGCTACTTCTACCTGCTGTTTTGGGATCACGGCGGCACCTGGGCCCAGACCGACTGGCAAAACGCGCAGAACTACATCGCCCACTTTCGGCCCACCACCGGTTTTTCGGTGGACGATGCCGCCCTGGCCAAACACGTGCTCATCGTCGGCGGGCCGGCGGGGGTGAGCGGCAGTGACGAAGCGCGCCTGCGTGCGGCGGGGGTCGACGTTCACCGCGTGGCCGGCGCCGACGAGCAAGCCACGAAGGCCCAGCTCGACGCCCTGGTGACCCAAAACCGCCTGTGGCCGGGTGGACCGGTACAAACCACGTCACAGGACGTGGGGCTGGCACCATCCGCCGCCAGCAGCGAGCTGTTGATCGATGAATGGTACATCCCCGAAGCCTGGATCCTGAAAAACGTGGGCCAGGAAGTGCCTCCCCGACCCGGCACAAGCACACGCGTTTTGATGGGAAGCGCACTGTTCCCGCAACCGGTCACGGACCTGCCATAGGAGGCCGGCACGATGAATAAATTGGGCTACTACATCGAAAACACGACCGTGCCGTTTCTGCGGGATGCTCTGCGCCAGGTCAAGCCACCGGTCGTCCTGATCCACGCCCAGGACCGTGGCCTGCTGCACGAGATGCGGCGCGAGCTGACGCCGGATTCGTTTGTAATCGGCCGGCTCTACAAAGAAAACAGCGTGCAGGATGCCTGGCTGGACAGCAGCGATCCCGCCGCGCGCGGGCGCGAGTTTGCCGAAGAAATCATCCGCTACGATTTTGGCCTGGCCAAAGAGAAGGCGGCCAATGGACGGCTGCTGATCGACGCCTGGATGAGTCTGAACGAGTGTCTGCCTGGGCCGGCAGCGTTTCCCAACTACCAGGTCAACGACCTCTTCCGGCGGCGGGCGGCGGCGTACGACGCCTTTCAAGTCGCATTCTACGAACGGCTGCGCAGCGAAGGACTGGTGGCAGTGGCGTTCAACTTTGCGGCGGGCAACTTCACCCGCCCGCAGGACTACCTGGACTGGTTTCCAGAAACGCTGCGGCGTTACACCTACCTGGGATTCCACGAGTATGGCTGGCCCGCGCTCAAACCGGGGCCAGGCACCGCAACCGGTGCCCTGATCTATCGCGCGTGCATGGAAGCCATTCGGGCGCGCTACGGCACGCAGATGCGCGCCGTGATCACAGAAGCGGGCCTGACCCGTGCCTACGGCAGCACCAAACCCGACGAGGGCTGGCTGAATACCGCCGAGACGGTCACCGAAGACCAGTACTGGACCTCACTGGGCTGGTACAACGATGAACTGCTGCGCGACGACTACAACCTGGGGGCATGCCTGTTCCAGGTTGGTCATGCCGGGCGTTGGCTGTCCTTTCGGCACCTGGGACAGGACAATAACAACCAGCCGATCCTCATCATCTCCAAGATCGAGCAGCTGGTAACCGGCAACCCGCAGCCGCCGCCACCACCCCCACCCCCGCCGCCCCCACCGCAGCACGGTGACCGCGACACCCTCCTGGCCCGCATTTCGCTGCTGATAAACTCCCTCGAACAGTCCCGGCGCCTCGTGGATGGCCTCTCCACCCAGGTCTCGGGCCTGCAAAGCCAGCTTTCACCGCTGTCCGCCGCCCTGAGTGGCAAACCGGCCGCCACCCCCACGGCCCAGTCCCTGCTGGACCGCCTGGCCGTGCTCGAAGCACGCCTGGGCAGCCGCAGTGGACCACCCTTCGATGACCTGCGCACGCGTATCCGTCAGCTGCAGGACCAGCTGCGGGCCTTGCAGCCGGCCATCAGCCAGGCCGACCAGACGCGCAGCAGCCTGGGCAGCTTGCAGCGCGATGTGGCCGCCGATGCAGCCGATGCACAGGGCCAGGCCCCGTTGGCCGGCAGCCTGGTCACACTGTTGGCCGACACCCGCACGCTGCAGGTCAAAGTGGGCGACTTGCCCGGCACCGGCAGTGTGCCGCAGCCGCCCCTGGCCGACATTCGGGCCACTCTGCCCCGTCACCCCGATCCGACCAAACGTTACCCGCTGCGCACGGTCGAGGGCCTGCAGCAGGTCATCGTGCACCACACTGTGACGTCGGCCACGGCCACACCCCAGGTAATTGCCCAGGGACAAATCGATCGCCGTGACCTGCCGGGCATCACCTATCACTTCACGGTCGATGGGCCGGGCACGATTTCGTGGACACAGCCGTTGGAGGCGGTGACGGCACAGACCAACAGCGCCGCGGCCAATGCTACCGGCATCGCCGTTGCGCTGATCGGTAACTTCAACGATGCGCCGCCGGTCGATACCCAGCTGAACGCCGCCGCCCAGCTGATTGCCTGGCTGCTCAGCAGCTACCGTATCGGAACCGACAAAGTCGTGGGCCGTAGCGAATTGGAGAATACCAGCTCGCCGGGCAAGCAGTGGCTGCAAGAAACCAGGTACAAAAACACCCTGTTGGCGAAAGTCGAAACGATTCTGCGCAGAAGCTAAGGGCTTGTAAAAGAATAACTTCCTACATTATGGCTGGAATTCGCCGCTCCGAAGGCGGTGGCGGTTGCACAGTTGCCATCTTTTCGGAAAGATGGCAACTGTGCAACCGCCACCGCCAAATTCGATCAATAGAACACAGGAAGTTATTCTTTTACAATCCCTAAACGAAAACACAGCATGACATGAGACAAAAGTCGCTGCGAAGCACTTGACTACGTGATATATTTCACTCATCGTTGCGACATGGTGCCCGGTTCGGCCGGGACGGCAAGGGAACGGTCCGATGAGAGATGCTCCGCAGATGATTCTCCCAAGCATAGATGAAAAGACGTGTACCGGCTGCGGTGTCTGTGTGGCGGCTTGTCCGACACAGGCGCTCAGCCAGGTGGGTAACGTCGCGCGGTTGACCCACCCAGACCTATGCACGTACTGTACAATTTGTGAGGGGATTTGTCCGGTGCAAGCGATCGAGTTGCCTTTCCTGGTCGTCTTTTCTGAACCGTCATGACCAGTGATCGACCCAAGTACCCGCAGGCAAGGTTTTGGGGCGATTCGAGCGATGTCGCAGTGTCCGATTCAGCGGTCCTTTTCGCACAAACTCACAGAACGGAGGAGATGAATTCGTGAAACGCACCATTTTTGCTCTGCTCCTGATCATGGTGCTGGTGCTCAGTGGTTGTAACCAGCCCAAGGACACGCCCACACCCGAAGGTGCGGTCGTCGGTGATGGTGGTCTGCCCGCTTCGGCCCAGGCCATCGCTGCCGAACGCGGCCTGACGCCTGATGACGTAGCCGCGGCCCTCAAGACCTACGTGCCGACCGGTAAGTACGACGATTACATCATGTTCTCGTCGGGCGGTCATGGTGGCCAAATCCTGGTCATCGGTCTGCCGTCGATGCGCCTGCTGAAGGTCATCGCCGTCTTCACACCCGAATCCTGGCAGGGGTTCGGCTTTGGTTCCAACGAGTCCAAAGAGGTTCTGGCCGGTGGTGAAGTTGCCGGGCGCCCGATCATGTGGGCCGATACGCACCACCCCTCGCTCAGCGAAACCGGCGGTGACTATGACGGCCAGTTCGTCTTCATCAACGACAAGGCCAATGCCCGCGTCGCGGTCGTCGACCTGCGCGACTTCGAGACCAAACAGATCGTCAAGAACCCCAATGCAATCAACGACCACGGCGGCAGCTTCGTCACCCCCAACACCGAGTACATCGTCGAAGGCCCGCAGTATGCTGCACCGATCGGCTTCGAGTATGCCTCGATGGATGAGTACAACGAGGAGTACCGCGGCCTGATCACCTTCTGGAAGTTCGATCGTGAAAAGGGCCGCATCATCCCCGAGGATTCGTTCCAGATCGAGCTGCCGCCCTACTGGCAGGACCTGTGCGATTCTGGTAAGCTGGAGAGCGAAGGCTGGGTCTTCTGCAACTCCTTCAACACCGAGCTGGCCACCGGCGCTGGCCCTGATGGCTCGGGTCCCCAGTTCGAAGCCGGCACGGCCCAGAACGACATGGACTACCTGCACATCATGGACTGGAAGAAGGCCGAAGAAGTCTACAAGGCCGGCAAGGCTGAAGAGATTAACGGCATCGACGTTATCTCCATGGAAACAGCGGTTGCCGAAGGGCTGCTCTACTTTGCCCCGGAACCGAAGAGCCCGCACGGCGTCGACGTGACGCCCAAGGGTGATTACATCGTCATCGGGGGTAAGCTCGACCCGCACGTGAGCGTCTACAGCTTCAAGAAGATCCAGGATGCGATTGCCAAGGGCACCAGCGACAAGGATGCCTACGGTGTGCCGATCCTCGCCTTCAACGACGTCCTGGAAGCGCAGGTCGAATTGGGCCTGGGGCCGCTGCACACCGTGTACGACAACCAGGGTTATGCCTACACCAGCCTCTTCCTGGACAGCGCCGTGGCGCGCTGGAGCCTGGGCCCGCCGTACCGTGAGGACGGTTGGAAGCTGGAAGGCAAGCTGCCGGTGCACTACAACATCGGCCACATCGCCGCCGCCGAAGGCGACACCATCGATCCGGATGGCATGTACGTCGTAGCGCTCAACAAATGGTCGGTCGATCGTTTCTTCAACGTCGGGCCGCTGCTGCCGCAGAACTTCCAGCTGGTGGACATCAGCCAGCCGGGTGACAAGATGCAGCTGCTGTACGACATGCCGATCGGCGTCGCCGAGCCGCACTACGCCCAGATTATCAAGGCCGACAAGCTGAATGCCTGGGAAGTCTATCCTGAAGTCGGCTTCAACACCCTGACCATGTCCCTGGACCCGAATGCCGTTGAACCGGGTCAGGAGCGGGTCGAGCGCAACGGCAACGAAGTCGAAATCTGGATGACCGTCGTGCGCAGCCACTACACCCCGGACCGCATCGAGCTCAAGAAGGGTGACAAGGTCACGTGGCACCTGACCAACGTCGAGCGCGCGCGGGATGCGACCCACGGCTTTGCCCTTTCGGGTTACAACATCAACCTGAGCCTGGAGCCTGGTGAGTCGACCACGATCGAGTTCGAGGCCGATCTGCCCGGCACGTTCACCTACTACTGTACCGAGTTCTGCTCGGCACTGCACCTGGAAATGATCGGGTACATGCTGATCGAGCCGTAAGCGCTTCCTTATTCGCCCATGCCTCCTCACAGTCTGAGGAGAAGCAACAGGCAACCCGTTAGAATCGGGGGTTGGGCAGGGACGGTGTGTCTCCTGCCCAACCCCTCACCGCAGATTGCGGTTGTTCTCGACGTGATACAGGAATACGAAAATGACAACACAAACAACGTCCAATAGCACAACCCCCTCAAACAATCCAAATACGTACGTCCTGCCGACGATTCTGTTCATGGCAGCGGCATTACTCCTGGTTGTGTCGATCTTTTTACCGTATTGGACAATGACGCTGCACGCACCGCAGTACCCTAAGGGCCTGACGATCGAGCTGTACGTGAACCAGGTCGAAGGGGATGCGAAAGAAATCGACGGTCTGAATCACTACATCGGCATGCCAAAAATGGAAGAGGCTGCCGCTTTCGAACGATCCTTTTCTGTTATTGCCATTGCCGCCCTGGCGCTGCTGTTGGTGGCAGCCATCTTTGTGCACAACTGGTGGGCTGCGCTGTTAGCCTTGCCCGTCATCGCGTACCCTCTCATCTTTTTGGCCGATCTGTTCTTCTGGCTCTATTCTTTTGGTCATAATCTGGATCCCAAGGCGCCGCTCTCCAGCAGCATCAAACCCTTTACGCCGACGATTTTGGGTACCGGCACCGTGGGTCAATTCGAGACGACCGCCTCGGTCGCCATTGGCTGGTGGCTGGCCGCAGCGGCTTCAGTGGTGCTGATCGTGGGTCTCTATTTCCACCGGCGTGCGTACAAGCCGCTGCGTGATGCGGAGCGGGCACGCAAGCAGGCCGAGCTGGCAGCACAGCCAGCCGGCAGCTGAAGTGCCAGGATTGGATCATGTATTTGTTATTGGTTGCGCTGGTCACACTGCTCTTCGACGGCCCCATCATCGTCTCCCCGGCAGGGCCGTTGACCTCGATCACGGAAGCGATCGCCCAGGCACAGCCGGGTGATACGATCGAGGTACAGGGTGGTGTGTACAATGAGCACGTCGTCATCGACAAGCCACTGACACTCGTTGGCGTCGACCGTCCTGTCATCGATGGGGGCGGCACGGGCATCGTGGTCGATATCAGTGCGCCGGACGTGACCCTGCGCGGTTTTACGGTGCGTAACAGCGGCAAAATCCTCGAAAAAGAGGACGGTGGTATCGAAACCCGCGGCGAACGCACCCTGATCGAAGACAATATCCTGGAACAGGTACTGTTCGGCATCTACCTCAACCAGTCGCCGAACAGTACCATTCGTAACAACCAGGTCAGCGGTTATGACCTGGCGCCGGCCCTGCGCGGCGACTTGATTCGTTTCTGGTACAGTCACGACAGCGTCATGGAAGACAACATCGTCGAAGGTGGGCGTGACGCTGTCATCTGGTTTTCCGAGGGCGCTCAGATCCGCAACAACGTGATTCGTAATGGCCGCTATGGGTTGCACTTCATGTTCGACGACGACAACGTCCTGGAAGGCAACTACCTGGAGGGCAATTCGGTCGGCGCCTACCTCATGAACAGTAAGAACCTCAAGGTGTTGGGCAACACCTTTGCCTATAACCGTGGCCCCAGTGGGTACGGCCTCGGTTTGAAGGATATGGACGGTATCCAGGCAGAAAACAACCGTTTCGTCGGTAACCGCGTGGCGGTCTACCTGGACAACCCACCCGCCGCCAGTGGCGTGCGCGATCATTTCTATCGCAACCTCTTTGCCCACAATGACATTGGCATCCTGTTCCTACCCCTGGTGAGAAACACCGAATTCTGGGATAATACGTTCTGGGAAAATTCCGAACAGGTCGCCATTCAAGGGGGCGGTGAGCTCAAAGGTAACCAGTGGGAAGTCAATGGGCGCGGCAACTACTGGAGCGACTACGCCGGATTCGATGCCGACGGGGATGGTGTGGGGGACCTGCCGTACGAATCGGTCAGTCTGTTCGAGAATCTGATGGACCGCTACCCGGCGCTGCGTCTGTTCCAGCTGAGCCCGGCCTCCGATGCCATCGACCTGGCGGCGCGTGCCTTCCCCATCACCAAACCACGCGCCAAAATGTCCGATCTCCACCCATTGATGGCACCGACGGCGCTGCCGCCGGGACCCGGCGTGCCACAACCGGAACGCCTGCCGGCGTTGTTGGCCGCCCTGGCCCTGCTGGCGATTGCTGTTTTCGTCCTGGCCTTTAGCCAGCCGCGCTGGCGTCGTGCACCTGCTGACGCGCCAGCCAATAAACGACAGGTATGGGCATGAATACACAAACGAACGCCGCCGTCATCACAGTCGACCACCTGGTCAAACGCTTTGGGCGTTTTGCGGCGGTGAACGACCTGAGTTTCGCCGTCGAACCAGGGGCCGCAGTTGCCCTGTGGGGTGCCAACGGCGCCGGCAAGACGACGGTCATCAAATGTATGCTGGGCCTGCTGGGTTACCAGGGTCGTATCGTGGTCAACGGCTACGATGCGCGGCGCCAGGGTAAGGCGGCGCGCCGCAGCCTGGGTTACGTCCCGCAGGAGCTGGCGTTTCACGGTGACATGCGCACCCTCGAGACAGCCCGCTTCTACGCACGTCTCAAAGACGTCGGGCATGCCCGCGTCGATGAGGTCTTGACGCAGGTGGGTCTCGCCGAGCACACCGCCAAACCGGTAGCCGCGCTGTCGGGGGGTATGAAACAGCGGCTGGCCCTGGGCCTGGCGCTGCTGGCCGATCCCCCCTTGCTGATCCTGGACGAACCGACGTCGAACCTGGACGCGGTGGCACGCGATCAGTTCCTGCAGCTCCTGCGCACGATCAAACTGGCGGGCAAGACGATCCTGTTCACCTCGCATCACCTGGGTGAGGTGGAAGTGTTGGGTGACCACGTTCTGCTGTTGGAGCGTGGCCAACTGGTCGTCGAGGTGCCGGCCCACGAGCTGGCCACCCGCGCCGGTTTGAAGAGCCGGATCAAACTGTTTGTGGCCGAGGATGACCTGGATGCCGCCGTGGGTGTCCTCGTTCATGCAGGCTATACGGCCAACCGCAACGGCACCGGCCTCTACGTCGAGGTCGAGCCGGGGCAGAAGGCCTCGCCCATTCGCAGCCTGGCAGAGGCCGACATCATCGTCCGCGATTTCGAGGTGATCTGATGAACATGAAAGCGGTGGCCACGTTGATGCAGAAGGAGCTGCGAGACTCCCTGCGCAACCGCTGGTTCATTCTGTACACGATCGCCTTCACCGTGCTGGCATTGGGGTTGTCGTTCATGGCCCTCTCGGGTGCCGGGATCGTGGGGTTCGCCGGGTTTGGGCGCACCGCCGCCAGCCTGGTCAACCTGGTGCTGTTGGTCGTGCCGCTCATGGCCCTCACCGTCGGGGCGCAGAGCCTGGCCGGGGAACAGGAGCGTGGGACGATGGGCTACCTCCTGGCACAGCCGGTCACGCGGCTGGAGGTGTTCGTTGGCAAGTACCTCGGCCTGGCACTGGCACTGCTGGCTGCGCTCACCCTGGGGTTTGGCATTTCGGGCTTGGTGATGGCGGGCAACGGCGCGGCCAATCCCTGGTCGTACATCCAACTGGTTGGACTCGCTTTTTTGTTGGCCTTGACCATGCTCAGCCTCGGCTTTGTCATTTCGGCGTTTACCCGCAAAGCGGGTGTGGCGATCGGTATTGCGCTGTTTGTCTGGCTGGCCTTCGTCTTCATCGGTGACCTCGGTATGATGGGGACGGCGGTGGCGATGCGGCTGACGATCAGTGAGTTGTTCTGGCTGGCCAGTGTCAATCCGCTCCAGGTCTTCAAGATGGCATCCGTGCTGCTCATCAACGCGACGCTGGACGTCTTGGGGCCAGCTGGTTTTTATGCGCTGCAAACGTACGGCAGCGCGGTGATGGCGCTGTTTCTGGGTATTCTGGCGGCCTGGGTGTTCGTGCCCCTCACACTGGCCTATCTCCGTTTTCACAAACGAGGTGATTTGTGATATTCTTAGGGCAGGTTGACACGGTGCGTTACGGAACGCGTCGCGCCAACCCACTGCGTTGGGTCGTTGTGGTGTGTATCCTGGCTCTGGTCCTGGTAGGCTGCAGCCGCGGCCAAACCGAGATCAAACCACCGGAGATTCGTTACGGCGAAGACAAGTGCGCCGACTGCGACATGATCATCAGCGAGCCGCGGTTTGCGGCGGCGGCCATGCATGACGTGGGCGGTGGCACGTACGAGAGCCTGTTGTTCGACGATATTGGCGACTTGCTGCGCTACATGAAGGAGAACCCCGACCTGAAGTACGTGGCCAGTTATGTTCACGACTACGACACCGAAGCCTGGGTTGACGCGAATAAAGCCATTTACGTGCAAAGTTCCGAAATTCGCACACCGATGGCGTCAGGGTTGGCGGCCAGCGATACCCAAACCAAGGCGGAAGCGCTGGCCACCCAGTTCAACGGCACCGTCATGGACTGGACGACCCTACAGGAACGGGCGCCGGCGCCAATGCCCGGCATGAACCAGGGCCAGATGAACAAGTAGATCGTCTATTTGGTTTCTATGGCCCATCAGAGATCCGGTCGGTCATGGAAGACCAGACCGGGAACTGCATCGATCAAGGAGGATAGTCAATGCGTAGAGTGTGGATTCTTAGTGCCTTGTTGATCGCCGTGATCGTCCTGGCGGCCTGCGGTGGGGGTGCAGCAACAACTGCCCCTCCGCCAACTGTAGCACCAGAGCCAACCGCCGCACCAGTAGAACCCGCCATGGTGGGTGATGCCGCCGCGGGTGAAACGGCCTATAACCAGTACTGCGTGGCCTGCCACGGACCTGGTGCCACCGGTGTAGATAAGTTGGGCAAGACGTGGGTCGGTTCGGAGTTCATCAATAGTATGAGCGACGACGAGCTGGTGGCCTTCGTCAAGGTGGGCCGCCCGGCCACCGATCCGGCAAACACCACCGGCGTTGACATGCCGCCCAAGGGTGGCAACCCGGCACTGACCGACCAGCAGCTGTACGACCTGGTCGCGTACATGCGCCAGCTCAATCAGTAACGAAAACTCGTTTTGCGATCGTTGTAAATGGCGCAGCGCCCTGCGGCGGAATGGTTCTACCGCAGGGCGCTGTTTGATTTTGGGTTTTGGAGTTTCGATCTTGGATTGATGGGCGGTTAGATACTGGCGTCGTAGGATGATGGGATGGGCGCGGGGGATGCGTCGGGGCGGGCTGGTAGGGACGGCATGGTTTCTGCTGCCGGCGGCGTAGGTACGGCTGTCTTTGTGGTTGCCCAGCCGCCCTTATAGACTGTCACTTCCGCATTGGCGGCATTCTGCACCATCTCGGCGACCAAAGGGCGATCGACGACGGCCAGCAGTGCGCTGTGATTGTCTGCAAGCTCGTTCAGGACGCGAAAGACGTCACCGCGTACGTCGTCTTGCCGCGGAATCGTTGTGTTCGATGCCAGTACCGCCGAGGTGGGTGGCAGAATCTCGGGCACTTCGGTCATGTGCACTTTGCCGGTCTCGTCCTTGGTCATAGTAACGGCAATCAGGACCTGGGGCGGATTTTGTTGATACCAGGCGATGAGCTGCGCACACAACGGCTGCAGCTGCGCGGCATCGGCCAACGTCAATACGATGGTATGATACTCCTTGCCCGCCCACGCATCAGCGCCGAGCTCGCGCGCAACCTGGGCGGTCGTTTTGGCGCGCAGCGCCGTGCGCTGCATGCGGTCGATGAAGCGCGCACGCAGGCGTGCGTCCCAGGCGTAGATCACGACTGTGCCGGCGATGATGTCGTGCAAACCCTGGCGCTGATCATCGAGCAGCACCCAGAGAAAACCCAGGCCCAAGGTGAAAAAACAGACGAAGTAACCAAACAGGCGCTTGATGGCCACCCACAAGCTGAGCCGCCGCCCGTCGGACCGCACCACGCGCACGCCCATGACGCGCATGCCAGGCGTCTCGCCGGTCAGCGTCCAGAACAGCACCAGGTACGTGGGAAAGAACAGCGCCGCAAAGAGAACCAGGAACAGCGTAGCCAAATTACAGGTCAGTGTCCACCAGGTCACCGGCGTGCTGTCGGGGCAGTTCATGGCGTCGATGCCAAACAAACTCAGCACGGTGATCAGAAACCAGCTCGTGACGGTCACGGTGATGGTGGTGATCAACACATCGATCGCCAGGCCAACCGCCCGGCTCACGAACCCGGCATAGTATCCCTGCAGGCTGCGATCATTCATGGTTGGATGGCCCTTTCGGCTGTTTTGGCTTCATCAGCCGTGGATTGTCGGCCCGCGCCTGAACACCGGGCGGCGGCGCCGCGAGTTCCGTACGCGGCGCCCGCCGGAACAGGGAGCGCACGACCATTTCCACGGCGGTGTCGGCGGTGACGGTGCCGGAACGCACTTCGTCGCGCATCTCGCTGGCCATCGTCAGGCTCTGTCCCTGAACCAGGCTCTGCACCTGTTCGGGGTTCTCCGACAGGTGGTCGAGAATACGCTGCGTTTGCGCCTGGACGAACGGATCGAGCGCCTCTGGGTGATCCTGCAGATACGCCAGGTAATTACCGGCCACTTGCTGGACCAACGCGTCCACGTCGTCCGGATGGGACTCAAGATAGGCCAGGTACTCCCCAGCCTGGCTGCGGATCAAAGCCTGCACCTGGTCGGGACTGCCCAGGAGGTAGTCGAGGAAGAGCGACACCTGCGTGCGCACCAGGTCCTGGACCAGTTCGGGATTTTCCTGCAGGTACGCAAGATAGTCACCCGCCTGGCTGCGGATCAGGGCCTGCACCTGGTCCGGCTCGCTGAGCAGGAACGTCAGGTACTGGCCGGCCTGCTGCCGAATCAGGTCCTGCACCGCCGGATGATCGCTCAGCTCAGGCAGGATATCTTCGACTGCGTGGCGGATCAGGGTGCGCACCGCCGCATTACCATCCAGGTAGGTGATGATCTCGTCGATCGGGATGTCGACCACGGTGAGGGCAAATCGCCACACCCGTCCCTCTTCCTGGCGACCGACTTTGACCATTTCTTCGAGTCGCTCCTGCTGGCGGACCGCCACGGCATCGAGCGTCGTGCGCAGTGGTTTGAATAACTCGCTGTCGGTAACCGGTTTGACCACCGAAAGACCAGCTTTGCCCATCGCGCCGGCAGCACGCGCCAGCCGCCAGGTGCTGCGCCACGCCAAACCCGCCGCTTCCGACGTCACACCGATAGCCAGGTAACGCGCTTTGTCGATGACCGTATCTTCTTCAGGCATCTGCCTCTCACTTTCTGTACCCACCCGGTTGCCGCATAGTCCTGCCAAAACCACAACCGGCGGCACCCGCCAAAAATCTACCTCTGATACGATTATACCACACACCCCGCAAATTCCTCATCCACGCCAACCACACCGCGCATCCCGCACCAATCCAAAATCCTTGTACCCTATCCCACTTTGCCGTATAATAGACCCTGTCATTCCCAGGAGGCTCACATGCGCCACGAAGCCACGTTGTACCGTCACTTGAAAAAGTCGTACGTGCAATGCACGGCGTGCGAACATTTTTGTGCGATCGAGCCGGGCGGCATGGGCAAGTGCGGTGTGCGCCGCAACTACGATGGGGCGCTGTACCTGGTGGTTTACGGTGAAGCCGCCGCGCTGCACGTCGATCCGGTGGAGAAAAAGCCGCTCTTTCACTTCCTGCCCACCCAGCCGATCCTCTCGCTGGGCACCGTCGGCTGCAACTTCCAGTGCGAATTCTGCCAGAACTGGCACATCAGCCAGGCCGGCCACCTGGCCGACCCGGATCGTCCCAGCGGTCAGGAAATCCTGCCCGCCGACCTGGTGGCCACCTGCCGGCGGCGCGCGATTCCGATGTTGGCCTACACCTACAACGAGCCAACCGTATTCTTCGAATATGCCTGCGATACGGCGCGCCTGGCCCATGCGCACGGCATCCGCAACGTCTTCGTCAGCAGCGGCTTCGAGTCGCTGGCCGCGCTGGAGATGATCGAACCCTACCTGGATGCGATCAACGTCGATCTCAAGTCGTTCCGCGACCAGTTTTACCGCCAGGTGTGCGGCACGCGTCTGCAGCCGGTGCTGCGCAACATCGAACACATCGTGCGCCGTGCGCGGACGTGGATCGAAATCACGACCCTGCTGATCCCAGGGCTCAACGACTCGGATGCCGAGCTGCGTGAGATGGCGGCGTGGCTGGCCAGTGTCTCGGTGGACATGCCGTGGCATCTGTCGGCCTTTCATCCCGATTACCGGATGACCGACCGGCCGCCAACACCGCATCACACCCTGGTGCGCGCCTGGGAGATTGGCCGGGAAGCCGGTCTGCGTTACGTCTACGTCGGCAATGCGCACGACCCGCGGCGCGAGGCGACCGACTGCCCGGGCTGCGGCACGCGGTTGATCAGCCGTGACTGGTACCGCGTGCAGGTGCACTGGCGGCAGCCGGGTATCTGCCCGGGGTGTGGCACCGTCATTCCGGGCGTCTGGCAATAAAAAACACGGGCCAACCGACTCGGGTTGGCCCGTGCCCTCTCACCGCCTATTGAGCAGTGTAATCGGCCAGCAGTGCACCGTTGGCGTCACGCAGCTCCAGCCGGCCATCGCGCATTTCGTAGGTGGCCGCCTGCGGCAGGGCTGTCAGGTACGCCTGCTCCTGCTCCATGATCCCCTCTGGTTCTGCACACATCATCATCGTCGACAGCGGCAGCTCGATGGTGATCTTGTTACCATCGACCGTGTAGCCCGCCGAATAACGGTTGCAGCCAGCCGTACCGCCGACCGTTTTGCCGTCGAAGGTGGCCGTGATTTCGGTGCCGTTTACCACCGACACGACTGCTTCGCGGCCGTTGTTGACGCTCAACGCAGTCCAGTCGGTCCCTTCGAGGGCCGTCATTTCCTGTGGTGCCAGCGTCAACAGGGTTTGGCCATCGGCATCGAGCAGGAGCAGCTGGCCTTCGCTGATGTTGTAGCTGGCGGTCTTGCCCAGCGCGGCCAGGAAGGCCTGTTCCAGCACCATCACCCCTTCGGAACACATGCGTTTGGTGGTCGCCAGCGGCGCAAAGGTGAGTTGGTTACCATCGCTTGTGTAGCTGCCCATGTAGCTGTTGCAGCCGGCCGAGCCGTTGACCTGGCCGTCGGCCGTGAAGGTCATGGTGATGCTGCTGCCCTCCAGGGCGGCCAGTGACATGTCGCTGTCACCGAAGGAGGCCAGTTCCCAGGGATTGCTGGTCAGGCTGAGCGGTTCGGCGGGCGGGATCGTGTCACCCACCAGGGACTCCGGCGCCGCCGTGTAACTGACGAGCAGTGCGCCGCCGGCATCGCGAATCTCCAACTGGTCTTCGCGAATCTGGAACGTGGCAGCCTGTGGCAGGGCGGCCAGGTAGGCCTGCTCCTGTTCCATCAGCCCTTCTGGTTCCGCACACATCATCATGGTGGATATCGGCAGGGTGATGGCGATTTTGTCGCCGTCGATCGTGTACGACGCGTTGTAGTTATTGCAGCCGGCCGTGCCGCTCAGCTGGCCGTTTTCGAACAGCGCCGTGATTTCGGTGCCGGTCTGGATCGAGACGACGGCCTGTCGGCCGTTGTTGACGCCAGTGGCGACCCAGTTCGTGCCTTCGAGGGTCTTGCTCTCCAGCGGCGCAAAACTCAGGATCATCTGCCCGTTGGCATCCATCAGATCGAGCTGGCCGTCCACGATCTGGAAGCTGGCCGTTTTGGCCAGGGCAGCCAGGTAGGCCTGTTCGAGCGTCATCAACGCCGGCTCGCACGCCATCATGGTGGAAATCAGTGGCCCAAACGTCAGCGAGTTGCCATCGACCGTGTAATCCCCGCCGTAGATGTTGCAGCCGGCAAAACCACTGGCGCCACCTTCGGTATTGAACTCGATGGTGATGTTTTTGCCCTCCAGGGCAGCCAGTGGGACGTCAGGACCACCAAAGGCCTGAAGTGCCCACGGCGTGGCCATCAGCCCCGAGGGCTCCAGCGGCGTGATTTCATCACCCGTTGGTGTTGACGCTTCGGTCGGCGGTTGCTCGTTGACCGACGGCGCGGGGGCGCCAGGCGCTGGCACACAGGCAGCCAGCAACAGTGACCCAACGGCCACCAACGCCACAAGAACGTATACTTTCGTGCTCATGAATTGATTCTTCTCCTTCTGTAATGACAGGCTTCGCAACACCGTGTGATCGTACGCACATGCGCCGACCACATCTTGCTGGCGCGCCGAGGTTGTATGCGCAACACACAGAATCAAGACGGCGCCAGTGGGTGAATTGTTCCGGGCAACGAAAAGGGGCCTGGACATCGTGTGATACCCTGGCCCCCCCGGTACACCAAACCAGTACTGTCTACGCGTCCGCGGTTACGCTCGCCAATTCGGGCGCCTCGGTGACCTCCGGCAGCGCCACATCGCCACGCGCAGCCGTTAGCTTGCGCAGCAACAGGACGGTAACGATCAACATCACGAACAGACCAACACCCACGCCCAGTACCTGGTAACGATTGAGTTCCATGTGATCTCTCCTCGTATGCTTCGACGCCAACGATCCAGTGGGGAACACAGGCTTGACTAGTAATAATTATACCGTAACGTCGAAAACATGCCAAATCAGCCGCCCCAATCCAAAATCTATCCTGTCATACTGAGCAGCCGCGCCAATCCTTCCCCACCCCACTGCATCACGACATCGTGATTGTAGGCGAAAAACGGGCGCGCTATCGGTGCCAGGGCATTCATCCAGGCTTTGGTGGTGTGTACGTTCCAATCGTAGCGGACGGTCGTGACCTGCCCGTCACTGCTGAGGTGCCAGACGCCCGTGCCTTCCAACTCGCCGCTGGCACGACCCGCCAGGTACGTGGGGGCTTCGACGTGCGTCACCGTCATGTCGAACACGAGCCGGTAGGGCAGCTTGCTCTTCCAGGTGTAGCGGCGCACGCTGCCGATGCCGTTGGCATCGCCCGGCTGCAGTTCCTCGACGCGCTCCACCCCTTTCCACCAGGATGGCCAGCGCTCGCTGTGTACGATGGCATCGTAGACTTGCTCGATGGGCGCGGCCACGCGCCAGGTGGTGGTGAATGCATAATCGGCCATGGTGATTGCTCCTTCGTGGATGAAGATGTACGACAGCAGGTCGATTATGCCACAGGGTATTGTTCACTTTGAAGTTCAGACCCTGGTCAATTCGTGTTCAGAGTGTCGTGGCCAACAGTGCGGCTAACCTGGCCTACCACGCTGCGTAAGAGGCCAATGGCCCCGAATTTCTTCGATCAATAACCTGGCCGCTGAGGAGTGCTGCACGCCCACGTGCAGCACGGGTCCTACCACCCAGGGGAGTTCGCACCAGGTATCACGATGACCGTCGAGCGCTGAAACCGGAGTGCGACCGCAACGTGGACTCAGGTCGCCTGGCTGGTAGCCACCCGCGCGTAGGCCGCTGGTGTGATCCAGCCCTGGGCAGCGGCGTGGTTGGCCATGGCCAGCGCATCGGCCGCCAGGACGAAGGCCGTGCCAGCGGCAGTGATAGCCTCGGCCAGGGGGCGCAGGCGTGCGTCCCCTTCGCCGCGGTCGAGCACGTCCCGGATGTAGACAGCCTGGATACGTCCGGGATAGCGGCGCACCACGTCGTGGTAGATTTCGGGATCGTGCTGACCGCTGTCACCGACGAGGATGAAGGGAAGATCGGTGTAGAAGTCGAGCAGCTGCTGGATGATCGCAATCTTGTGCGCGGTGTGAAATGCCGAGGGCTGCTCGATGTCATCCAGGCCCCAGTCGCGCAGAAAGAGCACCGGGCCGATGGGGATGTCGTGCAGGTGGAAGAAGTCGGACAGCAGGTCGTACAGGTTCCAGGGGCTGCTGGAGACGTAAAACAGCGGGTTGGCGGCGCTGCCCGATGCGCCGGCAAACAACGCCCGGCACAGCTCGGCCATCCCCGGGAGCGGCAGCCGCGTATGTGCATTGCTCAGGAATACGGTGCGCAGCATCGACAGCAGGTGGGTCGCGTCGGACTGCACCACCGTGTCATCGATGTCACTGATGATGCCCAGGGTGGCACTGGCCGGCGGGGTCAAGACCTGGCCGGTGGTTCGCACGGGGGTGGGGTGGTTGACCACCGGTGTGAGCAGCTCGAGATCCACGGTCTGCCAGAGCGCTGTGCCATCCCAGGGTGTGCCAGGTTCGAGGCACACCGTAAAATAGCCCTCGTTGTCGGTCTCGATCTCCTGGCTGGCGCCGCGGCAGGTGGCCCGCAGGCGTACACCGGGCGCTTCATCACTCTCGAAACGACGGAACATGTTGGCAAGATTGGCCCAGAGGGTATCGTCCACGCTGGAGGGGGTGATGGGTTCATAGGCCTGGACGCGCCCGTGCAGGTGAACCTGCCGCGGTGAGCCGTAACCGCGGTAAGCCAGGATGGTCAAGGGGCGCCCATCGGCGCCGGGCGGCGCGGCCTTCCAGTCGTCGAAACGCCGGTCGATCCCGTTGGCCAGTTCGGCCAGCCAGTGCTGCCAGGTGCTCATGCCGGCGCCTGGTCGGGGCCGGGCAGCGTACGCTGCAGCAGGCGCCCAACCGCCAGGCCCCAGCCGGCGATCAGCACCGTCAGGTAGAGTGCCGTCACACCGGACGAGGCGGCCGATTCGCCCACGGTCAGCTCGAACAGAATGAGGGCAACGGCGAGGAACGAGCCGGTCCGCGCACCCACCTGCCAGGCGGGGCGCGTCGTGCGTGCGGCGTTGCGCCCGATGAGCGCACCAAAAAGCACGGCGCCTCCCAAAAAGATCACGACGCCGAGCAGACGTTGGCTCCACGAACTCGACGGTGACGCCAGAACCAGGTCGAAGGGGACGAAGGGCAGGCGCGCAACGAGGGCACCCAGGTAGAGCAGGAGTAGAACGGGCACCGCCAACACCAGGCCCAAGGCTCCCCCGCGCTGGGCGGGTGTCGAGCGCATCGGCTCAGCTTCGCTCAAGTGACACCTCGCAGTTGGCCAGTTGGGCCAGGACGGTTTGCAGGTTATGCTGTTTGCCGGCATCGCGCAGGGCGCGGGCCATCGGCGTGAAGTAACGATGGGCTTGCAGGAAGGCCGCTTCGTGGCGGAACCAGTCGCAGTCGGGCATTGTTTCACCGCAGGCGGCCATTTCGGCGCGCAGGTCGGCATTGCGCGGCACAAAACGGTCGCTGCCCAACGAATCGAGGTCGGCGTCGGCCATGATTTCGGCCAACAGATCGCCGGGTTGGTGGGGCAGGCGGGTGGCACGAATCAGCTCGACGATACGGGCCACCTGGTGCGGTGCATAATCAAACTGAGGCAGGGTTTCGGCCGCGATCGCCGCGCTGACTTCCTCGTGGCCGGCGCGCGTGGCGATGTAGCCAATATCGTGGTATAAGGCAGCCGTGCGCAGGAGCAGAACGTCCTCGCCATGCAAACCGGCCAGGCTCGCCAGGCGTTCGACGGCGGGTAGGACCTCATCCAGGGTGTGATAGGCACTGTGGTAGGTCAGGGTGGCCGGCAGTTCGTGGTGCAGCCGCTCACGCACGTAGGCGTAGGCACGGGCGTAGTCAGGTTGGGTGGTCATGCATCATTGCCTTGGATCGTCGGTGCGCAGCGTTGTGCTACGCCAGGTGGGGCGAAGTATACCATGAGGGGGGTGATTCGGGAAACGTGGGGGAGGGAGTACGGAGTAGGGAGTAGGGAGTAGGGAGTACGGAGTAGGGAGTAGGGAGTAGGGAGTAGGGAGTAGGGAGTAGGGAGTAGGGAGTACGGAGTAGGGAGTACGGAGTAGGGAGTAGGGAGTA
>CAZXQZ010000053.1:0-21830 GCA_964642445.1 uncultured Anaerolineae bacterium
CGGGTACTTCAACGGCTGCCAAAGCTTCGGGTACTTCAACGGCTGCCAAAACTTCGGGTACTTCAACGGCTGCCAAAGCTTCGGGTACTTCAACGGCTGCCAAAACTTCGGGTACTTCAACGGCTGCCAAAGCTTCGGGTACTTCAACGGCTGCCAAAACTTCAGGCACTTCGACTGCTGCCAAAGCTTCGGGTACTGCGGGGGAGCTGGTCTCCGGTGCCGGTTCAACCGGCATAGCCTCGGCGAGTACCGTATCGGTGGTCTCGGCGACGGCCTCCAGGGCGCCGGATACGTCCTGGGTGTCTATCGTCATGTTGGTTGTTTCTTGACTATTCTCGTGCACAGTGCTTCCTCGAATGACTTCCTTCCCGGCGAAGATGTCCACAGGACCCTTCACAGTGCCCGGCAAGCCACGACTGGCTTTGGACCAGACACTGCCAAGGCATTTGGCTGAACATCTCTAGATCAACCTGAACATTATACCGACAGCAGCGGGACCTGTCAAAACAAACGCGGGTGATGATGACCCATGCACCACGGCGCTACGCAGGTGAAAGTGGCTGATTCTGGCGCGACCGGCGCAGCCGAATGACGAACACGCCCAGCGCAATCAGCCCGGCTGCAAGTGACGTGAGCTGGCCGATCGTCAGACCCAGGGCAAACGGTGTGCCCAGGCGGATGAACTCGACCAGGAACCGGCCGATGGGGTAGAAGACGAGATAAAGGTTGAACAATGAACCGGCCGGCCAGCGGTCGCCGTAACGGCGTGCCAGGAACAGCAGGGTGAAGCCAACGAACAGGTTCCAGATGGACTCATACAAAAACGTTGGATGAAAACGGGTGGCTTCCGTGAAGTTTCCCTGGGGTGGGCAGAAATAGGGCTCCACGCGGTGCACGCAGTCGATTGTTATCCCCCACGGCAGATTGCTTGGCCCGCCGTACAACTCCTGGTTGAAGAAGTTGCCCCAGCGCCCAATGGCCTGGGCAAACGGCAAGCCGACGATGATGATGTCGGCCCAGCGCCAGAAATTGAGATGGGTCCGGCGCGTGTACAGATAAAATGCCAGCGCACCACCGAGGATTGCGCCAAAGATACCGACGCCCCCTTCCCAGGTGGCAATAATCTTGATGGGATTGTTCAGATATTCTTGTACGTAGGCGGGGTTTTCCAGCGAAGAGCTGATGACGTACTGGAGTCGGGCTCCGATGATGCCTCCGATCAGCAGCCAGATAAACGCCGACCAGACGTGGTCGGGGTCTTCACCGCGCCGCCGGGCTTCGCGGCTGGCGATGTACGCGGCCACGACTGCGCCGAGAACGATCAGGAGACCGTACCAGCGCACCGCCAGTGGTCCGATTTGAAAGGCAATTGGGTCCACGCCGTACCTCCAGGGTGTTGTCACTGCGATTGTTTCCAGCGTACCACGCCAGTGCTTGCACTGTGTCTACAGGATGACTGGGCCCTGGAAACGGACTCGAACGGGCTGCATTTTAACGCCAGGGTACTGCCTTGTCAAAGATGCTGCTGCACTGAATGCTGGCCGGCGCGCAGCGGGCTCGGACCCTCGCCCGTTTTTGGCGAGAACAGGTTGAGAGTGGTACAATCCGGTTCTTGTCCGAGTTGACATTGGCGCCCAGGCTGAGCGCCAATGTTTGTTATTGGAGGCAAAATGAACCATACCCAACGTGCATACCTGATCGCAGTAGCGTTGTTAGTTTTGCTTGTAGTCACCGGCAGCACGATGGCTGCCTTTGCGCCACACCGTACCATGGCGGCCGCACCAACCACCCCCAGTTGGTCTATCCAATACCAGGCACCGGAAGGCATTACCCTGCGTGGGCTCAAAATGCTGAATACGCAAGTCGGTTATGCCGTTGGCGGGCCCGACTGGGGTGGCCAGGGAAACCCGTACATTCTGAAAACGACCGATGGAGGCACCAACTGGACGCGGCTCACCCTGCCGGCGTTCGTGGCTGGCTGGCAAGGCGGTATCGATTGTCTCTCCGAACTGCACTGCCTGAGTGTCGGCACGACCGGGCAGGCGATTCGTACCACCGACGGTGGCGTCACCTGGGCGAACAGCGGCATGGCCAATGGATACGGAGGTTACCTTTACGCCGCCCACTGGGCCAACAGCAGCACGGTCCTGGCCGGCGGTACCAATGGCCATTCCTTCCGCTCAACCAACGGTGGTGTCAGCTGGAGTGAATTCTTGCCTGGCGGATACGTGGTTATCTGGGAGTTCCAGTGTTTTGGCTCGACCTGCTACGGTGCCGGCAATGGTGCGAGCTTTGCATTCTCCTACAACACCGGCGCTTCGTGGTCGCGACGATTTGCGCCGCAGTTCGACCTGCTGGGACTCAGTTTTCTGAACACGAATACCGGCTGGGTATCGGCTGCACACGGTGAAATCTATTACACCACCGACGCCGGCCAGTCCTGGGTTTCGCGTACGTCCGGTGTCAATACCAACGAGAAATATTATACGAACTTTTACGACATCGACATGCTCAATGCCCAGGAAGGGTGGGTGGTCGGCGGCGTCAATGACGTCAGCGGTCGCGTCTACCACACGACGAACGGCGGCCTGGCGTGGGCCGCCCAGACCATTCCTGCCACCGGCTTCATTTGGGAGGTCGACTTCGTCGATGCCGACCATGGCTGGGCAGTGACCCACGATGGCAAGATCCTGGCCTATACGTCACCCCCGCCGGCTACGCCGACGCCCACGCCCACAAGCACGATCACACCGACCCCCACAGCCACGGTGCCCCCGACAGCCACACCCACACCACAGCCGGGAACTGGCCACATTGCCGGCGCCGTCTTCCACGATCGTAACAGCAACGGGCAGCGGGATGCCGGTGAGCCCGGCCTGCCAGGTGCCAGCATCGACGTGCGCGTGGGCAGCACCCTGCTGACGACCGTCGGCAGTGCGAATGACGGCTCGTACGTAGTGCGTGACCTGGCGCCACAGACGTACGAGTTGGAGGTGAGCGGCCCATCCGGCTTCACCGCGCTGCCGGGTACCAATCCGGCACTTGTGACGGTAACGACTGCCCAGACCAGCCTGCGCGACTTTCCTGTCATCGAGCTACCACCGACACCGACTCCTACGCCAACCCCCACTCCGAACGTGTCATCACTTCTGCGGCAGGTGTCGGCCGGACTCGATGATACGCATCAACGCGTGACCACCGGGTTCAACGACATCGGCGCGCTGACGGTACGCACAGGCCTGGCCAGTGGTTATCAGCTGCTGAGCGGTTTTCGTTTCACCAACGTCCAGATTCCCGCCCACGTGCGCATCATCGATGCAACCCTGGAAATCAACCGGACCTATCATGCCGGCGCAGATGCCGTCGGTATCACGCTGCGTGGCGCGAACCAGGACAGTGTGCCGAACTTCCAGACCCAGGTACCGCTTGCTGTACCGACCACTCAGGCGTCGGTTAGTTGGGTGATCAGCAGCACGGTGCCCACTGGTTGGCTGAGCTCGCCTGACCTGGCGCCGGTTGTGCAGGAAGTGGTCGATCGCCCTGGTTGGCAGGCAGGCAACGCGCTGGCTCTGCTCCTGGCCAGCCATCCTGCCAACACGGGCTACATCGATGCCGTCAGTCATGATGGCAACCCGATCAACAGCGCCCGCCTGCAAGTGAACTATGCCGTCTGCCTGGCAGCCGACGTCGACTGCAGTTGTGACGTTGCGGTGAGCGACGTGCAGTTGGTTGCGGCGCGTTGGGGCCTGACCAGCGGCAGTGCCGGCTGGCATCCGGTCTATGATCTGGTCGTCGATGGAATCATCGATGCGGCCGATATTGCAGCCGCTGCGTCGGCCTGGGGCGAGTGGGGCTGTTGATCTATGATATTGCCGACTGGCAAACTACCACCTGAGCTGCTGGACGATTTGCTGCGGCGTTACAGTACACCGGATGCCCGGCTGATCATTGGCCCACGCGCCGGTGAGGATGCTGCGGTCATCGACTTCCAGCAGAATGCCCTCACCGACGGTGGTAGTTTGCTGGTAGCCAAGACCGATCCGATCACATTTGCCACTGATGAGATCGGCTGGTACGCGGTCAATGTGAACGCCAACGACGTAGCCACCATGGGGGCTCGACCGCGCTGGTTTTTGGCTACAATTCTGCTGCCAGCGGGGCGAACCACCCCGGACCTGGCCGAGCGCATCTTTGCGCAGATGCACGCCGCCTGTGCCCAGCTCGGTATCGCGATGGCTGGCGGCCATACTGAAATCACCCACGGTCTGGACCGGCCCATGGTTTGTGGCACCCTGCTGGGTGAGGTGGCACCCGTAGACCTGGTGACGACAGCCGGTGCCCAGGTGGGTGATGCGGTCTATTTCTTGCGGGCGGCACCCATCGAGGGAACCGCCCTGATTGCCCGCGAAAAGGAGCACGACCTGCTGCGGCGTGGTGTGGATGCGGATCTGATTCGGCGAGCGCAGGGCATGCTGCACGAGCCTGGCATCAGCATCGTTCCCACGGCGGGGCTGGTTTGCGCTACCCTGCATCCCCACAGCATGCACGACCCAACCGAAGGTGGGGTCGTGACAGGCCTGTGGGAGATTGCACGCGCGGCAGAAGTCGGTTTACGGATCGATCTGCGACAAGTGCCGGTGCTGGCGGAAGGGCGTCTGTTGTGTGACCTTTACGGGCTCGATCCGCTGGGCACGATTGCCAGCGGAGGTCTGCTGGTTACGGTGGCACCGGAAGATGGACCGCGCCTCACCGCCGCGTGCCAGCAGAACGACGTCCCGGTGACTTACCTGGGCGACGTAGTACCGCCCGCTGAGGGTGTGATGGAGCGGGATGCCGCCGGGCTTTGGCGTCCGCTACGCAGCTTTGCCACGGACGAAATCACGCGCCTGTTCGCAGATTGAGGGGCAATTCACCCGCTGACGCGAAATTTGTGGCACGTTTTTCGTTAACCCTTGTAGAGAGCGCCCGGTGCGTTGTGGTGGCGGGTGGTGCGCGACTGAGAACGATCGTCGACGGATCGGGCGCTCATTTATTCGATCGAACAAAAACCGGGCTTCAGCGAAGCCCGGTTTTTATAGGTTTCCCGCGTCGTAGGCGCTACGGCGTACTGCGCGTCGTCACGGGTGCCACTACCGCGGCGATGGGTCGTCAGCTGGGGGTGTCCCGGTGTCGGCAGCAATGTCTTCCTGCAGCCCGGCGGGCAGATCCTGGTACCACGGCATGGGCGGACCGGTGGGTGTCGCCGGTGCGGGGGGCGGTGTCGGAACCGAAGGCACGAGTGCCATTGCGGTCGAACCAGTCTGGCCCGCTGCGTGTTGGCGGCCAAACAGGGCCAGAACCACGGCGCCCAGACCCAGCGACGATACGACGAACCAGAACAGCCAGCCGATACACGGAATGGCCCGCCACAACAGGGTGATGAGCAGAACCCCCACGATGGCCTCGACCAGCGGGCTCGGGTTCTTGAGCTTGAACGCTTGCAGCAGCCGCTGTCCCACCAGCCAGCCAGCGGCAATCCAACCCAAGAGCCAGGCCAGCGCGGCCAGGACGAAGATGAGCACGGCAATCGGTGCCAGGCAGATGGTGATGGCCAGAATGACAATCAGCCCGGCCACGACCAGCCAGGTGAGCACACCGCCCGCCAATGCCATTGCCGGCTGCTCCACCAGCACCTGGGCCACGCGCTCGGTCTGTTTTGGCAGCAAGACCACGGCCAGGACGGCCAGTGTCGCCAGTACCAATGACAGTCCGATCGCCCCCAGGGTACGCATCAGCATGTCGAAAAGAAAGCGGAATGGCGTGCTGGGTGTGGGCTGCGGTACGACGATGGGGGCCGTTGGGCCGCCAAAGAGCCCGGCTGGCCCACGGGTTTCACGGACTTCGCCGCCAATCGTGGCGCCCGGCGCGCGTGTCAGCGTTCCGCCCAAGACGACGACGTCACCGCGGATGTTGGCATCATCGGTCAGCTCGACGCTGCCACCGAACGCCACAATATCGCCCATGACGCGGCCCGCTACTGCGACGGAACCGCCAAAAACCGCCATGTCCCCGGCCAGGGTGGCATCTTCTTCGATGTCGACGCTGCCTCCCACGACGGCTAGATTGCCATTCAGACGTTCGCCCGCTTCCAGGGTGAAGCTTTGACCGATGATGACCTGATCCTCGTTGGTGCCATCTTGTGCCAGCGCGGGTGTCGTGCCCAGTATCAGGATGAGCCCGACCAATAATGTCATTACCAACCGTTTGTACATTGTGTGTTACAGTACTGCCTGCGCATCAGATGTTCTGGCGCGGGGTACTGTTCCCCCTTTCCAGATGGGCCAATCGGCCCGGCGTTGTCGGTGTGATCCATGGGCGCGTTTGTGCTCCCGGAACCAGGTACAAACCGGCTTAGGATTGACCCGCTTGAGCTGACGCATGGCGGTAGCGCAGCACCAGGTGACCCCATGTCCATGCCGCGATCAGCAGCGCGGCACTGATGGTCACCAGTGCCAGCTGCGTGGACGCCTGCTGAACACCATTCAGCAGCAGCGTGAGTGCGCTGGTCAGCGGTGCCGCCGTCTGTGCCAACCGCACCACGTACGACACCAGGGTACCCGCCGTTGCCGGATTGAGCGTCAACCAGGTGAGCAATACCACGATCGTTGCGGCTGCAACCAGGCTCCACAAAGTCACCGAGCCAGTCAGCAGCACCGTACCACCCAGGACACCGCGCTGCAGGCTGGCCCGCCGGGCGAGCCGTTCCTCGACCCGCTGGGCAAACCCGGGCGGTGGAACCACCATGGGGGCGTTCTGAAACCGCATGGACATGTTTTGCCACAGCTCCCATTCATGCCGGCAGCTTGCACAACCTCCCAGGTGCTGTCGCATCGTCTCCATGTCCTCGGGTGGAAGCCGCCGGTCCAGTGCCAGCGAAAACTGTTCTGTGGCAATGTGCATGGTCATTGTGTCCCCTCTGTAACTCATAACACGTGCATGATCCCCGGCATCGATGGCGTCCGTGCCAGTGGCACCGCCTCACGCTGCGCCATCGCATCGGCCATTTGGTGACGGGCCCGATGTAGGCGAGACTTGACGGCCGCTTCGGTGATACCCATGGTATCCGCAATTTCTTCGTACGATAGATCGTGCCAGTAGCGTAAGATCAGCGGCAGGCGGTAGGCTGGTTCCAAATGACCCAGCAAATCGCGCACCTCATCCCCTACTTCACTGCGCAGCGCAGACTCCTCCGGTTTGCCCTGGTCGGCGGTCAGCCAACCCAGCATCGGGTTGTCGTCGATCGATAACCAGGTAAATCGACGCCGGCGCAGCCGGTCGATGCAGTGATGCGACGCAATCGACAGCAGCCAGGTAGAGAATTTGCGCTCACGATCGTACGTATGCAAACGCGTATACGCTTTCAGGAACGTTTCCTGTGCAGCCTCTTCAGCCTCACCGGCGTTGCCCAGCATGCGGTAAGCCAGGTTGTAGACTGGCACCTGGTACGCCTCAACCAACTTGCCAAACGCGGATTGCTCGCCCGCCAGAGCCTGTTTGAGCCAGGCCTGCTCTTGTTGTGGGTTGCTCACAGCCCTGTCCTGAGATACTGCGCCACACGTCGCCCGACTTCGCGACCTGTCAATCTGTACTTACGCATCAACGAAACAAAAGGTTTCAGGTGCTTGACAAACGTATGTGCCAGGAGTATGCTTCAATTCGACGATCCCATGTGACGGCCTTCGTCACGGGTTGTCCGTGATCAGCGAAGGCCAGATGGTCTGGTTCTAGAGCCAGGTGCACTCGTTTGCGTGGAGGTGTCGCATGCCACAGCGTGTCCGCTCACCAGCCGTGGCCGGTTACTTCTATCCCGCGTCCCCGCACGCACTGCAATTGACGGTGACCGAGCTGCTCGCGGCTGCGCCAGATCTTGGATTGACGAATCTACGTGCGCTGATCGTGCCCCATGCCGGCTACCGGTACTCTGGTGCCGTGGCCGCGTATGGTTTCAAGCAGCTGCCGGGCCAGGTGCCGCCGTTTGACGTGGCCCTGCTGCTCGGTCCGGCGCACCGGGTTTTTGTCAACGGCGTGGCGGTAGGTGCTTTCGATGCCATGGAGACACCGTTCGGTGTGGTGCCGGTGGATCACCCCAGCCAATCCTGGCTCCTGATGCGCGGGCGACCGTTCGTGCACCACGACGCAGCCCACCTGCCGGAACACTGCCTGGAGGTGGAGCTGCCTTTCCTGCAGCACACCATGCCGGCGGTGCATGTCGTACCGCTGCTGTTTGGTGAGACCGATCCCGAGGCGGTGGCCGAACACCTGCTGGCACTGCTGGGTGAGCAGCCCAACACCCTCCTCGTGGTCAGCTCCGATCTCAGCCATTATTACCCGTACGAGGATGCCATCCGTCGCGATCGTGCGCTGTTGGAAGCCCTGCTGGCGGGCAGTTCCTCAGCGGTCGCCGGGCAGCAGGCTTGCGGCATGCTGCCGATTCTCACTTTAATGGCGGTCGCGCAGCAGCTTGGCTGGCAGCCGCACCTGCTCGATTATCGTAATTCCGGTGACACGGGAGGCGGCAAGGACGCGGTTGTGGGGTATGCGGCGGTGGCCTATGTGGCACCGGCTGTCCACTGAAGGTGCCGGCTTCACTGGATGGTAATATCGGGCCATGATACGCGAGGCTTGCTGGACAACCGTTGATCACAAACGGACCAGCGGCACAAAGCAGGTACTAACGCCGTCGTTGGTAGCCTTTCAGACGGCGTCCAATGCGCGGGTGACGCAGTTTGCGCAGGGCACGCATCTCAAGCTGCCGTACCCGCTCGCGAGTCACGCCCATCAGTTCACCAACCTCTTTGAGCGTGTGCACGCGCTCACCTTCGAGCCCGTAGCGCAGACGCAGCACTTCGGCCTCGCGTGGTTTGAGGTCGGCCAGCACGGCCGCAACATCATCGCGCAGCAGGCGTTGTGCGGCCAGGTCAGCCGGTGCCAGGCTGTTTTCGTCCTCGATGAGATCAGCCAGGCTGCTGCCGTCGGCCTCGCCTTCACGAATGGGCTGATCGAGAGAAACCGCTTGCTGGCCCATGTTCTGCAGCCGCTGGACCTGGCGGGGTGTCAAACCCAGCTCGGCTGCCAGCTCGTTGGCGGTTGGTGTGCGGCCCAAGGACTGCTGCAGCTCCTGGGCCACTTTGCGCAGCTTGCGCTCGCGCTCCCCGGCATGAATCGGGACACGAATTGTGCGGCTCAGGTTGGCGACGGCGCGGATGATCGATTGGCGAATCCACCACATCGCATAGGTCGAAAGTCGGTTGCCTTTATCGGGATCGAAACGCTCGACGGCACGCATCAGGCCGAGGTTGCCTTCCTGGATGAGGTCCAGGAAAGGAACACCGAGGCCTCGGTAGCGTTTTGCGACACTGATCACCAGGCGTTGATTGGCTTTGATGAGTGCTTCACGTGCCGCCTCGGCCTCCTGGATCTCCTGCTTGAGCTGCCGCCGCCGGTCCGGCGAAATGTGACCACGGGCCAACTCCTGTTGGAGGATGGGGACGCGCGCCGCCTGTCTGGCATATCTCACTTCTTGCTCGGCCGTGAGCAGGGGGGTCCGGCCCATCTCGCGCAGGTAGAGCGCCAGGGGGTCGGAGCCGATGCCGCCTACGACGGTGGCCGGAATGCCTTCGTCCCCGTCCACTTCAACGTCGACGCCCGCATCGGCCTCGGCCTGTTCAGCGAGCTCAATCCCCGCGGCCGTCAGTGCGCCCAGGACCAACTCCCATGCGTCAGGGTCTTTGTTGGCGTTGGGAAACGCGCGCAGAACGTCTTCCAGCAGCACCTGGCCCTGTTTGACGAGTGCAGTTAATGAGGCCGGAATCTGGAGTTGGCTGACCGCCCCCGGGCCCTTGGGCATGAGTGCTGACCTTTCATGATGATTGGCGATGCGATGCTGGCCGACGTTCACTATTCTACCACAAGTCCCATCAGGTTAGGAATTTTCTAGCCCAACGGCCCGATCTGCCAGCCGACCTGTCCGATGGTGTGCCCGCCTTGGGCGGGCCAGGTCTTCGGTGTCCAGCCAGATTGTGACCGGGCCATCATTGGTGAGTTGGACGGCCATATGCGCACCAAAGACACCGCTGGCCACTGGAAGTCCCTGGCCTCGCATAGCCTGGCAAAACGCAGCCACCAGGGGCTCTGCCACTTCCGGACGCGCAGCGGCCGTAAAGCTTGGGCGCCGTCCCTTGCGCACGTCGGCGTACAGCGTAAACTGCGATACGACCAGGCAGGCCGCACCCACATCACGTGCACTGCGCTCGAAGCGACCCGCCTCATCACTAAAAATGCGCAGGTAGGCGATCTTCTCCGCCAGCGTTGCGGCCAGCTCAGGCGTATCGTCGGCATGAACGCCCAGAAGGACGAGGAGACCGTGCTTAATTGCACCGGTCACGTCTTCATCGACGAGAACGGCTGCCTGGGTAACGCGCTGCACAAGAGCCCGCATGGTATCAGATAAGCTTTCCTGGATGGTGGTCTGCGGTCGAAAGATGCCAAATAGGCTTGCGATTTTGCGCGGGGTGGACTATAATGGACTCAAAGGTGCCCGTTGACTCAATCTACCCGAAGACGGCTTTGCTGTCAAATCACATGGGAGGAGTGCATCTATGCATTTGAACCGTCAGTTCTTGATGGGGGCAGTGATTGTCGTGCAGGCAATCGTTATCGCCTTGCTGCTGACGACGGGTCCGGTCCTGGCGTCAGTACCGGCCCAGGACGGAGTGACCGAGCTCCTGATTGCGGTCCAGCAGGCGCAGTCAGCTGCCTCACTGGCGACCATTCTCGCTCTCATTGCACTGGTCATTTCGCTGGCCGCTATTCTGGCCCTGGCGGCGGTATCCTTCAATCCGCGCAAAGAAGGATAAGCCGTATTTGCCGAAGGAGGATCGATGCCCAAGCTTGCTGGGGAATTGATGGTTGCTCAAACGATGGCCCAGGAATTACCCGATTATTTATTGGGAGATCGACTTTTCCGGCAAATCGTGGTGAGGACGCCCTCGGGAACCCAACAACCGAAGATGACCCTGGGAAGCTTGTTGAGCCGCTTTCAGCTGTTGGATCATTTTGCCGGCAGCCTGGAAGTTGGTCAGCAGCAGCAGTTGTCTGCTGTCGCGGCAGCAATCGAGGACAATCGACGTATCTATCGGGCGCAATGGGCCGGTTTCATTCAGAAAGAGTTGAAAAGTTACCTGGATTCCTGGCGCTGGTACGTGGACGAGTGCGTCCGCCGCGGTGGCTGTACCAGTACGTATGCGGGTGAAGTATGGATTCGGACGCGTCTGGCCCTTCTGCTGGAGGAAGCTGCATCATTGGGCATGACCATACTGGCTGAACAAGGGCATCTGCGGCGTCTCGACGGCCAGCTGCGCAGCATCTGGCGCGAGGGACCGTTTTTGCTCGAAGATGCCGTGCGTGTCCTCTATCCCATGGATCGTTATTGGTGGCTCTATGGCCTGCCCAGGGGCACGGAAAACGATTCATGAACTGGACGCCCCACCAGCCCTGGTGGGGCGTTTTCACGTCTGTGTTCCAGATGATGACGCGGCCGAATTGACCGCATCACGGCGCGGACGCCAGCGGAACTCAGCGGCCAGCATGCCGGCCAGGATCAAGCCACAACCAACCAGGGCCCGTGGTGTGAACTCTTCCCCGATCAACATAAAACTGAACAGAGCGGCAAAGACCGGCTCCGTGGCGAAGATGAGTGCCGTATGCGTGGGTGAGGTGAAGCGTTGGGCCAGGGTCTGTGCACCAAAGGCCAGGGCGGTGGCCAGCAGACCCGTGAAGGCGACAGCAAACCAGACGCTGCCGCCTGGCCAGGGCACACCTCCTCCCAGCAGCAGACCAAAACCGAAGGCCAGGATGGCCACGGTAACGATCTGGCCGGCTGCCAGGTCGAGTGGGCTCATGCGCGGGGCATAATGCCCCACGAGCAGGACATGTGCGGCGAAAGCAATGGCACATCCCAGCACCAGCAGATCGCCGGCAGCAACGCGCATGTCCGCATTCAGGGTCAACAGTGCCAGACCGGCAGTGGCCAGGCCAACACCGATCCATGCCGCCGGCGAAGGTCGCCGGCGCAGAAACAGGGCCGATCCTAACGGTACAAAGACGACCGAAAGTCCCGTAATGAATCCCGCTTTGGCTGGCGTCGTCCAGCGTAAGCCATACGTCTGGAACGAGTAGCCGGCAAAGAGCAGGGTACCGATGAGGAGGCCGGGGAGGACCACCCTCGCGCGGGCGGTCCAGGAAGGGGGTTGCACAGTGGTGGCTGTTCGCCGGCGGTGCGCCAATGCCGGCAGGAACACCAGGCTGGCCAGGCTGAACCGCAGCGCCAGAAAGGCAAAGACCGGATAGGTCGCGACGGCATCCTGAACCATTACAAAGGTGCCGCCCCAAATGGCTGTCACCAGCAGCAGCAACAGGTCTGCTGGCCACACGGCGGCAAACCAGCTAAAGAGTCTTGTCGTCACAGATGCATACAATCCAACCGACACGCGGCAGGGGTGGGACGACACAGTGGTCTATCCCACCCCTGTTCCCGTGATGGGTTCGTGCGAGTAACAACCGGGCAAGTAGAAAGTGTTCGCTGTCAGTTAGAGCCTATCCGAATAACCTGGTATTCGCCTCGATAAGGCGCCTGGGAGAAGCTATTCGGATAGGCTCCTAGCCATCAGCGATGGACCACCACAGGCGTTCCGACCGACGCAAAATTGAAGAACCATTTGGCGTCCGAGGGCCGCAGGTTGACGCAGCCGTGGCTCATGGGTCGGCCGAAGTTGTTGTGCCAGTAGGCCCCGTGCACGGCGTAACCCTGGTAGTAATACATGGTGTAGGGCACATTGGGCAGATCATACCCTGGTCCCGTCATGCGCGTGGACCGCAGCTTGACATACACGCGGAACCGCCCCAGGAGGGTGGGATAGCGGGCGATACCGGTGCTGGCTGGAACGCTGTAGACTGCGCGGTTGCCCTCATAGGCTGTGACGCGCTGTGTACTCACATTCACATCGATCCAGCGGCCCGACGAAGCCGGTTTGACGGCGGGGGCGGTCCCGGAACTCGAACCCGTACTTGCCGCCGCGCCACGGCCTGGGATGACCAACCGTTGACCCACGTAGATGATGCTGGGATTGGCGATGCGGTTCGCGCGCGCCAGGGCTGCGACCGACGTGCCATAACGTGCGGCAATTGCCCCCAGGCTGTCACCGCGGCGCACAACGTACACACCCCCGGTGGCAGCTGTCGACGTGCCGCTGGCCGCAGTCGAGCCGCGGCCAGGAATCACCAGGCGCTGGCCGGCGAAGATCAGGTTAGGGTTGCGGATACCGTTGGCGCGCGCCAGGGCACTGACACTCACACCGTATCGCGCTGCAATGGCACCCAGGCTGTCGCCGCGACGCACCACATACACCGTGCCACCCGCCTGCGAAGTGGCGGCGCTAGGCTGATCGGCATTATTGGCCAGGGCAGCTTGCGCAAACGCGAACGTGGCAATCACCAGGACGACTGCACTAACGACTACACGTACCTTATGGTTCATGGTATAACGTCCTCCCGCAATCAAAGACGACTTACCCGCAGGCATCCCGAGCTGCGACGAATGACGATCAAACCGCGGGATAATGACTTACGACCATCCAGGGGGCGATGGGGATAAATCCAGGCGACATCACAACGCTCACATTATAACACAATATTTAAGAATGTCAATTAACAGCAATGCCTGCTTGTTCAGGTGGAGTCGTCGCCTGGTTGGCAGGTACGCCACGATATGGTATAATAGCTCCCATGAAAACTGGTATCTGCCTGCTTGTTGTACTGATTGGATTTGTGGCGGTGTGCGGGGCAAGCCCAGCCCAGGCACAAACAACCGTAACGCCTGAGCAGATTAACGAGGTCGCCAAGGCGTTGTGGTGTCCCCTGTGCAATGGTGTTCGCCTGGACACGTGCGAACTCAAGGCGTGCGAGCAGATGCGCGAAGTCATCGGTGTGAAGCTAGCGCAGGGTGAATCGCTCGACCAGATTCGCAATTATTTCATCGAACAGTATGGGCCGCAGGTATTGGGGGAGCCGCCGCGCCAGGGTATCAGCTGGCTGGCCTGGATCTTACCGTTCGTAGCCCTGGCGGCAGCTGCGGTGTGGGTAGGCTGGCTGCTGCGCCGCTGGACACGGCAAAAATCGGCAGCCACCCTGACCGTAGCAGCGGGTCCCTCCGACCTTAGTGGCGACCAGCTATCGCGGCTCGAAGAGGAATTGAAGAAAATTGACTGATTCAACTGGAACGGTGGAACCAACCAGGCCACAGCGCAGGTTGGTGGCCAGCCAGATCATCGTAATTGCTGTCGTATTGATGTTGATCGGGCTCTTTGCCTATGGGCTGCTGTTTCGTAAGGAAGCACCGCGCCCCTCCAGTGGCAGCGCACCCGATTTTACCCTCAGTCTCTTCCCCAATTATCAGGCTGGTTTTGGCGAGCAGATCAGCCTGGCGGACTTGCGAGGCAAAGTCGTTGTCCTCAACTTTTGGGCCAGTTGGTGCGATCCCTGCAAAGAAGAGGCGGCTTTGCTGCAAGCGGTCGCTGAGGCTTACGCAAACCGGGACGTCGTATTCGTCGGTGTCGACTATCTGGACCAGGAGCCGGCTGCCATGCGCTACCTGCAGGAGTTTGGCATCACGTACGCCAACGGGCCTGACCTGGGAAGCCAGATAGCGCGCCGCTACCGCATCCAGGGCGTCCCCGAAACATTCTTCATCACCCCCGATGGTGCCATCGATTGGTTCAAGATCGGTCCGTTGTCCGAATCCGAGCTGATGGGCTGCCTGAATAACTTGCTCAACGGTGGCACCTGCAAATGAGACCAACGGGAGATTATTATGCTCTTTGACCTGGGATACCCCGCCCTCGCTCTGGCCCTGGGCATTGCTGTGGGTGGCATCTTCTTCTCGATCGAGGGGGCGCGTCGCGGGCGTGCGGATATCGTGGCGGCCGGTCGTAATGCCGTCTATGTCGTCGGTGCGCTGGTCCTGTTTGCCTCGATTCTTCTGTGGATTGCCCTGCTGACCAGCCAGTTTCAGCTGACCTACGTGGCGAGCCATACGGAACGCAGTCTGCCCCTCTTCTACAAGTTCTCGGCCTTTTGGGGTGGGCAAGCCGGATCGCTGCTGTTTTGGACGCTGCTGCTTTCGGGCTATTCGGTGTTGGCCATGTTTGGCTTTCGCCATCAGTACCGCCAGCTCATGCCATACGTGGCCGCGACATTGCTGTTGACGAGTGCCTTTTTTTTGTTCGTTTTGCTGTTTGCGGCCAATCCTTTCGAGAAACTTGGATTCGTGCCAGCGGACGGCACCGGTTTGAACCCGCTCCTGCAGAATTATTGGATGGTAATCCATCCGGTGGCTCTGTACCTGGGCTTTGTCGGCTTTGCCGTGCCATTTGCTTTTGCGGTGGCCTCGCTCGTGACACGCCAACTGGGCAACCAGTGGGTACGCTCCATCCGTCGATGGACGTTGGTACCCTGGCTTTTCCTGTCGGTGGGTATCCTGATGGGCAGCCAGTGGGCCTACATCGAACTCGGGTGGGGCGGCTATTGGGCCTGGGACGCTGTTGAGAATGCATCACTGCTGCCCTGGCTGACGGCAACCGCCTTTCTGCACTCGATTGTGATCCAGGAGCGGCGCGGCATGCTGAAGGTGTGGAACATGCTGCTGATCTTTCTCACCTACGAGTTGGTGTTGATTGGCACGTTCATCACCCGCAGCGGCATCATCGAATCGGTCCATTCTTTTGCGCTGAGCAACGTGGGCCCGGTGTTTCTTACCTTCATCGCGCTGACGATCCTGGGATACGTGTGGCTGCTTTTCAGCCGGCTGCCGCTCCTGCGCAGTGAGAACGAGCTCGACTCGATGTTGAGCCGCGAGTCAGGTTTTCTTTTCAACAACGTATTGTTTGTGGGCATTGCGTTTGCAACCTTTTTTGGCACGACCTTCCCCATGTTTTCGGAGATGGTTACCGGCAGCAAAATTTCGGTTGCCGCACCCTGGTTCAATAAAGTGACGGGACCACTGTTTGTGGCGTTGTTGGTTCTTATGGGTGTCGGTCCTCTCCTGGGATGGCGTCGATCGTCCCGTGCCACACTGCGCACGAACTTAATGTGGCCCACGATCGTCGGCCTCCTGGTACCGCTGGTGATGTTCCTGTTCGGGGTACGTGACCTGTTGCCGCTGGTTGGGTTTGGATTATGCAGCTTCGTTGTCGCCGGCATTGTGCAGGAGTTCTCGCGTGGCGCACGCGCCCGCCGGCGCACAACCGGGGAGGGCTGGGTGCTCGCCGTATGGAACCTCACGCAGAAGAATCAGCGTCGCTACGGCGGTTACATCGTGCACCTGGGTATCGTTATGATCGCGCTGGGTATCATTGGCAACACGTTCTTCCAAATCGAGGCGCAGGGTACCCTGGCACCGGGGGAGACACTGAGCATCGGCCGCTATGTGTTGACCTTCGAAGGGCTGCGCGAGCAGCCGCAAGACACCCACACCCAGGTCATTGCGGAAGTTGCGATCAATCGCGCGGGGCGTGAAGCTGGTTATGTCTGGCCGCGCAAGAACCTCTATTTCAAAACCCCAGATCAACCAACCACCGAGGTCGGTCTGCGCATCTTCCCTACAGAGGACCTCTACGTGGTGCTGGCTAGCTGGCAAGACGGTGGGCAGGCCGCGTCACTGAAGGTGTTCGTCAACCCGATGATGTCGTTTATGTGGCTGGGTGGTTTGACACTCATCCTGGGCACTGTCATTGCGATGTGGCCGCATGCCACGCAACCCGCCGCGCGCACTGTGTCCGTGCCGTCGCGCACCAGGCCTTCGGGTGCCTAAACCATGGATCTTGTCCAGATTGCCCTGATCGTGCTGCTTGCCGCGGTGGCCATTGGCGCTGTCGTGTGGCCCATTCTGCGCCCGGTTCGCAGTAAACCGGCTGCTTTGGCCGCCGATCCTATCCTGGCCGAGCTGCTGGCCAAACGTGAGACCGCGCTGCGCGCGGTCAAGGACCTGGAATTCGACTATCAAACCGGCAAAGTGTCAAACGAAGACTACCCGGCCTACGATCGTGCACTCAAAGAACAGGCCGTGGCTGCAATCCAGGCGGTCGATGATTATCAGGGCCGCCAGCAACAGGCCACAGCCGAACACCGTGCCGAGCTCGATGCCGCGTTGGAGGCTGAGATTGCCACCATCCGGGGGACTGCAGCTGCGGGCAATGGCCGTCCCGGTGGTGCAACCGCCGGGTCCCCGGACGCAGTGTCACCCAAATTCTGCCCGCAGTGTGGGCAACCCACCCAGCCGGGCGGTCGTTTCTGCGCCAACTGCGGCAGTGCGCTGACGCCGGTGGGTGCCTCCCAACAGGGAGCTCAGAAATAGCAAATGCCCAGCGTCCCCCAAACGCTGGGCATTCACCGAAAGGAGGTACCGATGAACAGACAGGTGCCTAACCAACCTACTGAGCCAAGTGTAACCTAGCAAATAATCAAACACTCAACCGGGATCGTATCAAGACTAAGAGCCCCCCACGGCTCCAAATCCACTACACTACCTACGATCCTTGCCGGGCTCTCTATAGTTGATTAGCCCTTCAACTCACTGGCATGTGAATCATATCACAAGTCGCGGCCTTTGTCAAGACCCCTAACGTTAATTTTCGGCCCAAATCTGATCTCGCAATCCTCAACTGCGTGCCGATTGCGGCACCGGGTTTTACCACTTCTCCGCGACTGCGCGCAGCTCAGCCACATTGGTCAAGACCACCCGGCCGCGATGGGTCGTGATGAGCCCCTGCCTGCGCAGTTTACTCATGACACGGATGGCACTCTCGACCGTGGTGCCGGTCATGTCAGCCACATCCTGGCGGGTCAGTGGAATGTCGATTGTTAGACCCTCTGGGGTGGGGCGACCGGTTGCGTTGGCCAGCTTCAGGAGTACCCGTGCGATTCGCTGCTCGACGCGGTCGACGGCCAGGCTGCGCACGAGGTCGGTGGCACTGCGCAGTCGGCGGCTCAGCTCACTGATGACAGCCATCGACAAACTGGGGTAACGTTGAATGAGCTCGTAAAAATCGCGGCGTGCTATCGAGACAACGGCTGTGTCTTCCAGGCACTGCGCAGTCGTATCGTAGGGTGTACCATCGAGGACGGCCATCTCGCCGAACATGTGGCCAGGGCCGATGACATCCAGCACCACATCGCGCCCCTGCTCCGAATGACGAAGCAGTTTGACCTGCCCCATCCACACGACGTACAGCGCTTCTGGTGGATCTCCCTCGAAACAGATGTAGGCATCTTTTGGGTAACAGTGACCGTTCAACAGTTCAGCAACAGCTTCCCAGTCTGACGGAGTCAGTGAGCTGAAAAGCGGCACAGTTCGCACCACCTGCACCATGTTGAACTGGAGTTTATCCATGCTATGCCTACCCGTCTCCGGCAACGATCATGGTAGATGTTGAATTCCGTAACGCGTCGGGGCATTATACCACGCCCCTCACATGAGGGCAAGCAAGACGCGGTGCGTTATGATACGCCCATGGCACCTCGATTTTCGGTCAGTTGGCGCAGCGCCATCTCCAGAATGGCAATTGCCCGCACATAATCGGTTATCACAACGTATTCTTCAGGCGTGTGATCGAGGTGCGAATCACCCGGACCATACGCCAGGATGGGGCAATCCCAGAGGGGGCCAACGACGTTCATGTCGCTGGTGCCGGTCTTGAGCAGGAACGCCGGCTGCCCGCCGTGGTAACGAATGGCGGCCAGGAAGGCGCGCACGAGCGCATTGTTTTTGTTCGCCACAAAGGCCGGTTCATAGCCGGTGCACACCAGGTCAGCCTGGGCGGGCGCCGTGACGACGTCGCCGGTCAGGGCGTGTAGCCCAGCTTCGAGGGTGGCCTGTGGCAGGTCGGGCGGCAGACGCAGCCCGGCACGAATTTCGGCCCACTCGACCAGGCCATCCGAGCCGCTGTGCAGACTGCGCAGACTGGGCAGAAGCTGTCGAAAGGGGCCGGCCTGCGTGGTATTGAACTCCTGGACATAACGAACAACCTGGTTCCACCAGGCAACTGCCTGCTCGTTGACGCCCAGCCGGTCACCCGCGCTGTGTCCACAGGGGCCTTCGACGCGCAAATCGACCAAAAGACGTCCTTTATACCCCAGGGTGATACGGTCCCAACCGCTCGGTTCGCCGATCACACAGGTCTCCGGAATCCCTTCGCTCAGGAAGCGTTGGCAGATGGCGCGGGCACCACGGCTGGTCGCAGCCTCCTCTTCGACAGCGCCAACGACCACGCAGCGCACACCGGGCACCACGCCGAGACGTGCCACGGCAGCGACGAACATCGCCAGCGGTCCCTTGGCGTCGACACTGCCGCGCCCGTACAGCCGCTCCTCGCGCACGCAGACGGGGATGCGGCCCGGCACCGTATCCTGGTGACCCAACAGCACGATGGTGCGCGCGGCATGCAGGTCACCCATTTCACCGACGGCGTTCCCTGTGCCATCGACGTAGGCGCGGGTGAAACCCAGGTGCCGCATCGTGTCGACCAGAAAGGCGGCGTGCGCCCCTTCGTAACCAGACAGGCTTTCGATGAGCAGCATACGCTGCAAGAGATCGACGGCTTCTTGATCAGTCATGAGCTCTCATCCTTGTCATGGTTGCGCGGTGGACAGCACGGCTGCCACAGTGTCGACCACCCAGTCCAGTTCTGCCTGGTCGATTACCAGCGGCGGGAGCAGGCGCAGGACGGTTGGCCCCGCAGGCAGTGCCAGAATACCGTGCGCTTGCAGCAGCTGCAGGATGGGTGTTGCGCGCACCTTGAGCTCGATGCCTGCCATCAGGCCCAAACCACGCACGGCGCGCACCACGGGCTGTGGCAGTACGGTCTCGAGCAGACGCTGGTGCAGGTAGGTGCCCTTCACCGCGGCCTGGGCAGGCAGATCGAGCGTCTCGATCACTTCCAGCGTGGCCAGGCCGGCGGCACAGGCCAGGGGGTTGCCGCCGAAAGTCGAGCCATGGCTGCCGTGGGGCAGAGATCCCAGCCGTTCATGCAGCAGCGTGGCACCGATTGGCATGCCACCGGCCAATCCCTTTCCCAGCGCCAGGAGATCGGGTGTCACGCCATCGTGTTGGCAGGCAAACCAGTGCCCCGTGCGCCCGCACCCGGTCTGGACCTCATCCACGATAAGGAGTGCCCCTCGCTGCTGGCACATCGCATGTACGCCGGCCACAAAGCCAGGGTGAGCCGGACGTACGCCCCCTTCACCCTGCACGACCTCGAGGATCACGGCCGCCACCTGGTCATCCAGAGCTTGATCGAGTGCTTCCAGGTTGTCGAAGGGGACGTGGGCAAACGCAGGCAGCAGTGGCTCGAACGGCCGGCGGTAGTTGGACTCCCAGGTTGCGCTGAGGCTGCCGAAGGTGCGTCCGTGAAAGCCGCGCTGCATGGCGATGATGCCGGGCCGTCCGGTGAACAGGCGGGCAAATTTGAGTGCCGCTTCGACCGCCTCGGTGCCCGAATTGCACAGAAAGACCCGCTCGAGGCCTGGCGGTGCCAACGTGACCAAGCGTGCCAGGAAGGCGGCGCGGCGGTCGTTATGGAAGATTTCCGGGCACGTGATCAGCGTGTTTGCCTGCTGGGCGAGGGCGGCGGCCACGGCGGGGTGGGCATGGCCGATGATAGCCACACCCTGGCCGCTGGTGCAGTCGAGGTAACGATGGCCCTCATCGTCCCAGACCCACACGCCTTCACCCCGTACCAGGGTCAACGGGCGTTTGGGATAACACCCGCTGGTATGCCGGGCTTCCAGGGCGGCGGTCGTGTGCGATGCGGCGAGTTGATTCATGGCTTCACCGCTGGTCGAGGGAGGGGTGTGGTGGTGATGTGAGTGCCCTGACCGGCAAGGGCGTGGTGCACAGGCGTATCGACGCGACCATCGGCAATGATCACCTGCGGCACGCCGCCCGCCAGTGCCTCTTGCGCCGCCAGCACCTTGCGTTTCATCTTGCCCTTCGCATAGTCAAGAGCTATGGGGAGATCATGCAAAGTCAGGTTGGGAAGGAGGGTGGAGGGGTCGGGAAAGGTTCGCAGCAGGCCGGGGGCACTGGTGAGCAAAACCAGGATGGTGGCACCCATGGCACCCGCCACGGCAGCTGCAGCCCGATCCCCATCGACGTTGATTGCCTCGTTGTGGTAGCTCAGGGCAGGGGGGGTCAGCACGGGTAAGTAGCCGGCATCGAGCAGGAGATGGAGCAAACTGGTGTTGACCTGTTCTACCTTGCCGGTGTAATCGTCGCGCAGTACGCGCACGCGGCCTTCTTCGACGATGCGCAGCGTCTCTTTGCGTGGACCGCGCAGCAGGGCGCCGTCCAGACCGCTCAGCCCCACGGCATTGACCCCCAGGCCGTGCAGTCGCTCGACCAGACCCTTGTTGATTTGCCCGCAGTAGGCCATCTCGAAAATCTCCAGCGTGCGCCGATCGGTCCGCCGGCTGACGTGGCCCGATGGGGATGTCACGTACTGCGCCGGGTGCCCCAACGCCGCGGCCAGCTCATCGGTGGTTTCAGCGCCACCGTGCACCAGGATGATACGTTCACCACCGCAAACGCGCGTCGCAACATCACGGCACAGCCCGTCCAGGTTAAGATCGCGCCCCCCACCAATCTTGATAACGATCAAACAACTTCTCCTTTCAATCCGCTACTCCCTACTCCCTACTCCCTACTCCCTACTCCGTACTCCCCCTCCTCACACCGGATGCAG
>CAZXQZ010000054.1:0-21794 GCA_964642445.1 uncultured Anaerolineae bacterium
GCACACGATATTCCCAACCCATTCCTCCGAAACTCCTCGTCCAATAACGTCACAACACGACCATTAACTTATTGTTTCTTTGTGGTCTGTGTGTTCTCTGCGGTTACAAATGACCTACATTTGGAATTGCTGGGCTTTGGCGATTGGGAGTGTCTTTTGTTATAATACGAGTACGGTTGATGATTCTTTTTGCATCCGAACACAAGGAGCGTTTTATGACCGCAGACAAGGCCACGATCGAGGGCCTGATCGCAAAGTTGGGTAAAGACCACAATGGGCAAGAACGACAGCATGCGCGCGAAGACTTGGTCGCAATCGGCCTGCCGGCGCTGCCTTATCTCATCGAGGCGACGCGTGATAGCGATGCACACCGCCGGTGGGAGGTGGGTAAGGCTCTGGGCGCGATCGGCAACGGGGAGGCCGCGCCTGCCCTGGTGACGATGCTCGAGGATCGCGATTTGAGCAACCGCTGGGTCGCGGCGCACAGCCTGAGTGCCATGGGAAAACCAGCGGTCGTTGCCGTGCTGCATGCGCTTGTCGATCGGGCTGATTCAACCTGGTTGCGCGAAGGTGCCCACCATGTTCTGCGTGATATGGCAGGCTCTTACCTGGGTAAAACTATCGCGCCGGTACTGCAGGCGCTCGATCGCAGCGACGCCGAGAGCCTGGTGCCCATTGCGGCACACGAGGCGTTGACCCAGATCGAGGCCTGATCACCATTACACAGAGAGGAACGAACATGAGCACGGATGACCGGCTGAATGCGGCGCGACGCGAGCAGGGCGATTCCCCAATGGATGACCCACTGGACGCCTTGCTGGATAATCTGCAAGGTGGCAATGCTGCGCCAGCAGGCGATAAAGCCGATCTCGGCGCGCTGCTGGGCAGCCTTGCTGGCGGTGGTGCACCGGCTGGTGGCGAGTCCGACCTGGGTGCGCTGATGGGCGGTCTGCTTGGCGGTGGTGGCAGCCAGGGTGCTCAGGCTGACCTGGGTACGCTGCTGGGCGGTCTGCTCGGCGGCGGCGGTGCGGCGGGCAGCGGCCAGGCCGACCTGGGTGCGCTGCTGGGCGGCCTGGGTGGTCCGGGTACGGCACCGGCGGGCAGTGGCGCTGACCTGAGTACACTCCTGGGCGGTTTGTTGGGCAGCGGAGCCGACCAGGAGGCAGACAGCCCGGATGACTTTTTGGCGGCTGCGCTGGGCGGTGGCCAGGGCGGCGGTGGACTGCTGGGCACCCTCCTGGGAGGGTTGTTGGGCGGCGGCGGTGGCGCAAGTTCTGGCGTGACCGAATCGGGTGGCATCTCGGGAGCCTTGATCCAGGCGGCCATGGGCTTCTTGCTGCAGGCATTGTCCAATCCAACCCGCAGCGGTGTCGATACGACGGACATGATGACCCGCCTGGGCGACGGCACCCTGGATGCCGATTATGTGCGGCAGTCGGGCCTGGCCGCGCAGTTCAGCCAGGAGGCCCACGTCGACGAAGAGACGGCCGCGCAAACTCTCGAAACGGCCCTGCGCGCCATGGGGGGACGTTCCGTTTAGGCCGCGCACTGCAGTTGATGTGCGCACGCGCAAACGCGAAGATCGCGAAGTTCAAACGCTGCTGGCTTCAAGCTGCGTTCTTGTTCGTGTCTTCGCGTTTGCGCGTGCGAAAAATCCTACACGCTGGGCCGTCACCGCCTACATCAACGATCGCTGCGCATGGCCTTGAAAGCTGCGATGAGACCATTCGTGGAAGCATCGTGCGCCGTGACCACGTCCTCACCAGCCAGCTCGGGCAGGATGACGTTAGCCAGCTGTTTGCCCAGCTCGACACCCATCTGATCGAACGAGTTGATGTGCCAGATCACACCCTGGGTAAAGATCTTGTGCTCATACAGCGCAATTAGCGCCCCCAGGGTTGCCGGCGTGATTGCATTCACCAGGAAGGAGTTCGTGGGGCGGTTGCCGGGAAACATCTTGGCCGCAGTCAGGCGCGCCAGCTGCTCGCCGGTGACACCCTGGGCGATGAGTTCGGCACGTGTCTCGGCGTCGGTTTTGCCCTTCATCAGGGCTTCGGTCTGCGCCAGGAAGTTGGAGATCAGCATGGCGTGGTGATTGCCCAGCGGGTTGTGCGACCGCGCCGGGGCAATGAAATCACACGGAATGAGTTTGGTACCCTGGTGTATGAGCTGGTAGAAAGCATGTTGCCCATTGGTGCCCGGTTGCCCCCACACAATCGGCCCGGTGGCATAGTCGACCACCTGCCCGTCGCGCGTGACCCATTTGCCGTTACTTTCCATGTCACCCTGCTGGAAATAGGCCGGAAAAAGGGCCATGTATTCGTCGTAGGGCAGGATTGCCGTGCTTTCGGCGCCGAAGAAGTTGTTGTACCAGATGCCCAGGAGCGCCATGACCACGGGGATATTCTGCGCAAACGGTGTGCTGCGGAAGTGATTGTCCGCCGCGTGCGCTCCGGCCAGCAGCTCCTCGAAGCGGTCCATACCGATGGCCAGGACGATCGAGAGACCGATGGCCGACCATAACGAATAACGGCCGCCCACCCAATCCCAGAACTCGAACATGTTGGCCGGGTCGATGCCAAACTCCACCACCTTGGTCCGATTGGTGGAGATGGCGACGAAGTGTTTGGCGACCGCTGCTTCGTCCTGTGCCGTGGCCAGGAACCAGGCGCGCGCCGTGTGGGCGTTGGCCATGGTCTCCTGGGTGGTGAACGTCTTGGAGGCAACCAGGAAGAGGGTCGTCGCCGGATCGACCGCCTTGAGCGTCTCGGCAATGTCGCTGCCGTCGACGTTGGATACGAAATGAAAGCGTATGTCGGGCGTAACGTACGGCGTCAGCGCCTTTGTGACCATCTTGGGACCGAGATCGGAGCCGCCGATACCGATGTTGACGACGTGACGGATACGTTCACCGCTGTAGCCGCGCCATGCGCCGCTGCGTACCTGCTCGCTGAAGCCCCGCATTTTGTGCAGAACTGCATTGACCGCCGGCATGACGTCGTGACCGTCCACCGTGATCGTCCGGTTGCTGCGGTTGCGCAGCGCGACGTGCAGCACGGCCCGATTCTCGGTGACGTTGATCTTCTGCCCGCTGAACATGGCCTCGATGGCCTGGTCGAGCTGACACTGCTGGGCCAGCTCGACCAGCAGATCCATCGTCTCGGTTGTGATGCGATTTTTGGCGTAGTCGAATAAGATGTCGCCCAGGCGCAGGGAGAAACGGCTGAATCGATCCGGGTCTTGGGCGAAGAGGTCGCGCATGGCGACATCGGTCATGACGCGGTGGTGTTCCTTGAGCGCTAGCCAGGCCGGGAGGCCCGTTACGTTGGACATGGTGGCATGATCCTCTCTGATTTTTTCGGTGGTCTACGCTCGCGTGCGGCGCATGAACCATTTCCACACTTCGACAAACAACAAGACAAACAGACTGGCACCAAGGGCAATCGCGAGATCACGTGCGCCGAGCGCCTGCGTTTTGAAGATGGCCTGGAAGAATGGCACGTACAGCACGAGGAACTGCAGCAGCACCGTCGAAACGACGGCAATCACCATCGAGCGGTTGCTGAACAGGCCGGTCTGCAAGATCGAATTTTCTTCCGAGCGGATCTCGATGGCTAACACGATCTGCGAGAAGATCAGCGTCGTAAACAGCAGCGACTGCCACGCCGGATCACCGCTCGTATACGACCAGAGACCCACACCCAGCGACACCAGGCTCATGACGATACCCACCACGATGATGAACAGCGCCATGCCGCGCCCGAAGATACTTTCGGTGGGTGAATAGGGCGGGCGTTTCATGATGTTCTTTTCCGCCGGCTCGACGCCCAGGGCCAGCGCCGGCAGACCGTCGGTGACCAGGTTCATCCACAGAATCTGCAGGGGCAGCAGCGGGATGGGCAGGCCCAGAAACGGCCCAAACAGCATCACGGCGATTTCGCTGGCGTTACAGCTCAGCAGGTACTTGATGAACTTGCGGATGTTGTCGAAAATGATGCGGCCTTCTTCGACAGCCGCGACGATCGTGGCAAAGTTATCGTCCAGCAGGACCATATTGGCCGCTTCTTTGGAGACATCGGTGCCGGTGATACCCATGGCGACGCCGATGTCAGCCTTCTTCAAGGCGGGGGCATCGTTGACGCCATCCCCGGTCATGGAGACGATGTTGCCCAGGTCCTGGTAGGCAGTCACCAGGCGAATCTTGTGCTCCGGCGCAACGCGGGCGAAGACCGAAATGTCGCGTGCCCGTGTTCTGAGCTCCTCATCCGACAGGTCTTCGAGCTCCTGGCCGGTCATGAACAGATCGTTGGTGCTGATGCCAATCTGCCGGGCGATGTGCCGCGCGGTCAGCGGATGGTCACCCGTAATCATGACGGGACGAATGCCAGCGGACACGCACGTCGCTACCGCATCCTTGACCTCCGGACGCGGCGGGTCCATCATGCCAAACAGCCCCACGAGCGTCATGTTCTGTTCGAGGCTGGTCAACGTCGCCGCGTTGGGCGGGCTGTCCAGTGTGCGCAGGGCCACACCCAGGACACGCATACCCTGCTGCGCCAGCTCGTCGTGCGCCTGCATCACGCGCGTGCGCCAGGTGCTGTCGAACGGCTGTGTGCCCCCGGCGACCCAAACGTCGCTCGTCAATGACAGCAGTCCATCGATGGCACCTTTGGTGAATGCCACGTATGGGGGCAATGGTCCCTGGTTGGCGCGCCGTTCGTAGATGGGTTGGAGGCTCTCCGGTACGTCGTCGAGCGACTGCGGGGCGCGATGAACGGTTGTCATGCGTTTGCGCACCGAATCGAAGGGCAGCTCGTTGACGCGCGGGAAGGCAACGTCCAGGTCGTCTTTCAGGATGCCAAATTCGGCCGCTGCCAGCACCAGGGCCCCTTCGGTGGGGTCGCCCACCGCATGGAAGTGCGGCCGGCCGTTCTGTTCGACGATTAGCGACGCATCATTGACCAGGGCGCCGCTCACCAGCAGCAGATCGAGGGTTGGTACGTGCGTGGGACCGACACCCAGGGCATCGGTACGCGTCAGGCCGAAGTGCCCCTGCTCGGTGGTCTGTTTCAGATCGACGCGATGGTCGGCGATGTCGAGCGCCGTCACCGTCATGCGATTCTGGGTCAGTGTCCCTGTTTTGTCGGAACAGATCACGGTGACCGAACCCAACGTCTCGACCGCGGGCAGCTTACGAATCAAGGCCTGGCGCTTCAGCATACGCTGCGCGCCGAGAGCCAGGGCGATGGTGACCACCGCGGTCAACGCTTCGGGAATGGCTGCCACGGCCAGGCTGACGGCGGTCAGCAGCATGTCCTCCCATGGCTCGCCACGCAGCACGCCGCTGATGAAGACAACGGCCACCAGGATGAGGGCGGCCACGGCCAACACCTTGCCCAGGGCATCCAGGCGCTGCTGCAGCGGCGTTTTTTCCTCTTCGACCGACTGGATCATGTCGGCGATGTGGCCGAGCTCGGTGGTCATGCCCGTGGCGGTCACGACGAACTCGCCCCGCCCGTAGTTGATGATCGTACCGGAATAAACCATGTTGCGCCGGTCGCCCAGGGATTTTTCGGTCTCGAAGACGAGATCGGGCTCTTTGTCCACCGCCTCCGCTTCACCGGTCAGGGCCGCTTCCTGCGCCCGCAGGTTGACGCTCTGCAGGACGCGGCCGTCGGCCGGCACGACGTTGCCGGTTTCCAGGACGACCAGGTCACCGGGGACCAGGTCCCGCGCCGATACCTGCTGCAGGGTGCCGTCGCGCCGCACGCGCACGGTGGGCACCGACATGCGCTTGAGCGCGGCCATCGACTGTTCGGCGCGGTATTCTTGCGTGAATCCCAGGATGCCGTTCAGGACGACGATGGCCAGGATCACGACGGCCTCGATCTCGTCACCCAGGAAGACCGAGACGATCGCGGCGGCGATCAAAATCAAGGTCAAAATGTTGGCGAACTGCTCGATCAGGATCTGCCATTTGGTGCGGCCACCACGTTCGACCAGCTCGTTGGGACCGTATTGCGTGAGGCGCTGTGTCGCTTCGGCTGTCGTGAGACCGCTGCGCGCATCGCTGCCCAGCCGCTGCACGACGTCAGTGGCCGAGCGCTGGTACCAATCATTTTCGGTGGCTGCTGGAGCCGGGTTCGGTTGCGTCATTATTTCTCCTTAATAACGCCGGCCTCTTCAGCCGGGCCAGGGGCGGACGTGCGGCGCAGGTAGGCCCATCGCGCGGGCAATCTCGGCCGCGTGCAGGCGCTCGTGATAGGCCATGATCTTGAACACGCCCTCGACATTGGTGGGAATACCAGCCGGATGAACGCCTTCGACGTCGAGCTCGGCCGCAGAGAGGGAATCGATCAAGGCCAGGGTCTGCGCGCGCGAGGTCTGCAGACCGGCCAGGAGGTCTTCCATCGTCCGGCCCTGGGCACGCTTGACCATGCGCTCGTTCCAGACGTTCAGATCGAACTCGGTGGGCAGCGCAGTGCCGGCCAGGAAACGTTTGACGGTGCCCTGCAGGCCGACTTCGGCAATCGCCAGGTGCACCACGATATCGTGCACCGTCCAGGCCGGGTTTTCGGTCGACCGCGCTTCGTCCGCCGGCTGGACCTGCTGCACGATCGCGAGCAGCTCGCGCCGCGCGCTGTCGAGTTTGCTGCGCAGGCGGGCCTTACGGTCCTCGAGTTGCATAATGATGTCCTTTCAGTAAGGGCTCGTAAAAGAATAACGTCCGCTTTTGGCATGGGAATTCCGGGCGTAAACCGGGAAGTTATTCTTTTACGATGCCTAACCGGCACTAGGCCAGCAGTGCGTAACCCCCGTCGATCGTAATGACCTGACCGACGATCATGGCGGCGGCATCCGAACAGAGGAATGCGACGAGCTGTGCGACCTCGTCGGTCGTCACAAACCGCCCGGCCGGTGTCTTACGCAGTCCTTCGCCCAGGATCTGGTCCTTGCTGGGGAAAAAATCCAGGGCCTCGGTTTCGACCACACCCGGGCTGATGGCGTTGCAGATTATGCCGAGCGGCGCCAGCTCCACGGCCAGGTAACGCACGGCGGCCTCCAGGGCGGCTTTTGAGATGCCGACCATGGCATATTCGGGCAGCACACGGTGCGAGCCGATACTGGTGATGCCCACGATGCGTCCCCAGCCAGCGGCCTGCATGTACGGTACCGCAGCCCGCGCGCCAAAGAGCAACGAGCGCGCGTTGATGTTCATCGTCCATTCCCAGGTGCGCGTGTCCTGTTCGACCGCCGGGCGCAAGACACCGCTGGCGGCGTTGGCCACGAAGATATCGACACCGCCAAACGCCGCCGCGGCCTGCTGAATCAGGCTCTCGATGCCCTCGGCTCGCCCGACGTGCGCCTTGACCAGGATGGCCTGGCCGCCCAGGGCTTCGATCGCGGCGACCGTTTCAGCCGCCGGCTCGCGCCGCCGCAGAAAGTTGACCGCCACGCTGGCCCCGCGCCGGGCCAGCTCGATCGCAATGGCCCGTCCGATGCCGCGTCCGCTGCCGGTTACGACGGCCGTTTTGCCGGCCAGGCCTGAACCTGGGGTGGCGGTCATCGGCCGACCAGCGCCCGCAGGAAGAAGACGGTGTTGGCCGGACGTTCGGCCAGGCGGCGCATGAAATAGCCGTACCAGGCGGTGCCATAGGGCACGTAGACGCGCATCGTATACCCTTTTTTGACCAGGGTGAGCTGTAAGTCGCGGAGAATGCCGTACAACATCTGGAACTCGAACCGATCGCGCGGGATGCGATGGTGGTACGCGTACGCCTTGGCCCAATCGATCATCCGGCCATCGTGCGACGCGACTGCCAGGCGTACACCGGGCGCGTGATCCTGGCACGCAGCCAGCATCTGCCCCAGGAGAGCGATCATGTTGGCATCGACATCGGCCTTACTGGGGAACGCTACCGTGGGCGGTTCGTCGTACGCACCTTTGCACAGGCGCACGTTGGCCAGGCCCTCGTCGATCAGGGCCGCTACGTCTTCGTGGGTGCGGTACAGGTACGCCTGCAGGACGATCCCAACCGTCTGGTAATCGACGCGCAGGCGGCGGTAGATATCCAGCGTGCGGCTGGTCACGGCCGAATCTTCCATGTCGATACGCATGAAGCTGCCGATGGCCGCCGCTTTGGCTGCAATGCGGCGCACATTGTCGTAGCAGAAATCGTCCCCCATGTGCAGCCCCATTGCCGTGAGTTTGACCGAGACGTGCGACTGCAGACCGTGGGCCTGGATGGCATCCAGCAGCCGCAGGTATTCATCGGCGTTGTTGCGGGCTTCGGTTTCGCTGGAGACGTATTCACCCAGGTAATCGACCGTAGCCAGAATTCCCTGGTTGTTGAGCTGGCGGATGGCCACAACCGCTTCCTCCAGCTGCTCGCCAGCCACGAAGCGGCGCGCCGCCCGGCGCGAGGCAGGCACAGCCGTGATCAGGTCTTGCACCTGCGAATTATGCGACAGGGCAAGCAAAAAATGGCGCAAGATGTTCAAAACAACTCCCCCCTTGGAATCTATCCAACGTCGTCGTTAGATTGGCCTGGCTCTGCCGCCGGCTGCGCCGGTGTTTCGGGCTCGGCAAATGTGACCCGTGGAAATTCGGTGCGGTCGATCTCGGCCAGGTGTGCGGCGCCGAGGTCGAGCAGCTGCCAATGCACGATGTGGGCCTGGCGCCGGAAGCTGTCCAGGTCGATGCCCATGCATACCGGTGGCAGCGGATCCAGCCGGTTCAGCCCCCGGCGCATCAGCTTGATGGCCCCGGCCCACTTACCGTTTTCGATCTGATGCAGGGCCACCCCCACCTGCAGGATACCCTGGTAGAGGTTGCGCACGGCGCGTGGTTCTTCGTTCCAGGCATGCTCCAGCAGCTCGTGCTGTTCCCAGTAGTGCCCGGCGTTGAACGCCTCGAAGCCAGCCATGGCCAGCGCGGACGGTGCGTCCTCCCAGCCCACCACGTACTGGGGTGGTTTGGCCAGGTGTGATTGGATCAGCGCGGGCAGCTGCTCGACAAAATGGGAACGTGCCCAGGCGTGATCGACGCCTGCCTGGCGTGCAGCTTTGAGCGCGTCGGTGTTGACGTGGCTGCCAAAGGCGACAATGGGGATGCGCCGGGTATGCGGCAGATTCTTGGCCCGCTGCACCACGGCCAGGCAATCATCTGGTGCGGCCAGGTCGATCAAAACCAGGACCGGCCAGCGCTGGATCGCTTCCCATAGGCGGCTGGCCGAGTCGACCAGGTCGGGCTGCCCGCCCTGCGCCCGGATGGCATCGGCCACCCGTACGCTGAACATCAGGTCAGGGATATACGCCGCGATCGTACGCGGGGGAAGGGCTGGGCGCGCCGGGGTGGGCTGGATCGTTTTCATGGGCATGGCTCGTGGTTGGCGTGTGGGTGCAGGCGAATGCGGTATCCGCAGAAGGTATCGTCGCCCATCAGGTGATGCTGCCGTACAACCTCCGCGTCTGGCAGGACGGCCTGGATGAAGGCCAGCTCTGAGCCACAGGCCTGGTGAAAGCGGCGCGCGACACTGTGCACGGCACAGTTGAACTCACGCAGGGCGAATGTGGTCTCGTCGAGCTGCTCCCATTCGGCCAGGTATCCATCCTCGTCCAGGATGGTGGCCAGCTCCGCCACCCGGGCGGCGAACGTGTCGAGTGCCTGCAGGCGGCCGCGTGCCTGCTGAATGCGGCGTTGGGCGCGCTGTTGGAACAGGGCATCGATCTGTTCACTGCCGTCCAGGAGCTCGACATAACTCAAGAGCTCGTTGGTGAGCTGGGCGTACGTCGTGGGAAACAGGGCCTGCGCCTGGCTGGTGAGACGGTACATCAGGCTTGGCCGGCCCAGGCCTTGCTGGACGGACGAGCTTTCGACCAGGCCGTCGTCCTGCAGCGAGTGCAGATGCCGGCGAACGCCCATGGGCGTCATGCCGAGTGCCGTCGCCAGCGCGCGAGCCGTGAGTGGCCCCTGTTTCTTGAGGGCGACGAGAAGCCGCTGGCGGGTCGTGTGCATCGCCGGTGTGGGTGATGGGATGTGCTGCGTGTCGCTGCCTGTGTTGGCCATACCTGTTGTGAACCTACCTTGGCGGTTCACTGCCTTCGTTGGTTGGCAAAATTATAACATGTGCACCGACCGTTGTAAACTCACGCGCCTGCCAAACTTAACCAATTCAGCGTTCTGGCGTATAATTCGACGTCACGGCGCACCCGGTGTGCGTCGCAGGGACCTGGTAACATCGACGAAGGAGGAAGGGCTCATGGTCGATTGGCTCGTCGGCATGAACGACTGGGGTACGCAAGTTATCATTGCCATCCAAACCATGCGCAGTGACCTGTTGGATCAGATTTTCCTGATCGTGACGTTTCTGCACAGCGACATTCTGTACATCGCCCTGTTTCCCTTGTTGTACTGGGCCATCGACAAGAAGATCGCGATTCGTCTGGCCTACGTATTCTTCATCGGCTACTATTATCTAAACAACGTATTGAAGGACTTCTTCCAGACGCCGCGTCCCGACGATCCACGGGTGGCGGTGCTGTACGAGGAGACCAGTTTTGCTTTTCCCAGCGGCCATGCCCAGGGTGCCACCGTCTTTTGGGGTTACCTGGCCATGCAGCTGCGCCGAACCTGGTTCTGGGTTCTGGCCGTCGTTATGATTGTCGCCATCTCGTTCTCCCGCCTCTACCTGGGGGTACACTATCCGGCGGACCTGCTGGGCGGATTCCTGGTTGGGGTCGTCGTGCTGCTGCTGGCGCTCTGGCTGGTGCCGGCTATCGAACGGGTTGTAACCCGCTGGCCATGGCTGCAGCAGATGGCCCTCGGCACGATCGTGCCACTGATCCTGTTCGTGCTCTTCCCGACCGACGATGGCGCCCGTGCCGCAGGGATACTCTTCGGGGTGGGTATCGGCCTGCCGCTGGAGGCACACACCCTGCGCTTCTCACCGGCCGGCTCAACGGGCCAGCGCATCGGCCGTTACCTGGTGGGCCTGGTCGTACTGCTCGCCTTCTACCTGATACCAGGTTTCATCCTGCCCGATGCCGTGATCTGGCGATTTCTGCGGTATGCACTCGTGGGCTTCGTTATGGTCTGGCTGGCTCCCTGGTTGCTGATCAAACTCCGGCTGCTGCAGGCGGGAGGAACCGCATGAACACCAAATTGGATGCACGCCTGGCCGCGGTGACGGCGGTGATGACCGCGGTGGTGTTTGTGCTGACGCGATTGGTTCAGATTCCAACGCCGATCCAGGGCTTTGTGCACCTGGGTGATGCGGCCATCTATTTCACGGCGTTTGCCTTTGGTCCCTGGGTGGGCGCAGTGGCCGGCGGGCTGGGCACTGCCCTGGCCGATCTGAACTCCGGTTTTGCCCAGTGGGCCATTTTCTCACTGCTGATCCATGGCCTGCAGGGTTTCCTCGCCGGCATGATTGCGCAGCGTGTACGTGGTCTGGCCGGACTCGTACTGGCCACCGTGGTTGGCGGTATGGTGCTGGTCCTGGGTTACCTGGGCGCAGGCACGATCCTGCTCGGTTTCGGCGCTGCCATCACCGAAGTGCTGCCCAACACGCTGCAGGCGGTCGCCGGCGGCGTGATTGGGATTCCGCTCTACCTGCTCGTGCTGCGTGCCTACCCCCCGTTGGGCCAGTGGAAATCGACGCGAACGTGGAGCGAGTAGGGCGTGCATGCGCAACCCAGACCGTGATCGACCTGTGTGCAGACACGCCCGAGTGAGCGGCGATGACGGATGAGTGGGCCGTGGCCGTCGACGGGTTGCGCTACCAATATCCTGGCACGACAGCCTGGGTCTTGGACGGCGTCGACCTGCACGTGCGGCCAGGCACCTGGGTGGCCATCATGGGCGCCAACGGCAGTGGTAAGACAACCCTGTGTCGCGCGCTGATGGCCCTGGTGCCGCACGCCACGGGGGGACGTTTCCAGGGCCAGGTGCTGATCCAGGGACGCGATACGCGGCAGCATCCCCCGGCCGCCCTCCTGGGTATCGTGGGCCTGACCTTCCAGGACGCCGAGAGTCAGCTGTTCAACCCAACGGTCACCGCCGAAATCGTCTGGGGGCTGGAAGCGCTGGGTTTGCCGCGGCCGGTCATGGCCGAACGCCTGGCGTGGGCCCTGCGCAGCCTGCGGCTCGATGGGCTGGCGGCGCGTTTTCCTGGCCAGCTGTCGGGTGGACAGCAGCGCCGCCTGGCCTTGGCCGCCGTACTGGCCATGCAGCCGGCGGTTCTCGTGCTCGATTCACCGCTCAGCGGCCTGGATCCGCAGGGACGGTCAGAGGTGTTGGCGGCACTGGATGAGCTGCGCCGCGCCCGGCAGGTCACGGTCATCATGGCCGAGGCCGACGCCGAAGGTGTCGCGCGCTTCGCCGATGCGGTGATGGTCCTGCACACCGGGCAGGTCGTATGCGCCGGTACGCCGGCCCAAGTCTTTGCCCAGGAGGCGCGGCTGTCCGGCTGGGGGGTTGCGGTGCCACCACTGGCGGCCCTGGCCAATCGGCTGCACGCGCACGGCAGCACAGGCGGCGATGTCACGTCGGTCGAGGACGCCGTCGTGGCACTGTGGCAGGATGCCCATGCAGCCAGGCCGCTGCCGGCCGGTCATCCGCCACCGGTCCCTGCACAGCACCCGCTGGCCGTGGATTGTGCCAACCTGTCGTACGCCTATCAACCGCACGCGCCGGTGCTGAGCGATATCTCCTGGCAGGTGCCCGCCGGCCAGTTTGTTGCGCTGGTGGGTGCCAATGGTTCGGGCAAAACGACCTTGGCCAAACACCTGGTGGGCCTGCTGCGGGCCCGGGCCGGCCAACTGACTGTTGCCGGCCTGGATGTAGCCCAGCGCCCGGTAGGCGAACTGGCACGGCACGTTGGTTTTCTTTTCCAAAACGCCGAGCGCCAGATCTTCAGCGCGACGGTGCGTGAAGAGCTTGCCTTTGGCCCGCGCAACCTGGGCCTTGCGGCTGACGAGATCGAACAGCGCGTAAACCAGGCCCTGGTCCGCTTTCAGCTGACCGACCTGGCGGGTCACCCGCCCGCGCTGCTCAGTTTCGCCGCGCGCGGTCGGGTGACCCTGGCCGCCGTGGCGGCCCTGGCAACACCCATCCTGGTGTTGGATGAGCCGACGGTCGGGCTCGATCCGCAGGCTGCCCGGCTCTTGGTGGACTGGTTGGTGGAGCGGCACCAGGCGGGAGTCACGGTCATCCTGGTGACGCACGACCTGGCGCTGGTGGCGGCGCATGCCGAGCGTGTGGTGGTGTTGCACGACGGCACGATCCTGGCCGATGGTTCGCCCGGTGAGGTGCTATCACAGGCGGCACTGCTGGCCACCGCCGGCCTGGAAGCACCGGTGCTGGTGCGGCTGGCGCAGCGGCTCGGACTTTCCGCCACGACAGCCGATGCGCTGGCCGAGGCCCTGCCTGGTCCGCAAGAGGCGCCGCATGCAGTTTGACCTGTACGTACCCGGCGATTCCTGGCTGCACCGGCTCGATCCACGGGCCAAGCTGCTGCTGGTGACTGCGCTGCTGGTGGCAGCGTTGCTCATCCGCCACGTGGCCTTCCTGGCCGGCCTGCTGCTGCTCACGCACGGTCTGCTGCTGTCGGCCGGCGTGCCATGGGGCCGGCTGCGCTGGCTGTGGGCGCGCATGGCACCACTGACGGTGTTTATTCTGCTGCTGCAGCCGCTGTTTGCCAGCGACAGTGGGCAGGTGCTGGTGACGTGGGGGCCGGTGACGATTACCACCGGCGGGGTGTGGGAGGCGGTCAGTTTTGCCCTGCGCGCCAATGCCATGGCATTCGCCGCGGCGATTCTGCTGTTCGTGACCGACCAGCAGGACCTGGTGCGCGGGCTGGTGCGCCTGGGACTGCCGTACGATTACGGCATGACTTTCAGCCTGGCCCTGCGTTATCTGCCCACGACGTACGGCCTGTGGGTGAGCATCAGCGATGCGCAGCGCGTGCGCGGCTGGACGCCGGAACGCCAGCACTGGTGGCAGCGTTTTCGTGCCTACCTGCCGGTGTTGGTGGCGGTGATGATCGGCTCGCTGCGCTTCAGTGATGAACTGGGCCTGGCCCTGGCGGCGCGTGGTTTTGGCGCCCGGCGCCCGCGCAGCGTCTGGCACGACGTGCGCTTCACTTCTTTCGACTGGCTAATTTGTGCCGTCGTTGGCCTGCTGTTGGCCGGGCTGCTGTGGGTTCGTTTTGCCGGCGGCTGGGGGGCGACCCCGTTGTAGGTGTGCGGCACGACATGACAAATGATGGTAAATCATGCATAACTCAAATCAACTGAATATCACGTACTCGATTGCCATGCCGGCACCGGTCACCCACCTGTTTCACGTGGGGATCACGGTGACCGGGCTGGACCAGCCAACCTGCACGTTCCTGCTGCCGACGTGGACACCCGGTTCATACCTGATTCGTGAGTTTGCGCGGCATGTACAGGCATTCTCGGTGACCGATGACACGGGACAGGCCTTGCCCTGGCGCAAGACGGCCAAAGATGCCTGGGAAGTGAGCTGTGCCGGCGCAGCGGCGGTCGTCGTGGCCTACCAGGTGTACGCACACGACCTGACGGTGCGCACCAGTCACCTCGATGCCAGTCATGGTTATTTCAACGGTGCCAACGTCTTCATGCTGCTGGATGGGGCGCATGGTGTGCCCGTGGAACTCATAGTCGAGCCCTACCCGGGTTGGGAGATTGCCACACCGCTCGATCCAGTCGTGGGCAGCAGCAACCGCTTCCGGGCCGATGACTTCGACCATCTGATCGACAGCCCGACCGAGGTCGGCACGCACCAGGTGGTCACGTTCGAGGCGCTGGGCAAACCTCACCGCATTGCCCTGTACGGCCATGGCAACGAGGACCTGGCGCGCCTGGCGCAGGACACGCAGAAGATCGTCGAGGCAGCCGGTGCGATTTTTGGTGGCCTGCCCTACGCGCACTATCTTTTCATCATTCATGCGCTCGACGCGCGCCGCGGTGGCCTCGAGCACCGCAACTCGAGTTCCAACGCCGTCGTGCGCTGGAATTTTGGTGATGAAGAGCAGTACCGCGAACAGGTCCTGGCGCTGCTGGCGCACGAGTTCTTCCACGTCTGGAACGTCAAGCGCATCGTGCCCCAGGGGTTTTTGGCCTACGATTACCGCCGTGAAAACTACACCAACCTGCTGTGGGTGATGGAGGGGTGGACGTCCTATTTCGAGCTGCTCATCCTGCGCCGCGCTGGCCTGTGGTCGGCGCGCGACGTGCTGGTGGAGGTCGCGCGGCGTATACTGCGCCTGCAGCAAACCCCCGGCCGCCACCTGCAGAGCCTGGAGACGGCCAGTTTCGACGCCTGGATCAAGTTCTACCGCCCGGATGAGAACACCCAGAACACCTCGATCTCGTATTACCTGAAGGGTGCCCTGGTGGCGCTGCTGCTCGACCTGGAGATTCGTCAGCGGACGGATGGCGACCGCGCGCTGGATGATGTGATGCGCACGCTGTGGCACGATTATGCCGGGCAGGGCCTGGGTTTGCCCGAGGCCGGCTTCCAGGCGATTGTCGAGGACGCCGTTGGGCTCTCCCTGGACGACTTCTTTGCCCACTACGTGCGCGGCGTGGCGGAGCTGCCTTTTGCCGAATTCCTGGCGCACGCCGGGCTCGATCTGCGGTTCGCCTACAAACCGGCCAAAAACCAGCGCCCGGTGACGGCGCCGCGGGCCGGCTTGGGGCTGCGTGTGGTCGAAAAAGAGGGTCGCACCGAGGTCGAGGCGGTCTTCACCGGCGGCGCCTGCGAGTTGGCCGACATTGCGCCGGGTGATGAGCTGCTGGCGCTGGACGGGTTCCGTGTCCGTGAAGCGACACTGCGGGACCGGCTGGATGAGCGCGAACCCGGAGATCAGGTCAACCTGACCCTTTTCCGGCGCGACGAGCTGCGCCAGATCGTGGTTACGCTGGGCACCCGTGCCTTCGATCACGCCGACATCGTGCCGCTCGCCGAAACCAGCGTGGCGCAGCAGGCCCTGTACGAGCAGTGGCTGCACGAGCCGTTCCCCGGCCGCGACTTCGACGCCGCGGTCGACCTGGTACTGGAGCCGGAAAAACCGAGGACGTGATGAGCACCGCAAAGAAACCGACCACACTCATTCTGCTGCGCCACGGCCAGTCGCAGTGGAACCACGAGGGGCGCTGGCAGGGGCAGGCCGATGCCCCACTGAGTGAATTGGGGCGTGCCCAGGCGCATCGGGTTGGGCGCCGCCTGGCGAATCAAACCATCGATCACCTCTACAGCAGCGACCTGCAGCGCAGCGCCGATACGGCACGCATCATTGGCGAATACCTGAACCTGGTGCCGCACCTGCAGCCCAGCCTGCGTGAGACCGACCTGGGGAGTTGGACCGGCCTGACCACGACTGAAATCCAACAGCGTTACCCGGATGAATGGCGCGCCATGCTGGCGCGGCAGGACGTGCGACGTGGCGGGGGCGAGTCGTACAGTGAAGTGATGGCGCGCACAACCACCTTTGCACGGTCCATCGTATCGTTGCATCCCGGCCAGCGTGTGCTGCTCGTGTCGCACGGGGCTGCGATTCGTACCATGATCACCGGTGTCCTGGGGCTCGATCTGGCGGCGATGCACAGCCTGGGTATTGCCGCCAACACCGCCCTGACCTGGCTGCGGTACGATCACGGCTTGTTCTTTTTGGATCGATACAACGACGCGGCCCATCTGGAAGACCACGATTTATAACCCTGGCGGTGCCCCGTGACCACTTTGCTGGCGATAGCATTGATTCTGTTCGGACTGGCCTATCCTTTGGCGGTGCTGGTGCGTTTGAACCGCACGTTGAGCCAGGCCAGACGACCGCCGTCGACGTTCTACCTTTCGACGCAGCTGCTGTTGACGGCCGCACTACCGGTGAGCACCATTCTGACGGGCGCGGGACTGTTGGTGCCGCGTTTGTGGGCGAACGGTGGCTTTGTTGTGTTGCTCATTGCCGCCTGGGTATTAACGGTTGCGTGCATGGTGCTACTTTGGTTGCTGCGCTTACGGGAACGAGGCGATCATGAATGATTTCGAAATCACTCCTTATCGAGCTTCTGATCTGCTGGCCGTGGTCGAGCTGGTCAATGCGGTGGCCACCGACGTGCCCTACAGCTACGACATCGACGGTGACGAGTTTGGTGAAGCCGTGTTGCTTGCTGGGGCTGCACCGTCACTCTACGCGGCCCGGCTGGAGCATGACCCACAGGGGATTCTGGTCGCTCGCCTGGGTGAACAGGTCGCGGGCTTCGTGCACGTGTGCCGGGGTCTGGTCCCGGAAGGGGACAGTGACACCCTGTTGCGCCGCGGCGTGGTGCGTTACCTGGCCTTCACCCCCGGCCGGGTTGACATCGGGCTGCGCCTGTTGACCGCGGCCGAGTCCTATGCCAGGGCCGGTGGTGTGACGACGATGGTGGCCTGGCATCACAGCGCGGGTTATCCCTTCTATCACGCTGGTGTGGGCCTACTCAGCGGCCGTAACTACGACAGCCTGAGCGCGTTGATCGAGGGCGGGTATACGCTGCGCGAGCGCTGGTTGTGTTACAGCATGGATTTGGCCCAGGCGGTTACCGAGTGGCTGCCGGGGCAGCGTCTGCGTGTCGCGCAGACGGCGGGGGTGGAGCCGAATTGGGAGATGGCGGTGTACTACCCGAACACGCCACGCGCGTGCGGCCGTGTGCGGGTGGTGTCGTTGGACCGGCTGTCTGCGCAGCGGAATAGACCGGTGGTGTATCTGCGCGAAGCGGCGGTAATCGAGGCAGAACAGGGCAAGGGCATTGGGCGCTGGCTCGTGCAGCGGGCGATCAACGAATTTCACAGCCGCGGCTACGGTGAGATGGTGGCTCACGTGCACCACCAGCAGGCCGTGGCCCAGTCACTCCTGCCGCGCGTCGGATTCTCTGAATCGGCCTTTCGGGGCTACACGTTCGATAAGGCTCTGTAACTCTGGCAGGTTGCGCACACCACAAAGAACGCACAGTGCACACATGAATACATAAGATTCTGTGCTCTGTGCGTTCTCTGCGGAAAAACTATCGCCGATGGTTGTGCAACTACGCGACTGCCGCAACCTCTACCGTCGGCGTGGTGACAGGTTCGGGAACCTGAATCAGTTCCACGTCGATGGCGATCTTGACCTCTTCACCGACCAGGATGCCGCCCGATTCCAGGGCCACGTTCCAGGTGAGGTCCCAGTCCTTGCGGTTGATCTTGGTGGTGGCGCTGAAGCCGGCGCTGGTGGTGCCCCAGGGTGACCTGGACATGCCGTTGTATTCGACGTCCAGCGTCACTTCGCGGGTGATGTCGCGAATGGTCAGATCGCCGGTCACGCGGGCGTTGCCGCTGCCCACGCGTTCGATGCGGCGACTCTTGAAGGACAGGGTGGGGTAGGTGTCGGCGTTCAGGAAATCGGGCGAACGCAGGTGGGCGTCGCGCTTTTCATCCTTGGTGCTGATGCTGCCGGCATCGATGGTGGCCACGACCTGGCTGGTCGCCGGGTTGTCAGGATCCAACGTTAGATCGACGTCGAACTTCTCGAAACGGCCGCGCACATTGGAAATCATCATGTGCCGAACGGTAAAGTTGATCTCGGAATGGGAAGCATCCAGTGTCCACTTCATGGTGTAAATCCTTTCTCTATGTCAAATATTTTGAGTAACGATCTCTTAACATCGAACGATTGGGTCAAAAAAAGAGTCAGGTGATCAGTCAGGGTTGTCTTCTCCTCTGGTTTGATGTTTGCCCAGGCGCACACACAGCCCGGCGAACGTCTCTTGTTCCTCAGGAGTCAGCACGTTCATCTCATCGACGATCGCTGCCACGTGCTGCGGCATGATGCGGGCGATCACGGCTTCGCCGGTCGGGGTCAGCGATACGATTTCCATCCGCCGGTCGTCGGGGTCCTGATCGCGCCGCACGAAGCCACGTTTGTTGAGGTTGTCGATCACCAACGTGATGTTACCGCTGCTCTTGAGAATTTTGTCCCCGATGGCGCGCTGGCACATCGGCCCCAGGTGGTGCAGTGCTTCGAGGACCGCAAACTGCGTTGGTGTCAGGTCCTCGATGGTACCGCGACGCCAGATGCGGGCATTCACCGATTCCTCGGCCCGGGTGAACTTGATCCAGGTATTCAGCGCACGTACTTCTTCTGATGAACCGGCGTAATGGGTTGGCATTTCCTAAACTCAATCTACGTCAAATCATTCAATGTTGAAATAATATCACACGCCTGGGGATTTGTCAAATCGCCCATGCACGCAGATAGACCGTTCGGGTTCATCACCGCTGCCGGCGGCGAAAAACCCAAACGGCCTGGCATCGAAAGGCGCGGCACTCGATTCACGAGTTCAGTCACGCGGTCCTGGCGTTATGAATGCGTTGGGCAATGTAGGCGGCATCCTCGCCCACCCCCATGAGCAGGCCTGATTTCTGGGTGTGCAGCCAGGGCAGACCGACGAAAAAAAGACCTGGAAAATGGCTGACCCCGCGCGTCTGTACTGGAAATCCCGCATTGTCGACCACCGGCAGCGCAACCAGTTTGAAATCAAAATCATACCCGGCGGCCCAGATGATCGACGTGATACCGGCCTGGGCGACGTCGAGTTCGGTAACGATCGGCTGCGTGAAGCCATCGCGCAGCACCGGCGGTCGGTCACCGGGTGCCTCCAGTCCCTGGCGTTCGATGTACGCGTCGATCATACCGAGCAGCATTGTTTCCACCTGGTCGGCCTTGGTCAGATTCTCGTGCAGATCTGGCGCCAGACCGATAGCACCATCAGCTGCGCCGCGCAGGTGGCCCAAGAGCGTAATGCCGTCGCGCGCAAAGCGGTGCAGGTTAAGATCGTGCCCACCGCCGGCGCCGGAGACGTGAGGATTGGCGGCAAAACGCGCCATGGGTGAGGGCAGCTTATCGGGTGTGCGGTCGAAAAAGCCGGCCAGCGCCAGCCAGGTGTAGGTGTCCTTGCCACGATAGCGTCGCGGGGCGCGGCCGGCACCACCCACGCACAAGAAGACGGGTCGTCCGCTGTCGTTCAGCTCTTTGGCAATCTGGCAGCCCGACTGGCCGCTGCCGACGACCAGGACGGCGCCGGGTGGCAGGCCGGCGGGGCTGCGGTACTGTTCCGAATGCAGTTGGGCCACGTGGGCGGGCAGCGCAGCCGCATAGGGTGGAATCCTGGCCCGCTGGTAGAGGCCGGTCGCAATGACGACGTGGTGCGCACGATAGGTCGTGGTGGATGTACGCACCAGGTAACCCGGTGCGCCGGTCGCCGGCTCGACGGCCGTCACTGCCACGCCAAACTGCACAGGCAGGCTTTGATCGGTGACGTAGCGCTCGAAGACGGCGACAACCTGGTCGCGCGGCATGAACCCTTCGGGTTCAGGACCACCGTATTCGGCGCCGGGCAGGCGAAACGTCCAGTTGGGTGTCACCAGGGTGAAACTGTCCCAACGCTGACGCCAGGCGTGGCCGGCATGCAGTGATTTTTCCAGAACCACGTGTTCGTGCCCAAATTGGGTGAGCCAGTAACTCGTGGCCAGGCCAGCCTGGCCACCGCCGATGATCACGGTCTCGATGGATTCGGTTTTCATGGTGGCGCTCGCATCTCCAGATTGAATGGGTTTTGACAGCTGCCCAAAAGGCTGTTAACATTAGTCTATCCTAAAAAAGGCATTAGTGTATGCAAACGACGGATATCTCACCCGCGCATCAAGACTATCTCAAGACCATTTACCTGCTGCACAGCCGCGGGCAGGCGGCCACGAACTCGGCCATTGCGCAGGCGCTCGGAGTTGCACCGGCCTCCGCCACCAACATGGTGCAGCGGTTGGCCGAGGCCGGCTTGATCGAATACAGCCGCTACCACGACGTGCGCCTGACGCCCGACGGTGAACGCGCGGCCCTGGAGACCGTACGCCACCACCGCTTGATCGAACTGTTCCTGCACGAGATCCTCGACATGCCCTGGGACAAGGTCCATGCCGAGGCGGAGCGCCTGGAACACGTTCTCAGCGAAGAGGTCGAAGATGCCATTGCGCGTAAGCTCGGTTATCCCACCGTCGATCCGCACGGGGATCCGATTCCAAGCAAAGAAGGTGCCCTGAGCGACCAGGCCGCCGATGGACTGCTGAGTGAGCTCGAGCCAGGTCAGCTGGCCATCGTCAGCCGCGTGCACATCCAGGACAGTGCCCGGCTGCGCTACCTGGGTGAGCTGGGTCTCTACCCCGGTGCGCAGGTACGCGTGCTGGAGCGATCGCCCTTCGAGGAACCGCTGCTGGTGGACGTCGACGGGCACTCGCGTATGGTGTCGTTTGCGATGGCCAATGCGCTTTCGGTGACGATGGTGCGGTGAGAGCGGAGGGAGTAGGGAGTACGGAGTACGGAGTAGGGGGGAACGGATTGAACGGATTCGGGCGGCGGTGTGCGATTGGTTCATTCGTTGTCCTCATTCGTTGGGCCGTGTGGGGAACGGATTGAACGGATGGGCCGCAAGCGCCGCCATTACTGGCGGCGGCTCGCGGGAGCGGAGGCTTGGGATTTAGAACGGGTAGCCTTGCAGCCCCTGCAGACCCTTGGCCACGGAAATTTCGCCGGTGTGGGCGGCGGCGTGGATGAGGAGGGTGGTAAGAAACGAGCCGATCGTTTGCTGCCCAAGGCCGACGGCGGTCATGTCGAGGGGGGTGGCCAGGTCGCTGTCGGAGAGGGTGGCGACACTGGCGTCGAAGGCGGTGTAGACGGCCTGGGCATATTCACGCAGCG